>CALCXF010000146.1 GCA_937907685.1 uncultured Nostocoides sp.
CCGAGGTGCTCCTCGAGGAGTCGATCCTCGGCTGGAAGGAGTACGAGCTCGAGGTGATGCGCGACCACGCCGACAACGTCGTCGTCGTGTGCTCCATCGAGAACCTCGACCCGATGGGCGTCCACACGGGTGACTCGATCACCGTCGCGCCCGCCCTGACCCTCACCGACCGGGAGTACCAACGGCTGCGCGACATCGGCATCGCCGTCATCCGCGAGGTGGGCGTCGACACCGGCGGCTGCAACATCCAGTTCGCGGTGAACCCGGCCGACGGCCGGGTCATCGTCATCGAGATGAACCCACGGGTCTCCCGCTCCTCAGCGCTGGCGTCGAAGGCGACCGGCTTCCCGATCGCGAAGATCGCGGCGAAGCTCGCGATCGGCTACACCCTCGACGAGGTGCCCAACGACATCACCCAGCAGACCCCTGCCTCGTTCGAGCCGACGCTCGACTACGTCGTCGTCAAGGTGCCACGCTTCGCCTTCGAGAAGTTCCCGGCGGCCGACGACACGCTGACGACGACGATGAAGTCGGTCGGCGAGGCGATGTCGATCGGCCGCTCGTTCACCGAGGCCCTCCAGAAGGCGTTGCGCTCCCTGGAGAAGAAGGGCAGCAGCTTCCACTGGGACGGAGAGCGTCCCACCACGCAGGAGGCTCGCGCGCTGCTCGACGAGGCGCGCCGCCCCACGGACGGCCGCCTCGTGCTCGTCCAACAGGCGCTGCGCGGTGGGCTCTCCGTCGAGGAGGTGCACGATGCGACCGGCATCGACCCCTGGTTCCTCGACCAGATGTCCCTCATCGAGGACCTGGCGGATGCCGTCGCCGCCGCTCCGGAGCTCACCCCCGACCTCCTCCGGTCGGCGAAGCGACACGGGTTCAGCGACGCCCAGCTGGGCTCGTTGCGGGGGATGCCGGAAGCGGTCGTCCGCGGCGTGCGCCATGCGCTCGGTGTCCGCCCCGTCTTCAAGACGGTCGACACGTGCGCCGCCGAGTTCGCGGCGCGGACGCCCTACCACTACAGCACGTACGACGAGGAGACCGAGGTCGCTCCCCGGGAGCGGCCGGCGGTGCTCATCCTCGGGTCCGGGCCCAACCGCATCGGCCAAGGGGTGGAGTTCGACTACTCCTGTGTGCACGCCTCGTTCGCCCTGCGCGACGCCGGCTACGACACGGTGATGGTCAACTGCAACCCCGAGACGGTCTCGACGGACTACGACACGAGCAGCCGCCTCTACTTCGAGCCGCTCACCCTCGAGGACGTGCTCGAGGTCGTCCACGCCGAGACCCGGGCAGGTCCTGTGGCCGGCGTCATCGTGCAGCTGGGCGGGCAGACCCCGCTCGGGCTCGCCAAGGCGCTCAAGGCCGAAGGGGTGCCCATCGTCGGCACCAGCCCGGAGGCCATCGACCTCGCGGAGGACCGCGGCGCCTTCGGCCGGGTGCTGCACGAGGCAGGTCTGCCCGCTCCCAAGCACGGCACGGCGTACAGCGCGGCAGAAGCGGTGGAGATCGCCCGCGAGATCGGCTACCCCGTGCTCGTCCGGCCGTCGTACGTGCTCGGCGGGCGCGGCATGGAGATCGTCTACGACGACGACACCTTGTCGGGCTACGTCGAGCGGGCGACGCTCGCGGGCCCCGAGCACCCGGTGCTCGTCGACCGGTTCCTCGACGACGCCATCGAGATCGACGTCGACGTCCTCTTCGACGGCGAGGAGATGTACCTCGGCGGGATCATGGAGCACATCGAGGAGGCCGGGATCCACTCGGGCGACTCCTCGTGCACCCTGCCGCCGGTCACGCTCGGAGCGAGCGAGCTGGACCGGGTCCGGGTCTCGGTGAGGAAGCTGGCGGAGGGCATCGGGGTGAAGGGGCTCATGAACGTGCAGTTCGCCCTCGCCCAGGACATCCTCTACGTCCTCGAGGCGAACCCCCGCGCCTCGCGGACCGTGCCGTTCGTGGCCAAGGCGACCGGAGTGCCGATCGCCAAGGCGGCCGCCCGGATCATGCTCGGCGCCACCATCGCCGAGCTCCGCGCCGAGGGGCTGCTGCCGGCGAACACCGACGGGGGCAGGATGCCGGCTCACGCCCCCATGTCCGTCAAGGAGGCGGTGCTGCCGTTCAAGCGGTTCCGCACCGCCGAAGGCCTCGTCGTCGACAGCCTGCTCGGCCCGGAGATGAGGTCCACCGGCGAGGTGATGGGCATCGACCACGACTTCGGCCGCGCCTTCGCCAAGGCGCAGCTGGGTGCGATCAGCGGGCTCCCCACGAAGGGAACGGTGTTCGTCTCGGTCGCCAACCGGGACAAGCGGGCCATCATCTTTCCCGTCAAGCGCCTCGTCGACCTCGGGTTCCGCATCGTGTCGACCTCGGGCACGGCAGAGGTGTTGCGGCGCAACGCGATCGACGCCGAGGTCGTCCTCAAGCACGCCGAGCGGGGCCCGGACGGACGCTCGATCGTGGACTGGATCAACGCCGGCGAGGTCGACATGGTGGTCAACACCCCCAGCGGGCCGAGTGCATCGGCACGAGCCGACGGGTACGCGATCCGGGCGGCGACGACCGCCATGGACAAGCCGATCATCACGACCGTGCAGCAGCTGGCCGCGGCCGTGCAGGCCATCGAGGCGGTGCTCGTCGGGGACCTCGACGTCACGTCGCTCCAGGACCACGCCTCCGCGCTCGACCTCTACGGCGTCGAGCCGGCCGGCGCGGGCACGGCCGTCGGGGCCCCGGCGTGAGCGGCGTCGTCCAGGTCGCCGGCGAGCTCATCGCCACCCGGCGAGCCGGCGCCTACCACCACCTCACCATCGTCAGCCCAGGGGTCGCCGAGCTCGCCAGGCCGGGCCAGTTCGTCGCCCTGGCCGTCGGTGGGGCGACCTCCGCCAACCTCCTGCGGCGGTGCTTCTCGATCCACCGGGCCAAACCGTCCGGGACCTATGGCGGCACCGTGGACGTGGTCGTGGCGGCGCACGGCGCGGGCACCACCTGGCTCACCGGCCTGCGCCCGCACGACCCGGTGGACGTCGTTGGACCGTTGGGGCGCCCCTTCCCCCTGCCCGCCGACGCGGTTCCCTGTGTGCTCGTCGGTGGCGGCTACGGCTCGGCCCCGCTCTTCTGGCTCGCGGAGGCGCTGCAGGCCCGGGGGTGCCAGGTCGAGATGGTGCTCGGCGCGGCATCCGACGACCGCCTCTTCGGGGTCGTGGAGGCCCGCCGCACCGCAGACGGTGTCGTCGTGACGACGGACGACGGGTCCGCGGGCCGTCGGGGCTGGGTCTCGGACGTCCTCGGTGACGTTCTCGATCGCACCGGTGCGGGTGTCGTCTACGGGTGCGGCCCGATGGCGATGCTGCGATCGGTCACCGAGATCGCCGACGCCCACGGGGCGGTCGCCCAGGTAGCCGTCGAGGAGTCGATGGCCTGCGGTGTCGGCGTCTGCATGACCTGCGTCCTGCCGGTGACCGGCAACGACGGGGTGACCCGCATGGTCCGCTCGTGTGTCGAGGGCCCGGTCTTCCGGGGTGACCGTGTGCGGTGGGACGCCTTCGCCGACGGGGTGTGCCGGGTGCCGGCCGATACCCTCGGGGCCCCGTCGGCGGGTGGCCACTGATGGTGGACATGTCGACCGCGCTCGCCTCGATGGTCCTGCCCAACCCGGTGATGACGGCGTCCGGCTGTGCGGCGAACGGCCATGAGCTGCACCGCTTCTTCCCTGTCTCCGAGCTCGGCGCCTTCGTCACGAAGACCGTCATGGCGGCCCCGCGCTCGGGTCGCGGCACGCCGCGGATGGCCGAGACGGCATCCGGCATGCTGAACTCGATCGGGCTCCAGGGACCCGGGATCGACGCGTTCGCCAAGGAGGACCTCCCTTGGCTCGGCTCCGTCGGAGCTCGGGCCCTCGTCTCCATCGCCGGCACGACCGCCGAGGAGTTCGCCGACGTCGCCGAGCGACTCGCGAGCAGCCCGGCATACGATGCGGTCGTCGGGGTCGAGGTCAACATCTCGTGCCCCAACGTCGCCAACCGCGGTCTGGTCTTCGCCTGCGACCCGGTCTCCTCCGAGCGGGTCGTGCGGCTCGTGCGCGAGCGGCTCCCAGAGGGCACCCCGATGTTCGCCAAGCTCACCCCCGACGTGACGGACATCGTCTCGGTCGCCGCGGCGGCACTGCGTGCGGGTGCGGACGGCCTGACGATGATCAACACCCTCCTCGGCATGGCCATCGACACCGACCTGCTGCGACCGCAGCTCGCCGGCGTCACGGGGGGCCTGTCCGGGCCCGCGATCCGCCCGGTCGCCGTGCGGGCGCTGTGGGAGGTCACCGCGGCCATGCGCGAGGGACGGCTGCCGACCGCGCCCCTCATCGGAGTCGGGGGAGTGCGCACCGGGCGCGACGCCCTCGAGCTCGTGGCTGCCGGGGCCTCGGCGGTCCAGGTCGGCACCGCCACCTTCCACGACCCCTCGCGCCCGCGTCGGGTCGTCGACGAGCTCGAGGCCGAGGTCGCCCGACACGGCTTCGGCCGGTTCACCGACGCCGTCGGCATCGCTCACGACAGGACGGCACGCCCGTGACCCGGGCCGTCCGGAGCTACGGCGAGCTCCTCCGAGCGGCGATGGCAGAGCACGGCCCGTTGTGCGTCGGCATCGACCCGCATGCTGCGCTCCTCGCGCAGTGGGGGCTCCCGGACACCGTCGACGGGCTCGAGAGGTTCGCGATGACCTGCGTCGAGGCGTTCGGGGGAGAGGTGGCAGCCGTCAAGCCGCAGTCGGCGTTCTTCGAGCGGTTCGGGTCGAGAGGTGTCGCCGTCCTCGAGCGCACGCTCGAGGGGCTGCGCGACGCCGGCACCCTCTCGCTCCTCGACATCAAGCGGGGTGACATCGGCACGACGATGGCGGGGTACGCGGAGGCCTACCTCTCCGACGCCTCCCCCTTGCGAGCGGACGCCATCACCGTGAGCCCGTTCCTGGGCTACGAGTCCCTCCGACCGGCGCTCGACCTCGCGGCGGCACGTGGCCGGGGGGTCTTCGTCCTCACCCTGACGTCGAACCCGGAAGGCGCCTCGGTGCAGCACGCGGCCGTGAACGGGCGGACGGTCGCCGCGTCGGTGGTCGACGGGGTGAGGGAGGACAACACGGCGGCCCGTGTCACCGGCTCCTTGGGCAGCGTCGGCATCGTGGTCGGTGCCACCGTGGGCAGCGCCGTGGTGGACCTCGGGCTCGACCTCGCAGCGGCATCCGGGCCGATCCTGGCGCCGGGCATCGGTGCGCAAGGAGGGACGGCTCTCGCTCTCCGCAGCACCTTCGGCACCGCCGTGGGGCAGGTCCTGGGCAGCAGCAGCCGCGAGGTCCTCACCGCCGGGCCGGACCCGGCGCGGCTGCGCGAGGCAGCTCGGCGAGTGTCCGCCCAGCTCGCCGACGGGGTGGCTGGCAGTGGGTGACGACGCGACCCGGGGAGGGTCGTCGCATTCAGGTCGTCGCGATAGAGTCGCAGCCGTACAGTCGGGCGTTGAGAAGCCAGCGTCCGCATGGCGAAGAAGGACTTCCTGTGGCACTTCCGCCGCTCACACCTGAACAGCGCGCCGCGGCACTCGAGAAGGCCGCAGCCTCCCGCCGGGAGCGTGCCGAGGTCAAGCACCGGCTCAAGCATTCCGGCGCCTCCCTCAACGAGGTCATCGCCGACGGCAAGACCAATGACGTCATCGGCAAGATGCGAGTCTCGGCGCTCCTGGAGTCGATGCCCGGTGTCGGCCGTGTCCGCGCCCGCCAGATCATGGATGAGGTCGGCATCTCGGAGAGCCGTCGGGTCCGTGGTCTCGGACAGAACCAGGTCGCGGCGCTCCTCGAGCGCTTCGGGCGGTCGTGACGGGGCGCTCACGCCTCACCGTCCTCGCCGGTCCGACCGCCGTCGGCAAGGGCACCGTCGCGGGCTACGTCCGCGAGCACCACCCCGAGGTCTGGCTCTCCGTCTCGGTGACCACCCGCAGGCCTCGGCCCCGAGAGGCCGACGGCGTCCACTACCACTTCGTCGACGACGCCGAGTTCGACCGGATGGTCGTCGAGGGGGAGCTGCTCGAGTGGGCTGTCGTGCACGGCCTCGCGCGGTACGGCACCCCGCGCAGACCCGTCGAGGAGGCACTGGCCGCGGGCCGCCCGGTCCTCCTCGAGATCGACCTCCATGGCGCCCGTCAGGTGCGGGAGAGCATGCCCGACGCCTTCTTCGTCTTCCTCGCCCCGCCGACGTGGGAGGAGCTGGTCCGCCGCCTCGTCGGGCGGGGCACCGAGGCGGAGCCGGAGCGTGAGGCCCGGCTGGGCACCGCCAGGGTCGAGCTCGCAGCGGCAGCCGAGTTCGACGTGGTCGTGCTCAACGACGACGTTCGGCGCGCGGCCGAGGAACTCGTATCATTGATGAGATCACCCGAACCCATAGCGAAGCGAGACTGAGCGTGTCCGGAACCCTGGCCGACCCCATCGGGATCACCAACCCGCCGATCGACGAGCTGCTCGAGCGCGCCGACTCCAAGTACGCCCTCGTGCTCTACTCGGCCAAGCGGGCCCGGCAGATCAACGCCTACTACGCCCAGCTCCAGGAGGGCCTGCTCGAGTACGTCGGCCCTCTGGTCGACTCCGAGGTGCACGAGAAGCCGATGTCCATCGCGCTGCGCGAGATCAACGAGGGCCTCCTCACCTCCACGCCGACCGAGGAGTGACCCCGTGAGGGTCGTCCTCGGAGTCGCCGGGGGCATCGCGGCATACAAGGCCTGCTCGCTCCTGCGACTGCTCACCGAGGGCGGCCACGACGTCACCGTGGTGCCCACCGCCGGCGCCCTGCGCTTCGTCGGGGAGGCGACGTGGGCGGCCCTCTCCGGCAAGCCGGTCCCCACCGACGTGTGGTCGGACATCACCGAGGTGCCGCACGTCCGGCTCGGCCAGCAGGCCGACCTCGTCGTCGTGGCACCGGCGACCGCCGACCTGCTCGCGCGCGCCGCCACCGGCCAGGCCGACGACCTCCTCACCAACGTCCTGCTCACCGCGCGCTGCCCGGTCGTCATGGCCCCGGCGATGCACACCGAGATGTGGGAGCACGCCGCCACGCAGGCGAACGTCGCGACGCTCACCGAGCGGGGGGTGCACGTCGTGCCCCCGGCATCCGGGCGTCTCACCGGACGTGACACCGGCCCCGGCCGGCTGCCGGAGCCGGAGGAGCTGTATGCCGTCTGCGCCCGTCTGCTCGCCCGTGCCTCGTCCGCCTCCCCGACGTCGTCTGTGGGGATGCCGCCGACACCCGCTGTCGACGGCGTCTCGCCGCGATCTGACAGACGAGGTGGGGGAGCGGGGGACCTCATCGGGCGGCGGGTGGTCGTCACAGCCGGCGGTACGCGGGAACCGCTGGACCCGGTGCGCTACCTCGGGAACCGTTCGTCCGGCAAGCAGGGACATGCCCTGGCCGAGGTCGCAGCGGCCCGGGGTGCTCGGGTGACGCTGATCTCGTCCTCCTCACTCCTGCCGCCGCCGGGAGTGGAGGTCGTCCGGGTCGAGACGGCGCTCGACCTCGAAGCGGCGCTCGCCGAGGTCGCCCCCGGCGCGGACGCCGTCGTCATGGCGGCCGCCGTCGCGGACTTCCGACCCGCCGAGTACGCGGAGCACAAGATCAAGAAGACCCACGCGAGTGGTGGCGACGGCTCCCTCGACGCCTCTGCGCCGGTCGTCACGCTGGTGCGCAACCCCGACATCCTCGCCGGGCTGGTGCAGGCCCGGGGCGACGCCGCGTCGCCGGTGCTCGTGGGGTTCGCGGCGGAGACCGGCGACGGGAACGGATCGGTGCTCGAGCACGCCCGGGCGAAGCTGGCCCGCAAGGGGTGCGACCTGCTCGTCGTCAACGAGGTGGGCCTCGACAAGGCGTTCGGCCGCGACGACAACACCGTCCACATCCTGCGCCGCGGCACCGACGAGGTCAGCGACGTGGGTCCGGCCTCCAAGGTCGAGGTCGCGCGCGCCGTCTGGGACGCGGTTCTTCCGCTGCTCTGACCTCCCTGTCCGGCCCGGGCGGGGACAGGGGGACGAGAGGGGTCAGTGACGGGCAGTGGCGTGGTTGTCGGCGTCGACGTGCTGCTCGGTCTCGTCACCCTCGTGGTCCTCCGCCGCGACCTCGTCCCCCTCGACCTGGTCCGGCTCCACCTCCGCCTGCCGAGGATCCGCGAGGTCGCCCCGCGCATCCTCACCCTGCGCCTCGTCACCCTCCGGCTGCTGGATGCCGCCGTGAGCCTCCTCGGCCGTCGTGTCGTCGTGCTCTCCGGTGGCCAGTTCGTCGGTGCTGGACTCGCCGGTGTGCCCGGCGCCCTCATCCTGGGCACCCGCTGCGGACGCTGGGACCGGGGCGTCCACGGTCGCGGCGACGCCGGCATCCCTCGGCTCCTCCGTCGAGGGGGAGCCGAGGTTGGTGGGTCCACCACCCAGTGTCGCGAGCATGTTGCGCACGTTGCTGAGCTGCGCGGTGATGCTGTCACGACGAGCGGTGGCCGCGGCGAGCTCGCGCTCGGAGTCGCGACGGATGCGGTCGGCCTGCTCCTTCGCGGAGCTCACCAGGGTGGAGGCCTCCCTGCGCGCTGCCTCGAGCGCACGAGCGGCCTCGTCGGCCTTGGTCCGGTGGTCCTCCTCGGACTCCCTGGCCAGGAGGTCGGCGCGCTCCTGGACCGCGGCGAGCGCCTGGTCCTGCTTGGCCATCTGCGCGGTGAACTCCGCCGCGGACCGCTCGCGACGCTCGCCGAGGGTGCGCTCGAAGTCCGCCGCGGAGGCGGCCGCGGTGGCCCGCTGCTTCTCGAAGTAGGCCTCCGCCTCCTCGCGGCGGGCGGCCGCCTCGCGCGCGGCGTCGTCGATGATGGCGTCGGCCTCCTTCTTCGCGCGCGACAGCGTCTCCGACGTCTCGACCTCCGCCTTGGAGCGCATCTCCTCGGCGTACCGGTCCGCCTCGGCCCGGGTCAGGGCGGCGGCCTCCTGTGCGCCGCGGCGGATCTCGTCGACGTCCGCATTCGCCCCCTCCCGCATCGCGGCGGCCTCCTCGTCGGCGAGCCCCAGCATCGCGCCGATCCGTTGACCGAGGTCCGCGAAGGTCGGGCTCGACACCGTGCGCGTCTGTGCCTCGAGCTCGGTGATCGCGCGGCGCTGGTCCTCGAGCTCCTCGCTGAGCGCCTCGTGGACGTGCCGGAGCTTGCTCAGCTCGACGGCGCTCTGGGCCGCCTCCTGCCGAGCGGCCTCCGCGATCTGCTCCAGGGCCGTGACGTGCTGGTCGACCTGGACGGGGTCGTAGCCGCGGAAGACAGTGGGGAACTCCGGCTGGTTCATGGGGACTCCTGGTCGGGGGTGGGAGGGTGGGGTTGTTCCTGAATCGCCAGGGCGTCGATGACCCCGGAAAGGTTGCCGAGCTGTGCGGTGATGGCGTCCCGCCGGGCAGCGAGTGTATGCACCTCGGCGCGGGCCCGCTCCACCGCGGCCTGGGCCTCAGCGCGGACGGCGTCGGCGCGCACCCTCGCCTCCTCGGAGGCCTTCATGATCTCGGCGCGGGCGGCCCGGTGGTACTCGTGAGCCTCCCGGTGCATCCGCTCCACGTCCTCCGCCGCGCGCTGCCGGACCGTCCGGGCGCCCAGGTCGGCGTCCGCCAGACGGCGGTCCGCGCGTTGCCGGGCCTCCGCCTCGCGGACCTGCGCCTCCGCGACGATGCGCTCCGACTCACGACCGGCCGCCTCGCGGGTGCGGGTTGCGTCGGCGAGGGCCTCGCCGAGCACGGCCTCGGCCTGCTCGCGCATCCTCGTGGACTCGGACTCCGCCTCCGCGAGCCGGTCGCGGCTCTTGGCCGTCGCGCTGCCGAGCAGGGTCTCGACCCGGTGCCGATGGGTCCTCGTGCGCTCGGCGAGCTCCTGGTGGTGTGTCCGCGCCCGTTCGGCGGCGTCCGCCTCGGCGCGAGCGAGGATGTCGCGCACCGTTCCCTGTGCCCAGGTCAGGTGCGCCTCAGCGGTGGCCATGATCCCGGCCGCCTCCTCCTCGGCCTGGGCGACCACCCCGGCTGCCCGCTCGCGCGCCGAAGCGAGGAGCTCCTCGGCCTCGGCTCGGGACGCGGCCTCACGCTCGGACACCTGGGCGAGCCGGGTCGCCACCTCGCCCTCGGCCTCGCGCCGGTGGCGGGCGGCATACTCCTCCGAGTCCCGGCGCAGGTCCGCGAGCTCGGTGAGCGTCGACTCCCGCACCGCGGCCAGCTGGGTCGACAGCGTCTCGTGCTCCGTGGTGAACCTCTCCTGCTGGGCCTGCTCGTCGCGCGCCAGCCGGGTGAGGATCGCCTTCTGGTGGGTCCGCGCCTCGTCGAGGAGGGCGTCGGCCTTGGCCTGGGCGTCGGCGAGCTGCGCCTGGGCCTGCTCCTCCGCGAGCGCCACGGCCTCGTCGCTCGCCTTGGTGGCCCGGGCACGCAGCAGGGACGCCTGGTCGGCGGCGTCCGCAAGCATGATCTCGACCTCCGCCCGGGTCTCCTCGAGGCGTCGCTCCGCCTCCTCCCGGGCCGCCTGGAGGGTGACCTGCAGCTCCTCGAGCTCGTGGGCGCCCGCCTGGGCCTCGGCCCGCACGCGCAGAGCCTCGGCGCGGGCGTGGCTCACCTCCTGGTTCGCGTCGACCCGGAGCTGGTCGGCCAGTGCCTGGGCCCGCGTGAGCAGGGAGAGCGCCTCGTCGGCAGGGCTCACCGGCGACTGTCTGCCGGTATCTCCCGCTCTCGCTTCACGCGTGGACCCGTCAGACACGCTCTGCATCATCCCAGACCTTGCACCATCCGTCGGACCCAATCTTTGCCGGGCACCCGGCACCGGTAGATTGGCCGCGCGCGCGGCGGCCTGCAGCCGCGGCCGGCCCGTCCCACCGAAGGAGTTCCGCGTGTCCGCACGCCTGTTCACGTCCGAGTCCGTGACCGAAGGTCACCCGGACAAGATCTGTGACCAGATCTCCGACGCGATCCTCGACGCGATGCTGGCCCAGGACCCGCGCAGCCGCGTCGCCGTCGAGACCATGGTCACCACGGGTCTCGTGCACGTCGCCGGCGAGGTCACCACCGAGGCCTACGTCGAGATCCCGAAGATCGTCCGGGACACGGTCCTGCGCATCGGCTACGACAGCTCGACGAAGGGTTTCGACGGCGCGTCGTGCGGGGTCAGCGCGTCGATCGGGCAACAGAGCCCCGACATCGCCCAGGGCGTCGACACGGCATTCGAGAGCCGCACCGGCGGAGTCGACCCGCTCGACAAGCAGGGCGCCGGCGACCAGGGCCTGATGTTCGGCTACGCGACCGACGACACCCCGGAGCTCATGCCGCTCCCGATCTTCCTCGCGCACCGCCTCGCCGAGCGACTCACCGCGGTGCGCAAGACCGGCGAGCTCACCTACCTGCGGCCCGACGGCAAGACGCAGGTGACCATCGCGTACGACGGTGACCGCGCCGTCTCCCTCGACGCCGTCGTCGTGTCGACACAGCACGCGGAGGACATCTCGATCGAGGGGATGCTCGAGCCCGACATCCGGGCCCACGTCATCGACCCCGTGCTGGCCCAGCTCTCGGATGCCGGCACGTCGATCCGCACGGAGGACTACCGCGCGTACATCAACCCCACGGGCAAGTTCGTCATCGGTGGGCCGATGGGCGACGCCGGGCTCACCGGCCGCAAGATCATCGTCGACACCTACGGTGGCATGGCGCGGCACGGGGGCGGCGCCTTCTCCGGCAAGGACCCGAGCAAGGTGGACCGCTCCGCCGCCTACGCCACGCGGTGGGTGGCCAAGAACGTCGTCTCCGCCGGTCTGGCCCGTCGGTGCGAGCTGCAGGTCGCCTACGCGATCGGCAAGGCACAGCCGGTCGGCCTCTACGTCGAGACCTTCGGCACCGAGACCGTTCCGGCAGAGCGGATCCAGAAGGCGATCACGACGACCTTCGATCTGCGGCCCGCCGCCATCCTCGAGCAGCTGGACCTGCTCCGCCCCATCTACCGGGCGACCGCGGCCTACGGCCACTTCGGCCGCACGACCGCCGACGGCGTGGACAACCCCTTCACCTGGGAGCACACCGACCGGGTGGAGGATCTGCAGCGCGCGGCACACGGCTGACCTCGTCGTCCACAGCCGACCCGACCACCACGCCAGGGTCGGTGGGCTCCGCTAGTTTCGGGAGCGTGACAGTGGCCCACGGCGACGAGGGCGCGCCCGGCGAGCAGCTCGCACTCCTCACACCTCGTCCGGTCGCCGCACGTCCTCGTCGACTCGCCGGCGACGACCCGACGACCGCCGAGCGTCCCGTGGCGGTCGTCCAGGTCGACACCGGGCTGGCCCACCTGGACCGCCCCTTCGAGTACACCGTCCCGGAGTCGATGGCCGCGACGGCCGTCCCGGGGGTGCGTGTCAAGGTGCGGTTCGCGGGCCAGGACCTCGACGGCTTCGTCCTGGAGCGCCGGGAGGCGGCGGAGCACCCGGGCCGGTTGAGCCCGCTGCGGCGGGTGGTCTCCCCCGAGCCGGTGCTCGTACCCGAGGTGCTGCGCGGCGCCAGAGCGGTGGCCGACCGGTATGCCGGGTCGCTCGGCGACGTTCTGCGGCTCGCCGTCCCTCCCCGCCACGCGGCGGCCGAGAAGGCCCTCGCCGTCGACCCGCCCGCACATCCGCCCCTGCCGCCACGCTCCAGCCGTGAATGGCAGGCGTATGCCGCCGGGCCGGCCTTCCTCGCCCACCTCACCGCAGGTGGTGCGCCCGGCGCCTCGGTCCTCACGCTGCCGTCGACGCGCAGCGACGCCGGGTGGCCGGTCCTCCTGGCAGAGGCCGCCCGGGCAGCGGTGGAGGGGGGTCGCGGTGCGGTGATCGTCGTCCCTGACCACCGCGACGTCGTGCGGGTGGAGGCGGCCCTCGCCGAGGTGCTCGGCTCCGCGAGGCACACCCGGCTCACCGCCGACCAGGGGCCCCAGGCTCGGTACACGGCATACCTCAAGGTCCTGCGCGGGCACGCCCAGGTCGTGGTGGGGACGAGGGCGGCGGCCTTCGCCCCGGTGCGCGACCTCGGGCTGCTCGCCTGGTGGGACGACGGTGACGACCTCCTCGACGAGCCGCGCGCGCCCTACCCACATGTGCGCGAAGTCGTGCTGGCCCGGGCAGCGGTCGAGGGGGCGGGGGTGCTCGCCGCGGGTTTCGCCCGTTCGGTCGCGGTCGCGGAGCTCGTCGAACGGTTGGTGCTCACGCGCGTGGAGGCGCCGCGGGCCGCGGTGCGGCGGGCGGTTCCGGCCGTCCACGTCGCGGGTGAGGGGCACGACCCGGACCGCGATCCGGCGGTGGCGGCGGCGCACCTGCCGAGCGTCGCGTGGCGCACCGCCAAGGAGGCTCTCGTGGCCGGCCCGGTGCTCGTCCAGGTGCCCCGGCGTGGGTACCTGCCGGCCCTTTCCTGCCAGGACTGTCGTCGTCCCGCGCGCTGCCCGGTGTGCGCAGGCCCACTCGGGCTCCCCGGCCCGCAGGGGCCTCCCGCCTGCCGGTGGTGCGGGCGGGTGGAGACGGCGTTCACCTGCCCGTCGTGCGCCGGCACCCGGCTGCGGTCGTCGGTGGTGGGTGCCCGCCGCACCGCGGAGGAGCTGGGACGGGCCTTTCCCGGCGTCCCGGTCGAGCGCTCCGGTGCGGGCACGGTGCTGGAGGCCGTCCCCGCGGGCCCTCGCCTCGTCGTCTCCACCCCCGGCGCGGAGCCGGTTGCACCCGAGGGGTATGCCGCGGCTCTCCTCCTCGACGCGTGGGCGCTGCTCGAGCGACCCAGCCTGACGGCGGGCGAGGAGGCCCTCCGGCGGTGGCTCGCCGCAGCAGCCCTCGTCCGGCCGGCAGACGCGGGGGGCCGGGTCGTGCTCGCGGGGGCGTCGACTGAGGTGACACTGCCCGCCGTCGAGGCCCTCGTGCGCTGGGACCCGGCGTGGTTCGCCGACCGCGAGCTCGCCGAGCGACGGCACCTCTCCCTTCCCCCGACGCACCGGACCGCCCTGCTCACCGGGAGCCGGGCCGCGCTCGAGGCCGCAGCGGCCGAGCTGCACCTGCCCGACTCGGCCGCGGTGCTGGGTCCCCTGCCCCACGGCGCTGACGGCCTCTGGCGGGCGATCGTCACGGTGCCGGAGACCGATGGCCTCGCTCTGGCGCGCGAGCTGGCGGCGATGCGGGCGCGTGCCTCCGCACGCAAGGACCCGGATCCGGTCACCGTTCGGGTGGACCCGCCGGACCCGAGCGCGTGACCGCGTCCACCTAGAATCCCGGGGTGAGCGTCACCCCCATCCGCGTCTTCGACGACCCCGTGCTGCTCGCCCCCGAGCACCGTCGCGCGGCCATGCGGATCGTCCGGGAGGCCGACTGGGCAGGCGGCCCGCCCTCCGTCGTCCGGTCCACCCCCCACGCGAACGCGTTCGGGAGGCGTTGAGTGCGGCTCGTCGTCGCCGGCACGCCTGTCACAGCGGTCCCGTCACTGCGGGCCCTGCTGGCTTCCCGCCACGAGGTCGTCGCTGTCGTGACTCGGCCCGACGCGCCGGCTGGGCGGGGCCGCGCCCTGGCGCCGTCGCCGGTCAAGCAGACCGCCCTCGAGCACGGCCTCCTCGTGCTGACCCCGCCCGCGCCGCGTCACCCCCAGTTCCTCGACCGCCTGCGCGGGCTGGCCCCGGACTGCTGCCCCGTCGTGGCGTACGGCGCCCTCGTGCCCCGGGTGGCGCTCGACATCCCCGCACACGGGTGGGTGAACCTCCACTTCTCGCTCCTGCCGGCCTGGCGGGGTGCGGCACCCGTGCAGCGGGCGGTGATGGCCGGCGACGAGGTGACCGGTGCGACGACGTTCCTCCTGGAAGAGGGCCTCGACACCGGACCAGTGCTCGGCACGCTCACCGAGCCGGTTCGACCCGACGACACTGCGGGAACGCTGCTCGACCGGCTGGCCCACGCCGGAGCCGGGCTCCTCGTCGCGACGATGGACGGTCTGGAGGCCGGTGATCTCCGGGCCGTTCCGCAACCCTCGGAGGGTGTGAGCCATGCTCCGAAGCTCACCACCGACGAGGCGCGGGTCCGCTGGGCCCTCCCCGCCCACGTCGTCGACCGACACGTGCGCGGCTGCACGCCGGCACCGGGTGCGTGGACGACGTTCCGTGGGGGACGACTCAAGATCGGACCGGTGCGGATGCCGACGACTCCTGCGGTCCGTGAGGAAGTCGCCTTGGCCCCACTCGAGCCGGGAGTGCTGCGGGTCGACAAGCGTGCCGTGCTCGTGGGCACCGGGTCGGCGCCCGTCGAGCTGGGCGAGGTGGGCCCGCCCGGACGGAAGGTGATGAGTGCCGCCGACTGGGCGCGCGGCGAGCGGATCACGAGCGGGGAGCGCCTGGATGCCTGACGACGGCGGTCGGGGCAGGCCGCGCCGGCGCAGCGTCACCGCGCCTGCGGACCGGACGCGTCGGGCGGAGCCGACTCGCTTCGCGGCATACACGCTCCTGCGCGCGGTGGCCGACGGCGCCTACGCCAACCTCGAGATGTCGGCGGTCCTGCGACGTCACCGGCTGGAGGGTCGCGACGCCGCATTCGCCACCGAGCTGGCGTTCGGCACCATCCGCTGGCAGGGCTTCTACGACGCCGTCGTGGCCGAGGCCGCGGGGCGGCCCACCTCGCGGATCGACCCCCAGGTCCTCGACGTCCTGCGCCTCGGGTCCCACCAGCTGCTGGGGATGCGGGTGGCCACGCACGCCGCCGCCGACCAGACGGTCGGTCTGACCCGCGCGGTGGCCGGTGCCGGCGCGAGCGGCTTCGTCAACGCCGTTCTGCGACGCATCAGCGAGCGCACGCTCGAGCAGTGGCGCGAGGCGGTCGTCCCCGAGGGCGGAGGAGCGGCAGCGCTCGCGGTGCGCCACAGCCATCCCGAGTGGGTGGTCAGCGCCCTCCGGGCGGCACTGCTGGGGCACGGACGGGCCACGCCGGGCACCGTGGACGGCGAGCTGACGTCCCTGCTCGAGGCCGACAACGAGCCACCGCAGGTGCACCTCGTGGCCCGGCCGGGCCTCTCGACCGTCGACGAGCTGGTCGCGGCGGGCGACGTCGAGCGGAGCACCGGCTCACCCATCGGGGCGGTCCTGGTCTCGGGCGACCCGGGTGACCTCGCGGCCGTGCGGGACGGCCGGGCGGCCGTCCAGGACGAGGGCTCCCAGCTCGTGGCACTCGCGCTGGCCACGGCGCAGACCGTGCCCGGCCTCCCCGCGCGGTGGCTCGACCTCTGCGCGGGTCCAGGGGGGAAGGCCGGGGTGCTGGGCGCGTTGGCGCTCCGCACCGGCGCCGACCTCGTGGCGAACGAGGTCAGCCAGCACCGGGCTGACCTCGTGCGCTCGACCCTCAGACCCGTGGCCGGGCTGGCGACGAGAAGCGGCCACAGCGTCGACGTGCGCACGGCGGACGGTCGACGCCTCGGGGATGACGAGCCGGCGGCATACGGCCGCGTTCTCGTCGACGCCCCGTGCACCGGGCTGGGAGCGCTGCGGCGACGTCCGGAGGCTCGGTGGCGACGGTCCCCGTCCGACGTGGCCGAGCTGGCCCCGCTGCAGCGCGCCCTGCTCACCTCGGCCCTCGACGCGGTGGCACCCGGTGGGGTCGTCGGGTACGCCACCTGCAGCCCCCACGTGGCCGAGACCCGGTTCGTCGTCGCCGACGTCCTCAAGAAGAGATCGGACGTGGAGCTCGACGACGCGCGCCCGCTGTTCACCGACGCGGCCGGGGCCTCCCTGGAGGGGCTCGGCGAGGGTCCCTTCGTGCAGCTCTGGCCGCACGTGCACGGGACCGACGCGATGTTCTTCGCGCTGCTGCGGCGTCGTTAGGGTGGCGCGCGTGCAGATCTCACCGTCGCTCCTCTCCGCAGACTTCGCCAACCTCGAGCGGGAGCTGGGCGCCATCGCGAACGCCGACTGGGCGCACGTCGACGTCATGGACAACCACTTCGTGCCCAACCTCACCCTCGGCCTGCCGGTCGTCGAGCGGCTCGTCGCGGTGTCGCCGATCCCGGTGGACTGCCACCTCATGATCGACGACCCGGACCGGTGGGCGCCGGGCTACGCCGAGGCCGGCGCGAGGTCGGTGACCTTCCACGTCGAGGCGGTGCGGGATGCCGTGGGCACTGCTCGGGCGATCCGCTCGGCCGGGGCCCGGGCGGCCTTCGCCGTCAAGCCGGGGACGGCCTTCGCCCCGTACGCCGACCTGCTGGGCGAGGTCGACATGGTGCTCGTCATGACGGTCGAGCCCGGCTTCGGGGGTCAGTCCTTCATGGCCGACCAGATGGCGAAGGTGCGCGAGGTCCGTGAGGCGGTGCGCCGCGTCGGTGGCGAGATCTGGGTGCAGGTCGACGGTGGCGTGTCCGCGTCGACGATCGAGCAGTGCGCGGTGGCCGGTGCCGACGTGTTCGTCGCCGGGTCGGCGGTCTTCGGGGCGGAGTCCGCGGCGGGGGCGGTGGAGGAGCTGCGCGCCCTGGCTCAGCAGCACGGCCAGCAGTGAGCGACTCCGGCTCGTTGGTCGAGCGCCTGTCGGGGCTCGACGGGTATGCCGCCGACCTCACCATCACCGAGGGGCTCGCGCCGGGCGAGGTGCTCGAGGGCGTCGAGCTGGAGGGGTGCCGGTTCGACGGTTCGGTGATGGAGGGCGCCGCACTGCGGGGCTGCACCTTCACCGACTGCGTCTTCACCGGGTGCAACCTCTCCAGGGTCGACCTCGACGCGTCGCGTCTCGTCGACTGCCGCTTCGTGGACTGCAAGGCACTCGCGGTGGTGTGGACCCGTGCCGCCGCGGCTGCGCTCTCGGCGCGCCCGTGGGACTTCGAACGGTGCCGCCTGGACCTGGCGTCCTTCCAGGAGGGCGAGCTCGCAGGGAGCCGGATGGTCGACTGCTCGCTGCGCGAGGCGGACTTCGCGGGCGCGGTCTGCCGAGCCGTCGACTTCGCCGGGAGCGACCTCGCCGGTGCGGTGTTCGTCGGAACCGACCTGCGCGGCGCCGGCCTCGTCGGGGCGAGCGGCTACGCGTTCGACCCGTCCCGGAACCGGGTCCAGGGGATGAAGGTCGATGACACCGGCGCGACCGGTCTGCTCCGGGCGATGGGCATCCTCGTGGAGTGAGCCGGTCCGACTGGACGACGCCCCCGGGTGCCAAGCGCGCGTGTGGACGCGCTTGGGGCACCCCGAGGTCGCACGGCTGCGAAGGCGGCTCGGCGTGCCCGCGACCTCATTCGACGGCGTGCACCGCCGGCGAGGGTGGCGATCCGGACGCTCGGAGGCGTTCGGCCCATCCCTGGGTCTCCTCGGCGACGATGGAATCGACCTGGAGGACGAGCCGCCGGCCCGCGGCCGCTCGACCCTCGGGTGGTTGCAGCCGATAGAGCGTGATCTCGTGCTCGATCTGCACGGTGGCCCACGTCATGGTGGCCCACTTCTCGCGGAAGGCGAAGACCTGGCGCAAGCCCGTGAGCAGCAACGTCAGGCTCGCCAGCGCCGCGGTCAACGCCGCTGTCGCGCCGATGGCGGCGGCGAGGGTCGTGGCCGCCGCGGCGACGAGCTGGGAGACCTCGATGGAGTAGTGGCCGATGCGCGCGTTGCGGTTGTTCCGGCTGTACCAGGCAAGCTGATCCTGGGCGAAGGCCAAGGGAGGGTCGGGGCTCTCCCAGACGTCAGGTGCCTGCGCGGTGCGTTCCATCGGCCGAGGCTAGGGTCGGAACGTCGGTGACGTCCACCGGCCCGGTGTCGGGCCGGACCGGCGTCACGGCTTCCTCGCATGGTGCCGGACGCGAGGTGAGCGAGCGCACGCCCCGACGAGGGTGTCCCCCCCGGTGACCCTGCGGCATACTGGCCCCACGTGCTCCGGGGTCGGTGAAACTCCGAGCCGGCGGTGACAGTCCGCGACCCGACCGCAGCCAGCGGCCGGTTGACCTGGTGGAACCCCAGGACCGACGGTGAAAGTCCGGATGGTAGGAAGCACGTACGACGGTTGTGCCGGAGGTCTGTCGACCGCCGGCCCGCCCGTGGTGCACGTCCCCGGAGTTCGTCCGAGAAGCACAACGAACCCAAAGGACGAACACCCCTCATGAACACCCTCCTTGCGGCGGCCACTGACCCGTCGCAGAACTTCTTCCAGCAGGTCATCGACGCGACCATCCCCATCGGCAAGTACGAGCTGCACTGGCTCGAGCTGATCGGCGTCTCGATCGGCATCGCCTCCGCCTGGCTCGGCATGAAGCGCCTCGTGTGGGCCTGGCCGGTCGGCATCGTGGCCAACATCATGCTGTTCTTCGTCTACGTCGGCGCCGCCTTCGGGGCCGACGAGCGGATCCCGCTGTACGGCCAGTCCGGCCGTCAGGTCTTCTTCATCGTCGTCAGCATCTACGGCTGGGTCCGCTGGGCGCAGCACCGGCGCCGGATGGGGGCTGCCATCGACGCCCCGGCGATCGTCCCGCGCTGGATGCGCCCGGGTGAGCGGGTCGCGATCGTCGCCTTCTGGCTGGTCGGCACCGTTCTCGTCCACCAGGCGTTCGTGGCCCTCTGGGAGGCCTCGCCGAACCCGTTCTACACGCCGCAGTGGTGGTTCTACTGGTGCGACGCCTGGATCTTCGTGGGCTCGATCGTCGCCACCTACGCGATGGCCCGGGGCTGGAACGAGTTCTGGCTGGCCTGGATCGGGGTCGACCTGGTCGGCGTGCCCCTCGGCTTCGCCACCGGCTACGTGCCGACCGCCGTGATGTACACCTTCTACGGGATGTTCGTCATCTACGGCTTCACCCAGTGGGTCAAGGTCACCCGCACCGAACGCCCCGAGCCGGAGCGTGAGGTCGAGCCGGCCCACGTCGGCTGACGCGGCACTGGACGGGGGCGAGCGGTCACCCCTCGCCCCCGTACCCTTGGCTCTCGTGAAGACGTTCGACGGCCTGTATGCCGAGCTGGCCGAGAAGGCCCTGACCCGTCCCCCCGGGTCGGGCACCGTCGCGGCCCTGGACGCCGGCGTGCACGCCATCGGCAAGAAGATCGTCGAGGAGGCGGCCGAGGTGTGGATGGCCGCCGAGCACGAGGGCGCCGAACGGACCGCCGAGGAGATCAGCCAGCTGCTGTACCACCTCCAGGTGCTCATGCTGGCCGCCGACATCTCGCCGGACGACGTCTACCAGCACCTCTGAGGAAACCGACCCCGTCGCACGGCCCCAGACCCGAGAGATCCGATCACATGCTGCGCATCGCCGTTCCCAACAAGGGCTCGCTCGCCGACCCCGCGGCCGCCATGCTCCGGGAGGCGGGGTACCGCGTGCGCCGGGACCCCAAGGAGCTCATCGTCGTCGATGCCGACAACGGCGTGGAGCTCTTCTACCTCCGGCCCCGCGACATCGCCGTCTACGTCGGGTCCGGGACGGTGGACTGTGGTGTCACCGGGCGGGACCTGCTGCTGGACTCCGGCTCGGCGGCCGTCGAGGTCATGGGTCTCGGCTTCGGGACGTCGACGTTCCGGTATGCCGCCCGCCCCGGCACCGCGTCCGCCCTCGCCGACGTGGCCGGTCACCGCGTCGCGACGAGCTACCCCGGTCTCGTCGAGAAGCACCTGGCCGACCATGGCGTCTCCGCTGCCGTCGTGCGCCTGGACGGCGCCGTGGAGACCGCCATCACCCTCGGGGTCGCGGACGTCATCGCTGACGTCGTCGAGACCGGCGCGACGTTGCGCTCCCAGGGCCTCGAGGTCTTCGGCGAGCCCATCCTGCGCAGTGAGGCCGTGCTGGTCCGACGAGAGGGCAGTGAGGAGAAGGCCGGCATCGAGGTGCTCCGGCGTCGTCTCCTCGGCGTCACCACCGCCCGGCACTACGTGATGCTCGACTACGACGTCCCGGCGACGCTCGTCGACGCCGCCTGCTCGATCACCCCGGGTCTGGAGTCACCCACCGTCTCGCCGCTGCAGAACCCCGAGTGGTTCGCCGTGCGCGCCATGGTGCCGCGCTCGACCACCAACGCGATCATGGACGAGCTGTACGACCTCGGCGCCAGGGCCATCCTCGTCACCGACATCACCGCGTGCCGCCTGTGAGCGACTCCGGCCGCTCCCCGGCCGTCGACCCGTTCGCGCCGTTCCGCCCCCGGCGAGGCAGGGCGGTGCCCCTGGCCATGGCGGCGGCGGCGCTCACCGTCTGTGCCGCCGTTGCGGTGGGCATGGGAAGCGCCGGAGGCTGGCGGCTCGCCGACCAGCTCGCCCTCGTGGGGTTCGGAGCGGTCATCGGGGCCTTCCTCCTGCGGTACGCGAGCATCCGTGCCGTGCCGGACGACGAGGGCCTGACGGTACGCAACCTCCTCGTCACCCGGCGAGTGGAGTGGGGCGACATCGTCCAGGTGCGGTTCCCGGACGGTGCGCCGTGGGCCAGCGTGGAGCTCGACGACACCGAGGAGCTCGCGGTCATGGCCATCCAACGGGTCGACGGCGAGGTGGCCCGGTCCGAGGCGCATCGGTTGGCAGGTCTCGTCTCGCAACACCGCAGGGACACCGGGGGTTGACTTGATCCATCGCCCTGCACTTATGATAAGGCATGGCCGATGAAGCACGTGTTCTCGATGCGCTGGGCGACCACACCCGGCGGGCCGTCCTCGAACTGCTCCGCGGTGGCGAGCGCAGCGTCCGCGAGCTGACAGACGCGACAGGCGTCAGCCAGCCCGCGGTGTCCCAGCACCTTCGGGTCCTGCGGGAGGCGGGGCTCGTCACCGTCCGCCCGGAGGGGACCCGACGCCTCCATCGCGTGGATCTCGACGGCCTGGCCGACCTTCGCGCCTGGGTCGACCGGTTCTGGGACGACGCGCTGGACGCCTTCGTCGCCCACGCCGAGGCCGGTGATCGGTCGTGACGGCGGAGCGGGTGGCGCCTCCCATCCTGCGGTCGGCCCGGGTCGACCGGGGCGTGGAGGAGACGTTCGACGTCTTCACCCGGCTCATCGGCGCGTGGTGGCCGCTGCCCACGCACGGCGTCTTCGGCGACCTCGCGGGCACGATCGGGTTCGAGGACGGCCGGCTCGTCGAGCGCGCCGTCGACGGCCGGGTCTCAGTGTGGGGCGACGTGCTCGCCTGGGAGCCGCCGCACCGGATCCTCTTCACCTGGCACCCCGGGCGTGACGAGGACGATGCCTCCGAGGTGGAGGTCCGGTTCGCCCCGGACGGCGGCGGGACCCGCGTCGAGCTCGAGCACCGCGGCTGGGAGGCCTTCGGCGAGAGCGCGATCGCCCGCCGCCGCGGGTACGTCGGGCCGGGCGCGTGGGGTCACGTGCTGGACCACTTCACCGACGGCGCCGAGGATCGGCCCGAATCGGTCAACCTCTCCGTCCTCGACGCTGCCTATGCGGCGTTCTTCGCGGAGGCGGAGCGCGGCGGCTTCGGCCCGCCGCCCGACGGAGAGTGGGACGCGGCCCAGGTCCTGGCGCACGTCGCGCTCAACGACCTGGCGATGTCGGCCGTCGCCCATGCCATCGTCCAGGGTCGCCGCGAGCTGTCCTTCGCGAACGAGGTGTGCCAGGACCGTGAGGTGCTCGACGCCTTCGTCCGCGACGCCGGCGACCTGTCCGAGCTCGTCGCCCGGGGCCGGTCGATCAGCGAGGTGGCGAGGGCGGCCACGGCACGACTGGATCGGAGCCGGCTCGCCACCCTCGTGCACTGCCGGATGCTGCACGACGGCACCGTCGTTCTGGACGAGCCGGTGCACTGGGGCCGCATCGCCGTGCACACGCAGGCCACGCGGCACCTCCCGGCGCACACCGGTCAGCTGCGCGACCTCAGGACGTGACCACGCTTGCTGCACCCACCCGTTGCAGGTCGGGCCTGAGCCGCACCGCGAGCGCGAGCTGGGGCACCGCGACGAGGGCGAGGAGCGCCCACACCCACGCGAAGCCACCCGTCGTGTCCTCCACGGCGCCCATCGCCGCCGGCCCGAATGCCGCGACGCTGTAGCTGACGAGGAACGCCATGGCCGTGAGGCGGGCGCTGTCGCGGGGTGTCGCGGCATATCGGACGAGCAGCACGAGGCCGAGCGCGAAGGCGGCGCCCTGCCCGGCACCGAGCAGCACGGCCCAGAGCCACGGCGCGGAGTCGGGGGCGAGCCAGACCCCGACCTGGCCGAGGCCGCCCAGTACCCCAGCGGCCACGAGGAGCACCCGCGCGTCCGGGACCCGGTCGAGGAGAGTCGGCGCGACCAGCCCGGACACGAGCTGGGAGCCGGTGAAGACCGCCATGAGCAGCCCGGCATCCCTCGCGCTCCACCCGTGCGTCTCGTACGTCGGGGCCAGCCAGGCGAGGGCGGAGTAGAACTGCCACGACTGGCAGGTGAGGTATCCCGCGAGCAGCCATGCCGTCGCACTCGCCCAGGGAAGCGCGTGGCTGACGTCCTCGGGGGCCTCGTCGGGCAGCGTGTGGTGGTGCACCGCCCGGGTGACCGGCACCCACGCCAGCATCCCGACGAGGGCGACGGCGGCCCATGCGAGGAGCGAGCGGGACCATCCGCCCAAGGCCGTGGCCAACGGCACCGCGGCTGCCGACGCCACCGCTGCGCCGCCCATCATCGAGAACATCGTGAGGCCGGTGCCCAGGCCGGCACGGCGGGGCGGGAAGACGGCCTTGACGATGCCGGGGAGCAGCGTGCCGGCGAGGGCGATCCCCGTGCCGGCCAGGAAGGTCCCGGCATACAGCGCCCACACCGCCTCGCCGCCCGCACCGCGCAGGACCAGTCCCGAGAGCACGATCGCGATGCCCGACGCGATCGAGCGCGCTGAGCCGACCCTGCGTGCGACCTGGTTGGCGACCGGAGCGAGCAGTCCCATGCAGAGCACCGGCACGGTCGTCAGCACGCCCATCCAGGCGCTGGACAGGCCCAGGTCGGCGCGGACCGCCTCGGCCAGCGGCGGAAGGCTCGCCATGAGGGTGCGAAGGTTCGCTGCCACGAGGACGAGGGCGGCGACGACGGCCCACATCGGCATCCGGCGCTTCACGCGGCGCCGGTGGACAGCACGACATGGGCGTGGTCGCGCGGGTTCGCCGCGGCGTACAGGAGGTCCTCCTGGGTGGCCCAGCGAGCCCAGTGCGGCGCGTAGAGCTCACCGTCCCGGGCCAGGGCCCGCTCTCGGCGCAGCGCGACCGGGGCGTCCAGCCAGACCCGCACGGCGGCATACTCCAGCGCGGGCGGGACGAGCGCGCCGCATCCCTCGAGCACCAGGTGCGTCGACCGCTCGACGCGAACCGACGGTCCCGGCCGGCTCCGTCGCCAGTCCCACGTGGGGTATGCCGGCTGCTCACCTCGGCCGAGCGGCACGAGGACGTGCTCGGTGACGAGCTGGACGCCTGCCGCGAGACCGTCCCACCCGGGGAAGATGTCGTCGAGGTGTACGACGGGGCAGTCGAGCGCCTCGGCGACGGCGCTCCCGAGCACCGTCTTGCCGGACCCGCTCCGTCCGTCGAGGGAGACGACGACCGTGGTGCCGGTGACAGGGGAGGCGGCACGCGCCGCGGCGGCGACGACGCCCACGTGGGCAGGATCCGCTGGTCCACCCGCGAGGACGGGACGTCGGGTGCCGATCTCCGAGGCTCCAGCCTCGTCCGTGCCGCCCTCCCGGGTGCCGCGCGCCCCGGTGGGTTCGGCCGGCGGGAGGGGCATGGCCGGAACTCTAGTGCTGGCTAGATTGGGCTCATGTCCTTGGCGGTCCGCGTCATCCCGTGCCTCGACGTGGACGCCGGACGGGTCGTCAAGGGTGTCAACTTCGAGAACCTCAGGGACGCGGGTGACCCGGTGGAGCTCGCCCGCCGCTACGGCGACCAGGGCGCCGACGAGCTCACCTTCCTCGACGTGACGGCGAGCAGCGGGGACCGGGCGACGATGTACGACGTCGTCGCGCGCACGGCCGAGGAGGTGTTCATCCCACTCACCGTCGGGGGAGGGGTGCGCACGGTCGACGACGTCGACCGGCTGCTGCGTGCCGGTGCCGACAAGGTGGGGGTCAACACCGCCGCGATCGCCCGCCCGGAGCTCATCGCCGAGACGGCGGACCGGTTCGGGGCCCAGGTCCTCGTCCTCTCGGCCGACGTGCGGCGCCGCCGGGACGCCTCCGGACGACCGTCGGGTGGGTTCGAGGTGACGACCCACGGCGGGCGCAGCCGCACGGGAGTCGACGCGGTCGAGTGGTGCGCCCGCGCGGCCGAGCTGGGAGCGGGCGAGATCCTCCTCAACTCCATGGACGCGGACGGTACCCGGGACGGCTTCGACCTCGAGCTCATCCGGCTCGTCCGGGCCGAGGTCACCGTGCCGGTCATCGCCAGCGGGGGCGCCGGCGCGCTCGAGCACTTCCCGCCGGCCGTGCGGGCCGGTGCCGACGCCGTGCTCGCGGCGAGCGTCTTCCACTTCGGCGAGCTCACCATCGCCGAGGTGAAGGACGTGCTCCGCGCCGACGGCCAGCCGGTACGCTGACCGATCGTCGCCTCCGTTCGCGGCGTGGCGTGAGCGGAGCCCTACACTCACGCCGGTGACGACGTCCCGCGCCCGCCTGGTCCACCTCGTGACCGCCGCGGTCGCCGTGTTCGCCCTGGTCCTCCAGACCGTCCTCGTCGTCACCGGGGCGTCGGTCCTCGCCGAGACCGCTGTCCCGCCGCTGGCCACGAGACTCGGCCGGCTGGTCTCGTACTTCACGATCCAGAGCAACCTGCTGGTCGCGGTGACCGCCGTGCAGCTCGCCCGCGACCCGCTCCGGGACGGCCGGTGGTGGAGACCGGTGCGGCTCGCGGCGGTCGCCGGCATCACGGTCACCGGCCTCGTGCACTTCGTCCTCCTGCGTCCCCTCCTCGACCTGCAGGGGCCGAACGCGCTGGCCGACGTCCTCCTGCACCTCGTCGTCCCGCTGCTGGGTGCCGGGGGCTGGCTGCTCGCCGGCCCTCGACCCCGCTGGTCCTCACGGGACGCCGCGGTCGCGCTGCTGTGGCCGGTGCTCTGGCTGGTCTGGACGGTGGCGGTGGGGGCGCTGAGCGGCTGGGTGCCCTACCCCTTCCTCGACGTGGAGGCCGAGGGTGGCCCGGCGGTCGCCCTGACCTGCGTCGGGGTCACCGTGCTGTTCCTCCTCCTCATCGCGGCGCTCCTGGCCCTCGACCGGCGTCTCCCCTCCGTGCCTGTCCGGCGCTCGGCCCCCCGTCCGAGGGCGCGCGTCGCCACGGCAGAATGACGAGGTGCCCACCCCCGACCTGCACCTCGACCCCTCGATCGCCGCGCGCCTGAGGCGCGACGCCGCCGGGCTGGTGCCCGCTGTCGTGCAGCAGCACGACACCGGTGAGGTCCTCATGCTCGGGTGGATGGACGACGAGGCGCTGCGGCGGACCCTCACCGAGGGCCGCGTGACCTACTGGTCCAGGAGCCGCGGGGAGTACTGGCGCAAGGGCGACACGTCGGGACACGCCCAGCACGTCCGATCGGTGGCCCTCGACTGCGACGGGGACACCCTGCTCGTCCGGGTCGACCAGGTGGGCGCCGCCTGCCACACCGGGGACCGCACGTGCTTCGACGCCGGCGACCTGGCCGCCGTGGTCGCACCCGGCCTGAGCCCGGGCGGGGAGCCGGGCCGGGACGGACCCGCGTGAGCACGGCATCCCCCACGGCGTCGACGCCGGACCTGACCTTCGGGCAGACCTGGCCCACGCTGGACGTCTTCGGCGTGCTCGCGCGCGACCGCAGGGTCATCCCGGTCGTGCGCCGGCTCATGGGCGATGCCGAGACCCCGGTCGGCGTCTACCGCAAGCTCGCCGGTCAGCGCCCGGGCACGTTCCTCCTGGAGTCCGCCGAGCACGGCGGGGTGTGGTCGCGCTGGTCCATCGTCGGGGCCGCCAGCCGAGCGACGCTCACCGAGCGGGACGGGGACGTGCACTGGATCGGTGAGCCCCCGGTCGGCGTGCCGACGAGCGGTCCGGCGACGGACGCCCTGCAGGCGACCATGGACGTGCTCGCCACCGAGCCGATCGCGGGTCTCCCGCCGCTCACCGGCGGGATGGTCGGGGCGATCACCTACGACGCCGTCCGGCGGTGGGAGCGGGTGCCCGCGACGACCCCGGACGAGCTCGCGCTGCCCGAGCTGGCCCTCATGCTCGCGACCGACCTCGCGGTCCTCGACCACACCGACGGCTCGATACTCCTCGTCGCCAACGCGGTCAACTACGACGACACCGACGAGCGTGCCGAGCTCGCCTGGGCGGATGCCGTGGCGCGCCTCGACGCCATGACACGTGCCCTGGCGGCGCCCGCCGAGAGCACGGTGGCCGTCGTCGACACCGGCGCCGTCGAGGCCGGGATGGCCCGCGTGCGGTCCAACACCACACCCGAGCGGTACGAGGAGGTCGTCGAGCTGGCGAAGGAGGACATCCGGGCGGGCGAGGTGTTCCAGGTCGTCCTCTCCCAACGGTTCTCCCTCGACTGCCCGGCCGATCCGCTCGACGTCTACCGGGCGCTGCGTGCCTCGAACCCGAGCCCCTACATGTACCTGTTCCGGTTCCCCGCACCGGACGGCTCGTCGTACGCGGTCGTCGGCAGCTCGCCCGAGGCGCTCGTGCGCGTCACCGGTGACCGGGCGATCACCCACCCCATCGCCGGCTCCCGGCCGCGCGGGAAGACCCCGGAGGAGGACGTGCGTCTGGCCGACGAGCTCCTCGCCGACCCCAAGGAGCGCTCGGAGCACGTCATGCTCGTCGACCTGGGCCGCAACGACCTCCAGCGAGTGTGCCGACCGGGCACGGTCGACGTCGTCGAGTTCATGGACGTGCGCCGCTACAGCCACGTCATGCACATCGAGTCGACGGTCGTCGGGGAGACCCGGCCGGGGGTCAGCGCCTACGACGTGCTCGTGTCGACCTTCCCGGCCGGCACGCTCTCCGGTGCTCCGAAGCCGAGGGCGCTGGCCCTCATCGAGCAGTACGAACCGTCTCGGCGGGGGGTCTACGGGGGCGTCGTGGGCTACCTCGACTTCCACGGCGACCTCGACATGGCCATCGCCATCCGCACGGCGGTCGTCCTCGACGGCGTGGCCCACGTGCAGGCCGGCGCCGGCATCGTGGCCGACTCGGTCCCGCGCACCGAGCACGAGGAGTGCGTGGCCAAGGCGGCGGCGGCCCTGCGTGCGGTCGCCACGGCCGGCGCGATGCGGACCGTGCGGTGAGGCGACTGTCCCGCAAGGGCCTCGTCGCCCTCCTCGCGCTCGTGGGCGCGACGGGGATGCTCGTCAGCGCCTTCCGGCCGTGGGTGACCGGCGCGGTCGACGACGCCGTCCTCGGGGCCACGCAGATCAGCGCCACGGGCGCCGAGGTGGCCCCGGGGCTGAGCGCCGTGGCCCTCGCCGTGGCCGCTGCGGCGATCGCCGTCGTGGCGGCCGGTCGGGTCGCTCGGGT
This sequence comes from uncultured Nostocoides sp., assembly GCA_937907685.1. Taxonomy (GTDB): domain Bacteria; phylum Actinomycetota; class Actinomycetes; order Actinomycetales; family Dermatophilaceae; genus Fodinibacter. The sequence continues at coordinate 28,434 of CALCXF010000146.1, forward strand.
GGTGGCCGCCATCGCGTATGCCGTCTGCCTCGTCCTCGCCGTCGGGCTGGCCGTGCGCGTCCTCGCCGACCCCGCAGGTGTGCTCGGCCCGGTGGCCGCGTCCCGGGTGGGCCGAACGGGGTCCGTCGAGGCGGTGGCCCACGCCACGGCCTGGCCCTGGGCCGCGCTGCTCGCAGCCGCCGTGGCGTTCCTCGGGCTCGTCGGTGCCGTGGTCGGACTGAGGACGTGGGGCGGTCCGTCCCAGCGCTACGAGGCACCGGACCTCGGTGCCGACGAGGTCGCCGGACCGCGCGGTGAACGTGTCACCAGCCAGTGGGACGAGCTCTCCGCCGGGAGGGACCCGACCGATGTGGGTCCGGAGCCTCCGACCTGACAGAATCGAGACCTCAGGCCCTGGCCGTCCGGGCCTCGCCATGCACGAGAGGTGAGAGATGAACGAGCACGACGACCACGGGCACAGCCTCGCCGCCTGGGTGGCGGTGACGATCATGATCGTCGCCGCGGCGATCATGTCCGCTGCCGTGCTCTGGCCCAATGTGTGGCTGTTCATCGGAGGCGCCGTGCTCGCCGTCGTCGGCGGGGTGGCGGGCAAGGTGCTGTCGATGGCCGGATACGGGGCGGCCCAGCGGGACCGCGACGAGGCCCCGTCGATCCGTTGATGCCGGCCGCACCGTGACCACCGTCCTCGACGAGATCGTCGCCGGAGTCCGAGAGGACCTCGCGGCGCGCGAGCGGCGTACCTCTCTCTCGGACGTCGAGGGCGCCGTTCTCAACGCCCCTCCCGCTCTCGACGCCGAGTCCGTGCTCCGCCGGCAGGGTCTCTCGCTCATCGCCGAGGTGAAGCGGGCGAGCCCGAGCGTGGGCGCCCTCTCCGACATCCCCGACCCGGGGGCCCTCGCCGGGGCCTACGCGGCAGGAGGGGCCGCGGCGGTCTCGGTCCTCACCGAAGGGCGCCGCTTCGCGGGAAGTCTCGACGACCTCGACGCGGTCCGGGGTGCCGTGGAGGTGCCGGTCCTGCGCAAGGACTTCGTCGTCAGCGGCTACCAGGTCTGGGAGGCCCGGGCCCACGGTGCGGACCTCGTGCTCCTCATCGTCGCGGCGCTGACCGACGTCGAGCTGACCTCCCTCCTCGCGGACGCGGGAGAGCTGGGGATGGCGGCCCTCGTCGAGGTGCATGACGAGGTCGAGACCCAGCGCGCCGTCGACGCGGGGGCCAGCGTCATCGGCGTCAACGCGCGCAACCTCAAGACCCTCGAGATCCACCCCGACACGTTCTCCCGCTTGCGTCCGCTCATCCCCGACCAGTGCGTCACCGTGGCCGAGTCGGGCATCGCTGGCCCCGACGACGCGGCGGCCTACGCGGCCCAGGGCGCGGATGCCGTGCTCGTCGGCGAGGCGCTCGTGCGCACCGGCGACCCCCGGTCCGCGGCCGCCGCCATCGTCTCCGCGGGCACCCCGACGCTCCCCAGGACGGGAGACGACCGTGCCTGAGCGCGCCGCGCCGCAGGGGGCCTCGGCAACCACCCGCGACCTCGTCCCCGAGTCGCTGCCGCGTCCCGGGCGGTTCGGCCCGTTCGGGGGCCGCTACGTCCCGGAGGCGCTGATCCCCGCGCTCGAGCAGCTCGACGAGGCGCGCCAGAAGGCCATGGTGGATCCCGAGTTCCAGGACGAGCTGGCACGGCTCCACCGCACCTACACCGGACGGCCGAGCATCATCACCGAGGTTCCCCGGTTCGGAGCCCACTGCGGGGGAGCGCGGGTCATCCTCAAGCGGGAGGACCTCAACCACACGGGGTCGCACAAGATCAACAACGTCCTCGCCCAGGCGCTGCTGACCAAGCGGATGGGCAAGACGCGCGTCATCGCCGAGACAGGCGCCGGTCAGCACGGCGTCGCGACGGCCACCGCCGCCGCGCTCATGGGCCTGGAGTGCACCGTCTACATGGGCAGGGTCGACACCGAGCGGCAGGCCCTCAACGTCGCCCGGATGAAGATCCTCGGCGCCGAGGTGGTCCCCGTCGACCATGGCAGCGCCACCCTCAAGGACGCCATCAACGAGGCCCTGCGGGACTGGGTCACCAACGTCGCGAGGACCCACTACCTCATCGGCACGGTCACCGGGCCGCACCCCTTCCCGGAGATGGTCCGTGACTTCCACGCGGTCATCGGGGAGGAGGCCCGGGCGCAGGTCCTCGAGCTGACCGGCCGCCTTCCCGACGCCGTGCTCGCCTGCGTCGGCGGCGGCTCGAACGCCATGGGCATCTTCCACCGCTTCGTGCCGGATGCCGGTGTGCGCCTCATCGGCATCGAGGCAGGTGGCGAGGGGCTCGAGTCCGGACGACACGCCGCACGCTTCGCCTCCACGGCGACCCCCGGCGTGCTCCATGGTGCGATGAGCTACCTCATGCAGGACGCCGACGGGCAGACCGCCCCGTCGCACTCGATCTCGGCGGGCCTCGACTACCCCAGCGTGGGCCCGGAGCATGCGTGGCTGCGCGACAGCGGCCGGGCCGAGTACCGGTATGCGACCGACGACCGGGTCATGGAGGCGTTCCGGCTCCTGAGCCGCACTGAGGGCATCATCCCGGCGATCGAGTCGGCGCACGCCCTGGTGGGCGCCATGGAGGTCGGCGAGGAGCTCGGCCCGCAGTCGTTGCTCCTCGTCAACCTGTCCGGGCGCGGCGACAAGGACATGGAGACCGCTGCCGCGTACTTCGGTCTCGTGCCGGGATCTTCGTGACGACCACTGTCCGTGGGGTCGCGGAGGTGCTGAGCCGCTGTCGCGACGAGGGCCGCGCCGCCCTCGTGGGGTATCTCCCGGTCGGCTTCCCGACCGTCGAAGGCTCCCTCGAGGCGATGCGGGTGCTCGTCGAGGCCGGCTGCGACGTCGTCGAGGTCGGCGTCCCCTACAGCGACCCGCTCATGGACGGAGAGGTGATCCAGCAGGCAGCGGCGACGGCCCTCGCCCGCGGGGCCCGGGTCGACGACGTCTTCCGCGCCACCGCCACCGTCCGGGAGGCCGGTGCGCCCCCGCTCGTCATGACCTACTGGAACCTCGTGCTGCACCGCGGCGTCGACCGCTTCGCCGACGAGCTCAGCGCCTCCGGGGGCGCGGGGCTGATCACGCCGGATCTCATCCCCGACGAGGCGGAGGAATGGGTGGTGGCGAGCGACAGGCACGGGCTGGACCGCGTCTTCCTCGTCGCCCCGTCGTCCACGCCGGAGCGTCTCACCAAGGTCACCGAGGCCTGCCGCGGCTTCGTCTACGCCGCCTCGACGATGGGGGTGACGGGGGCGCGCACTCGGGTCGACGCCGATGCGAAGGCCCTCGTGGAGCGTGTCCGAGCGGTGTCCGACCTGCCGGTCTGCGTGGGCCTCGGCGTCTCCACGCGCGAGCAGGCCGCGGAGCTCGCGGGGGACGCGGACGGCGTCATCGTGGGCTCCGCCCTGGTCCGCGCCCTGAGCGACCCGGGCCCGCTCTCCGAGCGACTCGAGGAGCTTCGCACGCTGACCACCGATCTCGCCGCAGGGGTCCGGGAAGGGCGCCGATGAGCACGCGGACCGGGCATGCCACGACCGACGTGGCCCGGGGCAGCCGGCGCAGGGAGCGGGTCATGGACGCCGTCGGCCTGGCCGCGCGGCTCCTCCTCGGCGGGGTCCTCATCTGGGCCGGTGCCGCCAAGGTGGGTCGACCGCTGACCGCCCAGCGCGCCGTCCAGGCCTACGAGATCCTCCCGATGGACGTCGCGGGGTGGGTCGGGCTGGCGCTGCCGTTCGTCGAGATCGTCCTCGGGGTGCTCCTCGTGCTCGGTCTCTTCACCCGCCCGGTGGCGATCGTCTCGACGCTGCTCATGCTCGCCTTCATCGCCGGCATCGCGCAGGCCTGGGCCCGTGGCCTCACCATCGACTGCGGATGCTTCGGCGGCGGTGGTCAGGTGGGAGCCGACGAGACGCGGTATCCCCAGGAGATCGCCCGAGACGCGTGCTTCGCCCTGGCCGGCGCCTGGCTGTGGTGGCGGCCGCGTACGCTCGCCTCGCTGGACCACGTCCTGTTCGGACAGCAGAGGAGAGCCTGAACCACGATGGCCAAGAAGCCCACCCAGTCCGCGGCGTCCGCCCGGCAGGCGAAGATCCAGGCGGCGCAGTCCTCGCGGGGCGGGGGCGCGAACGTCATCGTCGTCGCGACCGTCGTCGTGGTCGTGGCGATCATCGCCGTCGTGGGGGGCGTCATCTGGGCCCAGTCGTCCGACCAGCAGGACGCCGCCGGTGGCGCCAACGCGCTGCCGCCCGGGGTGAGCGCGCTCGGCGCGGGCTTCCGGGGGTTCGCGGACGTGACCCCCGCTGCCGGAGCGCCAACGGTGGACCTCTACCTCGACTACCAGTGCCCCGCGTGCGCGAGCTTCGAGGGCGCCCTGGGCCCGACCATTCACGGTCTTGCGGAGGCGGGGAAGATCACGCTGGTCTACCACGTGAAGAACTTCCTCGACGACAACCTCAAGAACGACAGCTCGACGAGGGCGGCCAACGGCGCGTTCTGTGCAGCCGATGCCGGACGGTTCCAGGAGTTCAGCGACCAGGTGTTCCCGAACCAGCCGGCGAGGGAAGGGGAGGGCTTCACGGACGCCCAGCTCAGGGGCTTCGCGGAGGCCGCCGGCATCAGCGGGGACGCCCTGACGACGTGGCAGTCGTGCCTCGACGCGAGCACGTACACCGACTACGTCAACTCGGTCGAGGCGAAGAGCTTCGAGGACGGCGTCAGGGGCACCCCGACGGTCCGCATCAACGGGGAGATCGTCGACCTCGGGTCGATCGGCAGTCCGGAGCTGTTCACCCGGGCCGTCGAGAACGCGACGGCATGACGGCGTTCCCGGCGACCATTCCCAGCCCATCGGTCGGGGTCATCCACCTCGGCCCTTTGCCCGTGCGCATGTACGCCCTGTGCATCCTCGTCGGGATCGTCGTGGCCATCTGGCTCACCGGCCGCCGTCTGGTCCCCCGTGGCGGTGAGCCCGGGCAGGCGCTCGATGTCGCGGCGTACGCGGTGCTCTTCGGCATCGTCGGCGGCCGGCTCTACCACGTCATCACGACGCCCGACCCCTACTGGGGCGCCGGCGGCGCGCCGCTCGACGCCCTGAAGGTCTGGGAGGGCGGCCTCGGTATCTGGGGCGCGATCTCCCTCGGAGCCCTGGGGGCCTGGATCGGCTGTCGGCGTGCCGGCATCAGCTTCCTCGCGTTCGCCGATGCCGCCGCACCGGGCGTGGCCTTCGCCCAGGCCATCGGCCGGTGGGGCAACTGGTTCAACAACGAGCTCTACGGCCGGCCCACGACCCTTCCCTGGGGTCTGGAGATCCACCGGTGGGACTCCGGGGCGGGCCGGGCCGTGGTCGACCCCTCCGGCGACCCGGTGGTGCTCGGCGTCTTCCACCCGACGTTCCTCTACGAGTCGGTCTTCCTCGTCGTGCTCGGCGTCGCCCTGCTCCTCGTCGACCGCCGTCGTCGCCTGGCGCCCGGTCAGCTGCTGGGGCTCTACGTGGCCGGCTACCCGCTCGGCCGCATCGTCATCGAGACGATGCGCACCGACGAGTCCGAGCTCATCCTCGGCCAGCGGCTCAACGTCTGGACGAGCATCGTCGTGTTCGTTCTCGGAGTCTGGATCGTGTGGTACTGCGGTCGAAGGGAGCGTGGGCGGCACGAGGCAGTGGTGTCCGCGGAGTCCCAGGATGTGGGATCGCACCGTTCGAATGGCAAGACGTGAGGGACCGGCGCTAGCATTCCCGCACGTGGCCAGAGCCGTCCGCGCCTGACCTTGCCGTGCCCGGCCCATGGGGCCGACGATCTCGAGGACGGTGATCCGACGTGACCGTCGCCCCCTTCTCCGCGCAGCCCGCCGACGTGGGCCTGTACCGGCGCGAGCACGAGCACGACGCCTGCGGAGTGGCACTGGTGGCGACGATGCGGGGGACTGCCGGGCACGACATCGTCGTCCACGCCCTCGACGCGCTGCGCAACCTCGACCACCGGGGAGCAACCGGTGCCGACCCGCTCGTCGGTGACGGTGCCGGCATCCTCACCCAGGTGCCGGACGCCTTCTTCCGAGCAGTCGTCGACGCAGAGCTGCCGCCGGCCGGGTCGTATGCCGTGGGCATGGCGTACCTGCCGGTGGACGACGCGGAGCGGGCGACGGCGGAGTCCCGGGTCGAGGAGATCGCCGCCGAGGAGGGCCTGCGGGTGCTGGCCTGGCGTGACGTCCCGGTGACGCCGGACCTCGTGGGGCGTGCCGCCCTGGACTACATGCCCGTGTTCCGCCAGCTGTTCGTCGCCGCGCAGAGCGGGCTGTCCGGCATCGAGCTCGACCGGGTGACCTTCTGCCTGCGCAAGCGGGCGGAGCACGAGGCCGCCGTGTACTTCCCCTCGCTCTCCGCCCGCACCGTCGTCTACAAGGGGATGCTGACGACCGGGCAGCTCGAGCCGTTCTTCCCGGACCTCTCGGACGAGCGGTTCGCCTCCGAGCTCGCCCTCGTCCACTCCCGCTTCTCCACCAACACCTTCCCGAGCTGGCCGCTGGCGCACCCCTACCGGCTCATCGCCCACAACGGTGAGATCAACACCGTCAAGGGCAACCGCAACTGGATGCAGGCGCGCGAGAGCCAGATCAGGTCACACGTCATCCCCGGCGACCTCGAGCGCATCTTCCCCATCTGCACCCCGGGCGCCTCGGACTCGGCGACCTTCGACGAGGTGCTCGAGCTGCTCCACCTCGGCGGCCGGTCGCTGCCGCACGCCGTGCTCATGATGATCCCGGAGGCCTGGGAGAACCACGAGTCGATGGACCGCGCCCGCCGGGCGTTCTACGAGTTCCACTCGACCTTCATGGAGCCCTGGGACGGGCCGGCCTGCGTGACCTTCACCGACGGCACCCTGATCGGCGCGGTCCTCGACCGCAACGGCCTCCGCCCCGGACGGTACTGGGTGACCGACGACGGGCTCGTCGTGCTCGCGTCCGAGTCCGGCGTCCTCGACATCGAGCCGGAGAACGTCGTCCGACGCGGCCGGCTCCAACCAGGGCGCATGTTCCTCGTCGACACCGCAGCGGGGCGCATCGTCGGGGACGAGGAGGTCAAGGCGTCGCTCGCAGCCGAGCATCCCTACGAGGAGTGGCTGCACGCCGGGCTCATCGAGCTCGGGGACCTGCCGGAGCGAGAGCACATCATCCACACCGCGTCGTCCGTGGCACGGCGACAGCGCACGTTCGGGTACACAGAGGAGGAGCTGAGGATCCTCATCGCGCCGATGGCGCGCACGGGTGCGGAGGCGCTGGGGTCCATGGGCACGGACACGCCCATCGCCGTGCTCTCCGAGCGCCCCCGCCTCGTCTTCGACTACTTCAGCCAGCTGTTCGCCCAGGTGACCAACCCTCCGCTGGACGCCATCCGCGAAGAGCTCGTCACGTCGCTCGCATCGGCGATCGGCCCCGAGGGCAACGTCCTCGCGGCGACCCCGGGGCACGCACGGCAGGTGGTCCTGCCGTTCCCGGTCATCGACAACGACGAGCTCGCCAAGCTCGTCCACATCAACGCCGACGGCGACCTTCCCGGTTACAGCACGGTGGTCGTCCGGGGCACCTACGACGTCCACGGCGGCGAGGCAGCGCTGCGGGCGCGGCTCCACGAGATCTTCGCCGAGGTCTCGGCCGCCATCGCCGGGGGAGCGCGCTTCGTCGTGCTCTCCGACCGCGACTCCGACCGCGACCTCGCCCCGATCCCGTCCCTGCTCCTCACCAGCGCTGTGCACCACCACCTCATCCGCGAGAAGACCCGCACCCAGGTCGGACTCCTCGTCGAGGCCGGCGACGTCCGGGAGGTCCACCACGTGGCGCTCCTCGTCGGGTACGGCGCCGCCGCGATCAACCCGTACCTCGCGATGGAGACCGTGGAGGACATGGTCCGGCACGGGGCCATCACCGAGGTCACCGAGGAGAAGGCGGTCGCGAACCTCATCAAGGCGCTCGGCAAGGGCGTGCTCAAGGTGATGTCCAAGATGGGCATCTCGACGGTCGCCTCCTACCGCGGAGCCCAGGTGTTCGAGGCGATCGGTCTGTCGCAGGACGTGGTCGACGAGTTCTTCACCGGGACGGTGAGCCAGCTGGGCGGGGTGGGGCTCGACGTCCTCGCCGAGGAGACGGCGGCGCGACACGGCATGGCCTACCCGGCGGACGGCATCCGGCAGGCCCACCGCAAGCTCCTCGTCGGCGGTGAGTACCAGTGGCGCCGGGAGGGCGAGCCGCACCTGTTCGACCCCGAGACCGTGTTCCGCCTCCAGCACGCGACCCGAGCGCGCCGCTATGACGTCTTCAAGCAGTACACCCGTCGGGTCGACGAGCAGGCCGGGCGACTGATGACCCTGCGCGGGCTCTTCCAGCTGGGCGGCGCCGAGCGACGCCCCCCGGTGCCCATCGAGGAGGTCGAGCCGATCAGCGAGATCGTCCGGCGGTTCAACACCGGCGCGATGAGCTACGGCTCGATCAGCCAGGAGGCCCACGAGACCCTGGCGATCGCCATGAACCGCCTTCAGGCGCGCTCCAACACCGGCGAGGGCGGTGAGGACGTCGACCGCCTCATGGATCCGACGCGCCGTTCGGCGATCAAGCAGGTGGCGTCCGGGCGTTTCGGCGTGACGTCTCTCTACCTCACGCACGCCGACGACATCCAGATCAAGATGGCGCAGGGAGCCAAGCCCGGTGAGGGCGGCCAGCTTCCCGGGTCGAAGGTCTATCCCTGGGTGGCGCGCACCCGGCACTCGACGCCCGGTGTGGGGCTCATCAGCCCGCCACCGCACCACGACATCTACTCGATCGAGGACCTGGCCCAGCTCATCCACGACCTCAAGAACGCCAACCCCGAGGCGCGGATCCACGTCAAGCTCGTGTCCGAGGTGGGTGTCGGGACCGTCGCCGCCGGGGTCAGCAAGGCCCATGCCGATGTCGTGCTCATCTCCGGCAACGACGGCGGCACCGGGGCCAGCCCGCTGACCAGCCTCAAGCACGCCGGGGGGCCCTGGGAGCTCGGGCTCGCCGAGACACAGCAGACGCTCGTGCTCAACGGGCTGCGGGACCGGATCGTCGTCCAGGTCGACGGGCAGATCAAGACCGGCCGGGACGTCGTCATCGCCGCCCTCCTGGGCGCCGAGGAGTTCGGCTTCGCGACCGCGCCACTCGTCGTGTCGGGGTGCATCCTCATGAGGGTCTGCCACCTCGACACCTGCCCGGTCGGCATCGCGACGCAGAACCCCGAGCTCCGCGCCCGGTTCGCGGGGAGCCCCGAGTTCGTCGAGACGTTCTTCGAGTACGTCGCCGAGGAGGTGCGCGAGCACCTGGCCGCCCTCGGCTTCCGCAGCATCGAGGAGGCGGTCGGCCAGATCCAGCAGCTGGACACGGCCAAGGCGGTCCAGCACTGGAAGGCCTCGGGCCTGGACCTCGCCCCGATCCTCACCCGGGTGCAGAGCCCTGACGGCTCCGGCATCCGGCACACGGTCGCCCAGGACCACGGGCTGGAGAAGGCGCTCGACCACCAGCTCATCACCGCTGCCCGCGACGCGATCGACCACGCCGCGCCGGTGACCGGACGCTTTCCGATCCGCAACGTCAACCGGACCGTCGGCACCATGCTCGGCCACGAGGTCACCAAGGTGCACCCGCAGGGGCTGCCCGACGGCACGATCGACCTCACCCTCACCGGGTCCGCCGGCCAGAGCTTCGGTGCGTTCCTCCCCGCTGGGATCACCCTGCGACTCGAGGGAGACGCCAACGACTACGTCGGCAAGGGTCTCTCCGGCGGTCGTCTCGCCGTGCGCCCGGCCCGGGGCTCTGCGCTCGTGGCCGAGAAGAACGTCATCGCCGGGAACGTCATCGGCTACGGCGCGACCTCGGGCGAGATGTTCCTCCGTGGCCGCGTCGGCGAGCGGTTCTGCGTCCGCAACTCCGGCGCCACTGCGGTCGTCGAGGGCGTCGGGGACCACGGCCTCGAGTACATGACCGGCGGAACCGCCCTGATCCTCGGTCCGACCGGGCGCAACGTGGCGGCCGGCATGTCCGGCGGTGTCGCCTACGTGCTGGACCTCGACCCGGTGCTCGTCAACCCCGAGCTCGTCGACCTCGCCCCCCTCCGGCCCGAGGACGAGCTCGTCGTGCGGGACCTCCTCGAACGCCACTGTGCCTGGACCGACTCCGCCGTCGCCACTCGTCTCCTCTCCGAGTGGGAGAGCGTGCGGTCCGCATTCACCATGGTGCTGCCCCGGGCCTACCAGCGCGTCCTCGACGTGCGGGCCACGGCGACGGCACAGGGTCTGGACCCCGACGGCCCCCAGGTGTGGGAGCGGATCATGGAGGCCTCCCGTGGCTGACCCGCAGGGCTTCCTCAAGACACGCGAGCGCGAGCTGCCTCGGCGACGACCGGTGCCGGTCCGCATCAAGGACTGGAGGGAGGTCTACGAGGAGCAGCCGGTCACCGAGCTCCAACGCCAGGCCGGCCGGTGCATGGACTGTGGTATTCCCTTCTGCCACAGCGGTTGTCCCCTCGGAAACCTCATCCCCGAGTGGAACGACCTCGCGTGGCGCGGCGAGTGGCGCCAGGCGATCGACCGCCTCCACGCCACGAACAACTTCCCCGAGTTCACGGGGCGCCTGTGCCCAGCGCCCTGCGAGACGGCCTGCGTCCTCGGGATCAACCAGCCTGCGGTGACCATCAAGCAGGTCGAGGTCAGCATCATCGACCGGGCCTTCGCGAACGGCGTCGTGACCCCGGAGGCCCCCGAGCGGCTCTCCGGCAAGACCGTCGCCGTCATCGGCTCCGGGCCGGCCGGCCTGGCCACGGCTCAGCAGCTGACCCGGGCGGGCCACACGGTGGCGGTGTACGAGCGCGCCGACCAGCCGGGAGGTCTGCTCCGCTACGGCATCCCCGAGTTCAAGATGGAGAAGTCCGTCCTGGACCGCCGCATCGCGCAGATGAAGTCCGAGGGAACGCGATTCCGCACCGGGGTCGACGTCGGCCGCGACCTCACGGGCGCGGACCTCCGCAAACGCTTCGACGCCGTCGTCGTCGCCGTGGGGGCGACGGTGCCCCGTGACCTCCCGGTGCCAGGCCGGGAGCTGGACGGGGTCCTCCAGGCGATGGACTTCCTGCCGCCGGCGAACCGCGTCGCCCTCGGCCAGAGCGTCGAGGGACAGGTCACCGCCGAGGGGAAGCACGTCGTCGTCATCGGCGGAGGCGACACGGGCGCTGACTGCATCGGGACGGCCCACCGTCAGGGGGCACTGTCGGTGACGAGCCTGGAGATCCTGTCGCAGCCGTCGGCCGAGCGCCCGTCCCACCAGCCGTGGCCCACGTACCCGATGACCTTCCGGGTCGCCTCGGCGCACGAGGAGGGCGGCGACCGGGTGTACGCCGTGTCGACGAGCGAGATCGTGGGCGACGAGCACGGCCGCGCGCAGGCCCTGCGCCTCCACGAGGTGCGCACGGGCGAGAACGGCTTCGAGAAGGTCGAGGGCAGCGAGCGTGAGCTGCCCGCCCAGCTCGTCCTGCTCGCCATGGGGTTCCTCGGCCCGCAGCAGGAGCTCCTCGAGCAGCTCGGCGTCGAGCGCGACGAGCGGAGCAACGCCGCCCGCGACGCGGCATTCATGACGAACGTGCCCGGCATCTTCGTGGCGGGCGACGCGGGGCGCGGTCAGTCCCTCATCGTCTGGGCCATCGCGGAGGGGCGCTCGGCGGCCCACGAGGTGGACGCCTGGCTCATGGGCAAGCCGTCGCGGCTGCCCCGGCCGGTCAACCCGACCGACCGCCCCCTCATGGCCTGAAGGGGGCCCGGCCCCCCGCCCGGTCCTCCCCGACCTCGTCTGTCCGCGTGCGGCGACACGCCGCCCAGCAGCCCGAAATCCGGCAATCTCACAGACGAGGTCGGGGAGCCCGAGGCCGGTTCCGCCATGTGGTGCGCGTCACGGTGGAAACGGTTACGCCGCTAGGCTGGATCCATGCGTCACGCGAAGATCGTCTGCACCCTCGGCCCCGCCACGACGTCCGCCGAGAACCTCCGCGAGCTCGTGCGCGCCGGCATGGACGTCGCCCGGCTGAACCTCAGCCACGGCGACCACGCCGACCACGAGCGGGTGTACAAGGACGTCCGCGCGGCGAGCGACGCGACGGGGCGGGCGGTCGGCATCCTCGTCGACCTGCAGGGTCCGAAGATCCGCACCGCCCGCTTCGAGCAGGGCCCGATCGAGCTCGTCCCCGGCTCCAGCTTCACGATCACGACGCGGAACGTCCCCGGCAACCAGCAGGAGGTCGGCACGACGTATGCGGGCCTGCCGGGCGACGTGACCGCCGGTGACCGCATCCTCATCGACGACGGCAAGCTCGCCCTCATCGCGACGGAGGTCACCGAGACCGATGTCGTCTGCCAGGTGCTCGAGGGCGGCACCCTGTCGAACAACAAGGGCATCAACCTCCCCGGCGTCGCGGTGTCGGTGCCGGCGATGTCGGAGAAGGACAAGGACGACCTGCGCTGGGCGCTGGGGATGCGCGTCGACATGATCGCGCTGTCGTTCGTCCGCACCGCCGACGACGTCCGCGACGTGCACCAGATCATGGACGAGGAGGGCATCCGCCTGCCGGTCATCGCCAAGATCGAGAAGCCCCAGGCGGTCGAGAACCTCGACGAGATCATCCGCGCCTTCGACGGCGTCATGGTCGCCCGTGGCGACCTCGGTGTGGAGATGCCGCTGGAGGAGGTGCCGCTGGTGCAGAAGCGCGCCTGCGAGATCGCCCGCCGTCGCGCGAAGCCCGTGATCGTGGCCACCCAGGTGCTGGAGTCGATGATCGAGAACAGCCGGCCCACCCGTGCCGAGGCCTCCGACGCCGCGAACGCCGTCCTCGACGGCGCCGACGCGCTCATGCTCTCGGGTGAGACGAGCATCGGCAAGAACCCGTTCACCACCGTCCGGACGATGGCGCGGATCATCGAGAACACCGAGGACCACGGCCTCCACCGCATCCGGCCGCTCGGCACCCGCCCCAGCTCCAAGGGCGGGGCGGTCACGGCGGCAGCCGCGGACATCGGCGAGCTCCTGGGCGTGAAGTACCTCATCACCTTCACGACGAGCGGCGACTCGACGCGTCGGCTCGCCCGCGTGCGGCCCCGTATCCCCATGCTGGCCTTCACCCCGAACCAGTGGACCCGGAGCCAGCTCGCCCTGACCTGGGGCGTCGAGACCTTCCTCGTCAACGAGGTCCGGCACACCGACGAGATGGCGGTCCAGGTGGACGAGGTGCTGCTCAGTGCCGGCCGGGTCATCGAGGGGGACGTCGTCGTCATCGTCGCGGGCTCCCCACCCGGCATCCCCGGCTCGACGAACGCCCTGCGCGTGCACCGCATCGGCGATGCCAAGAACCGGGTCGCGCCGGCCTACAGCGAGATCGTCGCGGGCGCCGTCTGAGAGCCGGCCGAGTCGCCGTCGGTATGCTGACGACGCCCCGGCCGGGGTGGTGGAATGGCAGACACGGAGCACTCAAAATGCTCTGCCCGCAAGGGCGTGCGGGTTCGAGTCCCGCTCCCGGCACATGAGTGAGACCACGTCCCGGCCCTCCGCCAAGCGCGTCCTCGTCGCGGAGGACGAGGCCATCATCCGGCTCGACCTGGCGGAGATGCTCGGTGAGGCCGGTTACGACGTCGTCGGTCAGGCCGGCGACGGGGAGCAGGCGGTCGCCATGGCCCTCGAGCTCCGCCCGGACATCGTCATCCTCGACGTCAAGATGCCCGTCATGGACGGCATCACGGCCGCGGAGCAGATCGGCAAGGAACGTATCTGCCCGGTGGTCATGCTCACCGCGTTCAGCCAGACCGAGCTCGTCGAGAGGGCGCGCGACGCCGGTGTGATGGCCTACATCGTCAAGCCCTTCACCGCGGGCGACGTCACACCCGCGCTCGACATCGCCCTCTCACGCTGGTCCGAGCTCAAGGCGCTCGAGGAGGAGGTGGCCGACCTCGGCGACCGGCTCGCCACCCGCAAGGCCGTCGACCGTGCCAAGGGCGTGCTCATGACCAAGCTCACGATCACCGAGGGCGAGGCCTTCCGCTGGATCCAGAAGACGGCGATGGACCGCCGGATGGGGATGCGCGAGGTGGCGGAGGCGGTCGTCGCGGGGATGGAGAACGCCTGACCCTCATCTCAGCCAGACGACGAGCTGGGTGAGCACAGGCGCGACGAGCAGGGCGGGCAGCATGTCACCGACCGGCACCTCGCGGATCCGCAACAGGCGAAGGCCGATCCCCGCGAGCAGGAGGCCGCCGGTGGCCGTCAGGGCGGCGATGTGGGCGTCGGGCACCAGCGAGCCGAGGAGCACCCCCACGAGGGTGAGGACCCCCTGAACGACCGCGACGGAGGCGGCCGAGAGCAACACGCCGACGCCGAAGCTCGCCGCGAAGGCCATCGCGGCGAACCCGTCGAGCACCGCCTTGAGGGCCAGCTGGTCGATGCCCCTCCCGAGTCCGTCGTTGAGCGAGCCGAGGATCGTCAGCGGTCCCACACAGAAGAGCAGGGATGCCGTGAGCCAGCCCTCGATGAAGCGCTCACGAGCCGCGTCGTCCGTCCCTCCCTCGGTGCGCCAGCGGCGTGCGACGAAGCCCTGGATCCGGCCGGCGAGCCCCTCGAGGCGCTCCTCGATCCGCAGCAGCGACCCGGTGATACCACCGATGAGCAGGGACCCGAGGACGACGAGGAGCGGCACCCCGGCCCCCACGGCGTCGCGCAGGGCCGGATCGGTGACCGCGACCGCCGAGAGCCCGGCCACGAGGAGCGTCACGAGGCCCAGGGCGTCGGTGACGACGGCCCTCGTGTGGTCGCTCAGCCGGTGCCCGATCGCCATGCCCAGACTCGCCCCGACGAGAACTGTGAACACGTTGAGAACCGTTCCGGCGCCGGGGAAGAGCGAGGTCACGCGGGGCAGCCTACGGGGGTGGTTCACTGGTCAACTGTCGGGCTTCCGCCCGGGGCGCCCGGGGTCTAGGGTCGGGTGCTTGGAGTGGATCCCCTCCCGTCCGACCGCGTCGAGATGGGACGACGACGGAGGTGCGGGTTGGCCAGGCGGACCGTGGACGTGACGCAGGTCGACTCGGGAGACCTTCGGGACGTGACGGGCCTCTGGCTCGCCGCCAGGGTCGACTCGGGGTCGAGCAAGGAGGCCGCCTCCCGCTGCGTCACCGACGGCCGGCTCTCGACGGCCCTGCGCCGACCCGGGGTCCAGGCCTTCGTCGCCCGGCTCGAGGGGGAGGCCGTCGGCTACGCCATCACGAGCGAGAACCCCTTCGGCATCAGCCCCACGGCGGAGCTCACCATCGAGCAGCTGTGGGTCGCACCGGACGCGCGCCGCCACGGTGTCGCCAAGGGGCTCATCGCCGCGGTGCTGGCGAACGCCGAGCGCGCCGGCTGCGAGGTCGTCGTGTCCAACGTCCCGACGACGAGCCGCGACGCCAACCGCTTCTTCGCCCGGCTGGGCTTCTCCTCGGTCGTCGTCCGGCGCATCGTCTCGACGACCCAGCTGCGTCGCAAGCTCGCGCCGGAGAGCGTCGAGACGGGGCACGAGCTGCTCCGCCGCCGCCGGTCCCTGCGGAGCCGCGCCTTCGCGGCCCCCTCACGTCCCGTCTGAGCGGCCGGCGCGGCCTGGAGACGCGGCGCCGTAGGATCAGGCCCCCGGGGCGGCATCCCGGATGAGGCAGGTGATGCGGCTCGTGCACACCCGGCGGCCGCCCTCGTCGGTGACCACCACCTCGTAGCTGGCCAGCGTCCGCCCGAGACTCAACGCTGTGGCCGTGCCGGTGACCAGGCCGGAGCGAGCGGCGCGGTGGTGGGTCGCGTTGATGTCGAGGCCCACGACGGCCTTGTCCGGGCCGGCGTGCAGGGAGGAACCGATCGAGCCCAGGGTCTCGGCGAGGACGACCGAGGCGCCCCCGTGGAGCAGGCCGTAGGGCTGGGTGTTGCCGGCCACCGGCATCGTCGCCACGAGGCGCTCTGGGCTCGCCTCGACGACCTCGATGCCCATGCGGTCCATGAGGGAGGAGGGGTTCATCGCACGCATGGCGGCGACTGCCGCCATGGTGTCCTCATCGGCGACGGGGGCCTCCTCGGGCGAGGTCGGGGTGTCGGTCATGGTGGATAGGCTGCCACGCGTGAAGCTCCTCCTCCTCGACGGACACTCGTTGGCCTACCGGGCCTTCTTCGCACTTCCCGCCGAGAACTTCTCCACGAGCACCGGTCAGAACACCAATGCCGTCTACGGCTTCACGGCGATGCTCATCAACGTCCTGCGCGACGAGGCCCCGACGCACATCGGGGTCGCGTTCGACGTCTCCCGCAAGACGTTCCGCTCGGAGGAGTACGCCGAGTACAAGGCGGGTCGCTCGGCGACCCCGACGGAGTTCACGGGCCAGCTGCCGCTCCTGCGCGAGGTGCTCGACGCCCTCCGGGTCCGCCACCTCGGCGTGGAGGGGTTCGAGGCGGACGACGTCATCGCCACGCTGACCCGACAGGCGGTCGAGGCCGGGCACGAGGTGGTGATCTGCACGGGGGACCGCGACGCCTTCCAGCTCGTGTCCGACAAGGTGACCTTGCTCTACCCGGTGCGTGGAGTCTCCGAGGTCTGGCGGATGGACCCTGCTGCCGTCACCGACAAGTACCTCGTCCCGCCAGAGCGCTACAGCGATCTCGCGGCGCTCGTGGGGGAGTCGAGCGACAACCTCCCCGGCGTGCCGGGGGTCGGACCGAAGACGGCGGCGAAGTGGCTGAGCCAGTACGGCGACCTCGCGGGTGTCGTGGCGCACGTCGACGAGATCGGCGGCAAGGCCGGGGACAACCTGCGCGAGCACCTCGACGGGGTCCTGCGCAACCGCAAGCTCAACCGGCTGGTCGACGACCTCGACCTCCCGCTGAAGGTCGAGGACCTCGAGCGCCGGTCCTGGGACCGGGAGGAGGTGCACACCGTCTTCGACGGCCTGGAGTTCCGGGTGCTGCGAGAGCGGCTGTTCGCGACCTTCGAGGTGGACAAGGACGAGGTCGAGGGTGGCTTCGACCTCGCCGGTGACGTCTTCACGGCGGACGACCTCCCGGTCCGCTTCGGCGACGGCGCCGAGGGCCGCCGCCTGCCCCACGGGGTGGTCGTCGTGGGCGGGTACCGAGGTGGTTCGGGGGATGCCGGTGCGGTGGCGCTGGCCGGCGCCGACGGCTGCACGGCTCACCTCGACCTCACCGTCCTCACCGCCGAGCAGGAGGCGGTCCTCGCCGGCTGGCTCGCCGACCCGAACGCGCCCAAGGTGCTCCACGATGCCAAGGAGCAGCTCCAGGCCCTGTCGACGCGTGGTCTGACCCTCGTCGGCGTGACGAGTGACACCGCACTCGCGGCCTACCTCGTCCGCCCGGACCAGCGGTCGTTCGACCTCGAGGACCTCGTGGTCCGTCACCTCGGACGCGAGCTCAAGGCGGAGTCACCGGCCGGCGACCAGGGAATGCTCGACTTCGCTGCGGACGAGGACACCGCCGCCCGCGACGCCATGGTGCGGGCGACCGCCGTGCTCGAGCTCGGCAAGGTCCTCGCGGAGCGGCTGGAGGAGACCGGCGGCACCGACCTGCTCCGCGACCTCGAGCTTCCCCTCGTCGACATCCTGGCCCGGATGGAACGCACCGGGATCGCCGTCGACGAACCGGCCCTGGCCGAGCTCGAGGCGGACTTCGGGGCCAAGATGCACCAGGCCCAGGAGGACGCCTGGGACGCCATCGGCCGTCGTGACGTGAACCTCGGCAGCCCGAAGCAGCTCCAGGAGGTGCTCTTCGACCAGCTCGGCATGCCGAAGACCAAGCGGACCAAGACGGGGTACACGACCGATGCGGACGCCCTGGCCGACCTCTTCGTGAGGACCGAGCACCCGTTCCTCGAGGCGCTCCTGAGACACCGCGACACCAGCCGCCTGCGCGTCACGGTGGAAGGGCTCATCAAGTCGGTGGCGGCGGACCGCCGCATCCACACGACCTACATCCAGACGATCGCGGCCACCGGCCGGTTGTCGTCGACCGACCCGAACCTGCAGAACGTGCCGATCCGGACCGAGGAGGGCCGCCGGATCCGCGACGTCTTCGTCGTGGGTGAGGGTTACGAGTCCCTCATGTCGGCCGACTACAGCCAGATCGAGATGCGGATCATGGCTCACCTCTCCGGTGACGAGGGGCTGATCGAGGCGTTCCGAACGGGGGAGGACCTCCACCGCTTCGTCGGCGCTCGGGTGTTCTCGGTCGCACCGGAGGAGGTGACCCCGGCGATGCGGAGCAAGGTGAAGGCCATGAGCTACGGCCTCGCCTACGGCCTCTCGGCGTTCGGACTCTCGAAGCAGCTCACCATCTCGACGAGCGAGGCACAGGGGCTCATGAACGAGTACTTCGCCCGATTCGGGGGGGTCCGCGACTACCTGCGCGAGGTCGTCGCCCAGGCTCGGGCCACCGGCTACACCGCCACCATGCTCGGTCGGCGTCGCTACCTGCCCGACCTCATGAGCGACAACCGCCAGCGCCGCGAGGGCGCCGAGCGGATGGCGCTCAACGCACCGATCCAGGGGTCGGCGGCCGACATCATCAAGCTCGCGATGAAGGGCGTGGATGCCGCGCTCCAGGCCGAGGGTGCTCGCTCGCGCATCCTGCTCCAGGTGCACGACGAGCTGGTGCTCGAGGTGGCGCCGGGGGAGCGGGAGTCCCTCGAGGAGCTCGTGCGACGGGAGATGGGGGCGGCAGTGGAGATGGACGTCCCCCTGGACGTCAGCGTGGGGGTCGGCCGCTCCTGGCACGACGCCGCGCACTGACTCCGGGTGTCCGCGCGAGCTGTGCGAGTCCGTAGCCCACGACCACGAGTCCGCCGAGGAGCACCGTGGAGGCGATCTGCGTGATCGACTCGTGCCGCCAGAGAGTGACGACGGCGGCTACGGCGGCAGCAACCGTCCACACGGCATACCCGAGTCGGTGGTCGCCACGGGAGAGCCGCCAGTAGACGAGCACCTGAGCCACCGACCACGCCGCGCCGGATGCCGTGAGCAGCGGCACGAGTGTCGCGAGGTCGACGTACTCCGGCCCACCGACGAGTCGGACGAGGGGTTCGGCGAGCAGCGCCGCGACGAGCACGCCGACGACCGCGATGGCTCCGGTCAACCCCACTGCCCACAGCACGCTCCGACGGGACGTCGCTCGGGCCATCCGGGGGTAGAACAGGGTGGCCAGGAACGCCGGGCCCCAGTAGGCAGCCTTGGAGAACAGCGCGACGACGGCGTACTGGCCGGACTCCTCGGGCGTGAGGAAGATCCGCGCGAGAGGGATGTCCAGGTTCGCGACGACCAGCAGGGCCGAGGTGGCGGTGGCCCCGTGCACCACCGCCCGCAACCACGTGGCGCGCAGGTGCTGACGGAGGGCGCCCACGCCGTGGGGCTCGAGCGCGAGGGCGAGCCCGGCCGCGGGCCAGGCCGCGACAACGGTGAACCCCAGAACGCCCGTGACCCCCAGCCCGGAGAGGGCGGCGCCGGCCCCCGCAACGAACCGCCCGGCCGCGACCGCCACGAAGACGAGCCCGAGCGCCCCGAAGCGCTCCCGCCCGTGGAGGCATCCTTGCGCGGCGTAGGTGAGGTAGGTCGGGAGCACGGTGAGGGCGACGAACACCGCAGGCAGGAGACTGTCCAGATCGAACGCCGCCGCGACGAGCGGGCTGGCGGCGAGCACGACGGCCGTGACGACCAGCCCCAGGATCAGCCCAGTGGCCAGCGCCGAACCTTCCGTTCCGACCGGGTCACGGGCCCGGTGCGGAGATGACCCGTTTCGTGGTCGTGAGGCCGTCGCCACGTGCCGCGCGGCAACCAGCTGCAGAGCGAGGGCGAGCACGCCCGAGATGACGGTGATGTTCAGCAGGGCTGCCGTCGCGCCGAGGTCGTCGGACGTGAGGGTGCGGTTGAGGACGAGGAAGAGGGCATAGGCGAGGACGTTCGCGAGGAGGGTCGCCGCGCCGATGACCCCCGCAGAGCCGAGAAGCCGGCCAGGGGGCCGCCTCGCCCGCCTCACGTCGGTCACGCGGGATGGTCGCGGTCGGGAGGCGCCGGAGCGAGGTCCACCAGGACGTCCTGGCACACCGTCGACGTCGTGCTGCCGAGCGGCCGCCCGATGGCGATGATCCGTGCCGTCGGGCAGAAGTCGTGCACCGTGCTGAGGACGTCGAGGTTGGAGGCGCCCCCACGGGTGAGCCCGAGCTCGACGAGGAGGAATCGTGAGCGCCTGATGACGTCACGGGCGCCGGCGACAACGGCATCCTCGAACCCTTCGACGTCGACCTTGAGCACGTCGATGTGGTCGAGCTCCGCGCAGGCGTCGTCGAGTGTCACGACGGGCACCTCCACCTGCTCCAGCGGCTGCTCACCCGGTGCCTGAGAGGGCGGACGCAGCGAGGACATCACCGACAGGGGTGCCCGGTACAGGACCATCGAGGCCGTCCGGTCGCCGAGAGCCACGCACCGCGTCGTCACGTCCGGCCACCCGGCCGCGTTGGCCGCGAGGTCCACATGCACAGCGGGATCGGGCTCGAAGGAGAGGACACTCGCCCGCGGGAACAGCTGCTTCACCGCGAAGAGGAACTCCCCTCGATGCGCTCCGACGTCGACCACGACCGGTCGGTCGGGGAGGACGGCACGCACAGGCGCCAGGAGGTCGTGTGTGTCGGCGAAGGCCGCCTGGAGGGTTCCCACGTCGACGAGCTCGCGGGTCGTGAACGGGACGCCGCCGATCGACAGGCGCGCCCGAGCCCCTCCGACGAGCCGAACGACGGCCACGTACTTGGAGGTCACCAGGGCGGCCCTGCGGCGCAGAGGCCAGGCCGCGAGCCGCACGGTACGCATGTCGAGCTCGAGGGATCGCGAGACGAGGAAGCGCAGGTCACGGATGACGGACAGTCCGTCCCGAGGGGGCACGCGCGCGAACCTACCAGCGCGCCTCCCGCTGTCCGTCATGGTGCGCCGACGGGGACGGGGCCTCGAGGCGCCGGGGAGCCCGACATGCCCCAGGCGTTTCCGCCGCGTCGTGGGCGTCGCACCGAGGGCGTGGTGCCGTCACGCCGAGGACACAGGGCGGCGCACGACGTACAAGTACGAGGTGAACGGAGGCCCGGCCATCGGCTCTTCCGTCACGGCCAGCACCTCGGCACCGGCCCCTCGGAGGAGGGCCAGGACGCGCCGCCGACGCATCGTGTGGAACTCCATGACTGCCCGGTACCCGTGACGGCGCCTCCGGTAGACGTTCTGCACGCGGTTGGGGAGACGCCTGAGGAGGCCGACGGGCGAGAGGTCGGCGTGGCTCGGCAGCGTGAACGCGGCGATGCCGCCCGGTGTGAGCACCCTCAGGAACTCCCGTAGGTACGCGGTTTTGACGTCGTTGGGAACGTGCTGGAGGACCACGACACTGAGGACGAGGTCGAAGTGCCCGTCGGGAAAGGGACGGAGGTCGGCGCCATCGACGAGGTGGTAGGACACCCGGTCGGCGTGGCGGTTGTGGCTGCGCGCCAGCTCCACCATGGATGCCGCGATGTCGACACCGTGGACCTCCTGGACGTGATCAGCGAGCGCCTGGGTCAGGCGTCCGGCACCGCACCCAACGTCCAGGGCCCGCCCGTGCGGCGGAACGGTTCCCCCTGCGCGCGTCACCTCACGGAGCACGTCCGCCACCTGCGCGCGACCGGTGGCGAAGAACTCGTCGACGGACCAACGGTTCCCGCGGAACTCGGGGTACGCGAGCACGGCCCAGAGGGGGTCGACCCGACCCAGGTCATCCCAGTTGTGTCTGAGATCGTCGAGTCGCATGATCCGTCCGAAGGGTTCTCGCGACCGCTCGCCGCGCGTCGCGTTACATTATCCGCCACCCCATCGGCGCTGACGGAGGATCGGACATTCACACCCTGTCACGAGGTCGCCGAGCCGGCTCCGAGCAGCTCGTCGTGCTCGTGCTCTCCGTGGCTCTGGCGGTGGTCCTCCTCGCGAACGACTGGGGGATCCTGACGCCGGACACCAAGCCGGAGATCTTTCTCGCGCCCTGGGAGACGGCGACGCGGTTCGCGGCCACCTGGCTCGAGACCTCGGCTCTCGGTGCTGGGAACTTCAACGTCGGCGTCGCGCCCGTGGCCGCCGTCCTCGGTCTCCTGGAGCTCCCGGGAACCCCGGCGTGGCTGGCCATGCGGGTGTGGAAGCTCGCTCTGTTGCTGCTCGCCGGGTGGGGCGCCCGTCGTCTGTACCGGGACCTGACGTCGGGCTCGTCCGCTGACATGGCAGCGGCCAGGGTCGCGGCGTCCGTCGTCTACGTGGCCAACCCCTACGTCATCGTGGGGGGAGGGACGACGCCCACTCTGCTGCCGTACGCCCTGACCCCGTGGTTGGCTCTCACCACCCTGCGAGCGGTGCGTGGCGGATCGTGGCGGACGGCGGCCCCCGCGGCCCTGGTTGTCATCGCTTCCAGTGGACTCAATGCGGGTGTCGCGACCGCCTTCAGCCTGCTGGTCCTCGGACCCGTCGCCCTCCACGCCGCCGTCGTCGAGCGGCACCGGGTGCGAGCCATCCTGGTGGCCGCCCTCCGGATAGGCACGCTCGTGACCGCCATGTCGGCCTACTGGTTGGTCCCGGCCCTCTCGGCCGTCTCCCTCGGCG
Source organism: uncultured Nostocoides sp. (assembly GCA_937907685.1). Taxonomy (GTDB): domain Bacteria; phylum Actinomycetota; class Actinomycetes; order Actinomycetales; family Dermatophilaceae; genus Fodinibacter. Next base: position 51,180 of record CALCXF010000146.1, read on the forward strand.
AGGGGATAGCGGCCACCACGGAGAGTCTCGAGGCCATCAACAGCACGAACTCGGGAGCGGAGGTCCTTCGAGGCCTGGGATTCTGGCCACTCTACGGCGGTGACGCCACGGGAGCCTTCGTCCCCAGCCACCGCGTCTTCGTCGAGAACACCATCGTCGGGGTGCTGTCGTTCGGCTGGCCCGTGCTCGCCGTGGTCGGCGCGCGACTGTCCCGGCACCCCGCCCGGCTGCTCGCGGCGGCGTCCGTCGTCGTCGGGGTCGTCGTGATGCTCGGGTCGTTCCCTGCCAACGACCCCACGCCGTGGGGGCGCCTCTCGGCGTGGCTGCTCGAGTCCGTGCCCGGGGCCCTGGCGTTGCGCACGACCAACAAGGCCGGCCCGGTGCCCTGGGTGGGCCTCGCGATCCTCGTCGGCCTGGGCGCGGCAGCCCTTCCCGGCGCCGTCCGTTCCGCGGCGGCGCGCCGCCGGAGAGGGCGCGTCCGTGGCGCGCGCACCGTCTGGCGCGTGGCCACGGTGGTCAGCGGAGCCGGACTGGTCGCCGTCGCGGCGGCGTCCACCGCACCGGCGTTCACCGGTGACCTCTACCCCGTGCGCATGAGGATCCCCGCGTACTGGGAGCAGGTGGCGGCTGACGTCAATGCACGACCGGGGGCGGGGCGGGTCCTGACGGTCCCCGGGGTCGATCTGTCCCGCTACACATGGGGCTACACGGGGCCCGACGAGCTGGGAGGCTTTCTCTTCCAGCGCCCCTCGACACACCGGTCGACGACCCCCGCTGGCAGCGTCTTCGCGGGCGAGCTCACGGCCGAGGTCGACCAGCGGCTCCAGTCGGGGCCACTGCCCTCCGGGACCGTCTCGGCAATCGCGCGCCACCTGGGAGCGGGTGATGTCGTGGGTCGCTACGACCTCGTGGGGCTGGGGCCCACGGGGACCCTCGTCGACCGCACCCTGGCGGACGATCCGGGGCTTGAGGGGAGTCGCGCCTTCGGCCCGGCACAGCCGGACGGTGGACCCGGTGTTGCGGTGCGCGTTTCGTCGGTTCCGGGGATCGGCACCGAGCGAGGGGCATCTGCCCGGCCGGCCGAGCAGACATTGGTGCCCGACGGGGCCGGGGGCGTGCTGCCCGAGCTCGTCTCAGCCGGCCTGAGCGACCGTGGACGGCCCAGTGTGCTCGCCGGCACGCTCACCGACGAGGCTCTCCACGACACCCTGGTGGCGGGTGGGCGGATCGTCCTCACGGACGGCAACCGCCGCCAGGAGTGGGGCAGCCACAGTCCGGTCGCGACCGGCCCGCTGATGGGCGCCACCGAACAACCGGTCAGCACGCGGGCGGTGCTCGGCCCAGCCGAGCAAACCGTCCGGGTGGTCCGGGGAAACGCCACAGTGGGGGCCTTCGGTGCTCCCATGGCGTTCGGTCCCTTCCCGACGGAGGATCCGTATCGCGCCTTCGACGGCGACCGGACCACGTCCTGGCGATTCGGCAACGCTGGTTCGTGGGCGGGCCGCGGGCTTGCGGTGCACCTCAGCGCGACTCTTCCGGTTGGCATCGTGTCGGTGCAGGTCGTCAACGATGGTGGCAACGCCATCACTCGTGTGCGGGTGACCGCTCGTGGCGCTGGCACCGAGCGGAGCTCGGAGGTCGTTGTCGAGCCGTGGGCGACGTTCCCGGCGACCGTCGACCTCGGTGGCGTGCCTGCCCGCGAGGTCCTCGTCGAAGTCGTGGGAGCCACGACCCCGAACATCGGTCCTCTCGGCATCTCCGAGGTCGAGCTGCCGGGGGTCGTCATCGCCGCCTCCGCACGCACCCCCCGGGCGCTCCCCGAGGAACTGGCCGGCTGGACCGGAGACCGGGCCGGCCTGCTCGCCGAGACACCCGTCGACGTGCTCCTGAACC
>CALCXF010000147.1 GCA_937907685.1 uncultured Nostocoides sp.
CGACGGGCTGCCCGTCGGCGACCCGCGCGACGAGGAGCACGCCTCTCAGCGTTCCGGGGGTGCTGACGTCGAGCAGGTGCGCGGTGACATCGAACCCGGGGGCCGCGTCGTCGTCGGTGCGGTCGACCGCACTCAACCAGTCGAAGAAGCGGTAGCCCTCGTCGCGGGCGGCGACGAGGGCGGCACGCCACTCCCCGGCCTGAACCACGCGCGTCTCGTCCACCACCCGGGCAGCCTATCCACCGGGCACCCCGGCGCGCCGGGCCGACGTGCGGGCGTCCTTCGACGTCAGGCCGGCTGCCGCCAGACCGGAGCGATGTCCTTGCGGTAGCGCCGCCCGAAGAGGCCGGTCATCACGGCGAACACCGGTGGCGGGACGGCGATGGACGCTCGCTCCTCGGGCGTGGCGCCGTCGGTGACCCAGGCGAGGAACTGGCCGGCACCGGAGACGTTGCGCTTGCGGAACTCGCGGGACATGGCGACGACCTCGGGGTGGTCGTGGTGCTCCAGGTAGAAGGGTTCGAGCTCCCGCTCCTCGTGGTCGAGGTGGTCGACGGTGGCACGACGCAGCCGCTCGACCGCCTGCCGTGCGGTCGCGGCCCGGGCGGCGCTCGGGTCGCTCCGCAGGGCGGTCATGGCCTCGCGGGCCTCCTCGAGCGCAGCCAGCATGACGCCGTGCTCGGCATCCATCTGCGCCAGCAGGTCGGTGGCGACGCCGGCTCGCTCGAGGTGCGGCCAGGCCACCTCGTGCTCGCCCTCATGGTGGTCGGTCAGCTGGGCGTCGAAGTTGTCCCAGGCCCGGCCCAGGTCGGCCGCCCGGGCGGCGTCGCCGTCCCGGAACCCGTCCAGCGCACCGGCGAAGCGGTCGAGGTCACGGCGGAAGGCCGAGTGGATCACCTTGTTCATGCTCATCGTCGCCATCGGCCCAGCGTAGGGACAACGGTGCGGTCACGCAGCAGGTTGCGCGTCAGGGCCGCCCGTCGGGTGCCGTGGGCAGGGCGACCTGCGCGGCGACGACGGCCAGTCCCGCCACGCCCACGAACCAGCCCCAGGCCGGGAACCCGGACTGCACCAGCCCGTATGCCGTGCCGAGGCACAGGGCCGCTGCTACGACCAGCCGCGCCGCGGCCGGCAACCGGAACCTCGCCTTGGGCGCCATGAAGAGCCCCCACAGCAGGACGACCACCGCCGTGGCGGCGAGCGCCGCGAGCCACGCAGTGACGCCCGAGCCCACGGCCGAGTAGGCGATGGCCCCGACGCCCCCGAACAGCGCGAGCTCGACCGCGAAGGCCACCACGGCGAGGACGACGAGGCCCGGCGTCGAGAGGAGGGCAGGCCCGTGCCCTGGCGTGGGTCGGTCGCTCACGGCTTCGTGACCAGGCCGCGGGTGACCTCGGCCGCCGCGGCGGTGCGGTGACCGGCATACCGCTGGCCCGGGTCACCGGTCCGGCCCGGCTGGCGGGCACCGATGGCGGCTCCGCTCACGCGCTCCGCCGCGATCTTCTCCTGGAGCCGGATGATGCCCTGCAGGAGCGCCTCGGGACGCGGCGGGCAGCCGGGGACGTAGACGTCGACGGGAATCAGCTGGTCGACACCCTTCGTGACGGAGTAGGAGTCCCAGTACGGGCCACCGGTGTTCGAGCACGCACCGAACGAGATGACGTACTTCGGCTCCGGCATCTGGTCGTACAGGCGCCGGATCGCCGGTGCCATCTTGTCGGTGACGGTGCCGGAGACGACCATCAGGTCCGCCTGTCGGGGACCAGGCGCGAAGGGGATGACGCCGAGGCGGATGAAGTCGTGCCGGCCCATCGACGTGGCGATGAACTCGATGGCGCAGCAGGCGAGACCGAAGTTGAAGACCCACAGGGAGTAGCGGCGCCCCCAGTTGAGCACGACTCGGATGGGCTTCGGGGCGTGCTCTGCCACCGGCCCCACCCGGGGCATGGGCAGGTCGACACTCATGTGAGGTCCCATCGGAGGAGACCCCGGCGAGCGGCGTGGACCAGGCCGACGAGGATGACGCCGACGAAGACGACGACCTCGACGAGCGACGCGACGCCCAGACCGGGGTCCCGGATCACGAGGGCCCACGGGAACAGGTAGACGGCGTCCACGGCGAAGACCACATAGAGGAACGCGAAGGCGATGTAGCGGATCTGGCTCTGGGCCCAGCCGGCACCGACCGGGTCGACGCCCGACTCGTAGGTCCGCAACCCCGTCTCGGTGACTGCTCGTGGAGCGAGGAGGCGGCGCGCCACCATCGCCGCGGTGACGAGGAGCACGCCCGCGAGGACGACGCCTGCTGCCGCCGCATAGCCCTCCATGCCCGCCAGCGTAGTGCGCCCCGGTGGACAGGGGAGGTCGGCCGCGATGTGCTGGGCATCGTGACGACCACCCCGTCCCGCGTGCACTGGGCCGTGGATGTGCTCGGCCTTCGGGCGGACGCCCGCGTCCTCGAGGTCGGCGGCACGGGCGCGTCGGCACGGCTCGTGTGCGAGCTGCTGACCACCGGTCACCTCCTCGCCCTGGAACGCTCGGCGGCGGCGACCGCTCGGATCACGAGCTCGTGCGCGGACCTCGTCGAGGCGGGTCGCCTGACCGTCGTCACGGGTGAGCTCGCCGGCCTGGACGTGCCGTCAGGGTCGCTCGACGTCGCCTTCTCGGTGGACGTCAACACCTTCTGGACCTCAGATGCCGCTCGGGAGCTGGCGGTCCTGCGCCGGGTGCTGGCTCCGCGGGGTCTGCTCGCCGCGTGCTACGGCACCGACGGCCCGCAGTCGTCCCGACTTCGCGAGCGGGTCCTCGACCCCGTCGCGGCCAACGTCCGGCGAGCGGGTTTCGTCGACGTCGAACAGCGCGTGGAAGACGACGGGGGTGGAGTGACGGCTCGAAACCCGTGAGGGTGACCGGATCGATCCGATCCGGCGCCGTGTCACGCGGCGGCGAGCCGGCATTTCAGCCAGACAGCATTCCGCTGACGAGGGCCTGCCACGTCACCGGTCCGACGATCCCGTCGACCGCCACCGTCGGGATGTCGGTATGCAGTGCCTGCTGGAAGCCGCGGACCGCCGCCTCGGTCAGAGGCCCGAAGCTGCCGTCCACGGCCAGGCCCTTGCTGGGGTCACCGGAGAGGTTGCGGAACTGGAACTCCTCCTGCACCCCCCGCACCGCATCGCCCGTGCTCCCACGCCGGACGGTGATGATCAGAGCTCCCCACGTGTGCCGGCCGACCACTCCGTCGACGACGAGGCCCTTCTCCTGCTGGAACGCCCGGACCGCTGCGTCGGTCAGCGGCCCGAAGCTTCCGTCCACCGCGACGCTGTGGCCACGCGCCCGCAGTAGGTCCTGCAGGGTTCGGACCGGATGATCTCGATCGCCTCGCCGCACCTGCGGCCACGGGCTGATGGAACCTGACATGACGTGCCTCCTCCCCACCGCTGGACGAACGGACCCCGCCGTCCCCGATCACCATCCCGCCACGCAGCTCCGACGTCAAACGCACACCACAGGCACTCTTGACCGGTCGGGCTGCGTCGCGGGAGCCTGCGGCGCCAGGTGGCGGAACCAAAGGCGCGTCCCGGGGAGCGGTGAGGCTCGACCCGGGACGCTAGGGCAGACGGGCACCAGGGGTCGCCCTGGCCCTGGACTCGATTCAGGCACCGCCACCTCGAACGCTCTTTGAACGGGCTTCGAACCCGGGTCGCCAATGGCTCGATCGGGCTATTGCCTTCCAGGAGGCGCGGTGTAACCGTCGGAGGAGGGCGCGCCGCAGCGGCCGCCCGCATGGACGCGATCATCAACACCGTCGAGTTCGTCCGGTGGCGGCATCGCGCTCGCCGCCGGCCGGCGCCGCATGATCCAAGCCACCGCATGGCCACAAGCACCGTCAACTCGGCGCGTGGGACGCAATGGGAGTTCGCTCGGAACGCGCTCTGACCCAGTGGCATCCGGTGGTGAGTGTCCCTTAAGGCGCGCCGTCAGCCGGCGACTCTCGGTGGACACGACGAGGGTAACGTCCAGCGATTGAGGAGTGACGGGGGTCCAGGTGACCTCAATGGGCAGGGAGCTGCCGGGGGCAAGGTCAATCGCCGCGACCGCAGACACAACAACGCCGTTCTTTGCTGGCTCGATGGAGACGGAAGCCTCTGCCACGTGAATCGTGTCGGCCCCGGCGTTGAACACCTGCGTTGCCAACGGGAGCGGCAACATGGCATTCCGATTGGACCAGCACCTTCGCGCTGCCGCCGCAGACCAAAGTTCATGGGCCTGTCCACCTCCGCCGCTGGGTGCGTGGCGCCGCCCGTCTGTTGGACCGGCACGGCCACCTGCGACGTCGGGCTACTCGCCTGGCAACTCGACGTGGACTCTCACGGCGAGGGAAGGTCGTGCCCAGGGCGGCACGTCCACCGAGGGAACCGCCACGGTCAGCGCCACTGATGCTGGACGACGCCCGCTCGCTGGAGCCGGTTGAGTCGGCCCGCTCGCTTCGGCTCGCCCCGAGTCCGCCGTTCCCGTGCCATGGAAGAACCGTACAGATGTCCACCGACAGCCTGCACCGGCCTGTTAACGCAGTGCGCAGTGGGTGGACAGACGAAATCCACCCCCTGCTGAGACGTACGATGGAAGGCGCTGCCACCGCGGCACACCGGTGGCGCAGCGTCTACTTCCTCCCGCCGACAGCCAGGGTGAACCGTGAGCAGCAAGACCGTCCAGGCGCTGGACCGCGTGGTGATCCGTTTCGCCGGTGACTCCGGTGACGGCATGCAGCTGACAGGTGACCGGTTCACCTCGGACACCGCCGCGTTGGGCAACGACCTGTCGACCCTCCCCAACTTCCCCGCTGAGATCCGCGCACCCCAGGGCACCCTGCCCGGCGTCTCGAGCTTCCAGCTGCACTTCGCCGACCACGACGTCCTCACCCCCGGCGACGCGCCCGACGTCCTCGTCGCGATGAACCCGGCGGCCCTCAAGGCCAACCTCGGCGACGTCCCCCGTGGCGCGACGATCATCGTCAACACCGACGAGTTCACCTCGCGCAACCTCGCCAAGGTGGGCTACACGACGAACCCCGTCGACGACGGCACGCTGGAGTCGTTCCACGTCCATCCGGTGGCGCTGACCTCGATCACCGTCGAGGCGCTGGCGGGGTATGACGGACTGACCCGCAAGGAGAAGGAGCGGGCGAAGAACATGTTCGCCCTCGGACTCCTGTCGTGGATGTACACGCGGCCCACGACCGGCACCGAGGCCTTCCTCACGAAGAAGTTCGGCGCCCGCCCCGACATCCTGGCCGCCAACCTCGCCGCCCTCCGAGCGGGCTGGAACTACGGCGAGACGACCGAGGACTTCGCATCCTCCTTCGTCGTCGCCCCGGCCAAGATGCCGCCCGGCACCTACCGCAACGTCACCGGCAACACCGCGCTCGCCCTCGGCCTGGTGGCGGCGGCCCACCGCGCGAGCCTCCCGCTCGTGCTCGGCTCCTACCCGATCACCCCGGCATCCGACATCCTCCACGCCCTCGCGGCGCTCAAACGGCACGGCGTGACGACCCTCCAGGCGGAGGACGAGATCGCCGGCATCGGCATCGCCCTCGGAGCCAGCTTCGGCGGCGCCATCGGGGTCACGACGACGTCCGGCCCCGGCGTGGCCCTGAAGTCGGAGACCATCGGCCTCGCCGTGTCCCTCGAGCTGCCGCTCATCATCGTCGACGTCCAGCGGGGTGGCCCGTCCACCGGCCTGCCGACGAAGACCGAGCAGGCCGACCTGCTGCAGGCGATGTTCGGCCGCAACGGCGAGTCGCCCGTGCCGATCATCGCCCCCAAGACGCCCGCCGACTGCTTCTCGGCCGCGATGGATGCCGTGCGCATCGCCACGACCTACCGCACGCCGGTGTTCCTCCTCTCCGACGGCTACCTCGCCAACGGGTCCGAGCCGTGGAGCGTCCCGTCCGTGGAGGAGCTCCCCGACCTGCACGTCGCATTCGCCAGCGAGCCCAACGGCACGGACCCCAAGGGGGAGCCGGTCTTCCATCCCTTCCTCCGCGACCAGGAGACCCTGGCCCGCCCGTGGGCGGTGCCCGGCACGCCCGGCCTGGAGCACCGGATCGGCGGAATCGAGAAGGCAGACGTCACGGGCAACATCTCCTACGACCCGGACAACCACGACCTCATGACCCGGCTGCGCCAGGCCAAGATCGACGGCATCTCCGTGCCCGACCTCGAGGTCGACGACCCGGCCGGCGACGCCCGGGTCCTCGTCCTGGGATGGGGCTCGACGTACGGCCCGATCGCCGCGGCGACGCGCGTCGTCCGCAACTCCGGTCGCAGCGTCGCGCGAGCCCACCTGCGCCACCTCAACCCGTTCCCGGCCAACCTGGGCGACGTTCTGCGTTCCTACGACCGCGTCGTCGTCCCCGAGATGAACCTCGGCCAGCTCGCCATGCTGCTGCGCGCCGAGTTCCTCGTCGACGCCCGTTCGCACACGTCGGTGCGAGGTCTCCCGTTCTCCACGGTCGAGCTCGCCGACGTCATCTCGACCACCCTGGAGGAGCTCTCGTGACCACCATCGACATCGGTATGCCGGTCAGCGGCCTCCGCTCGGTCCCGCACCTGCCGCAGGAGGCGGCCAAGCAGACCAAGCGCGAGTTCACCTCCGACCAGGAGGTGCGCTGGTGCCCGGGCTGCGGCGACTACGTCATCCTCGCCGCCGTCCAGGCGTTCCTGCCCGAGCTCGGTCTCAAGCGCGAGAACATCGTCTTCGTCTCAGGTATCGGGTGCTCGTCGCGGTTCCCCTACTACCTCGACACCTACGGCCTCCACTCGATCCACGGACGGGCTCCGGCCATCGCGACCGGCCTGGCCACATCGCGGGAGGACCTCTCCGTGTGGGTGGTGACCGGCGACGGCGACGCGCTGTCGATCGGGGGGAACCACCTGATCCACGCCCTCCGGCGCAACGTCAACATGACGATCCTGCTCTTCAACAACCAGATCTACGGCCTGACCAAGGGCCAGTACTCCCCCACGTCACGGGTGGGCCAGGTGACGAAGTCGACCCCGGCCGGCTCGGTCGACTACCCGTTCAACCCCGTGTCGCTGGCACTGGGCGCGGAGGCCACCTTCGTGGCGCGCGCCATGGAGTCCGACCGCGCGGAGCTGACGACGATCCTCAAGGCGGCGGCCGAGCACCGGGGCACGGCCCTCGTCGAGATCTACCAGAACTGCCCGATCTTCAACGACGGGGCCTTCGAGGTGCTCAAGGACCGCAGCCAGCAGGAGGCGCGCATCGTCCGCCTCCGCAGCGGTGAGCACGTCACCGTCGGCGCCGAGGGCGATCGCAAGGTCCTCGTCCGCAAGGGTTCCGGGGTCATGAAGTTCATCCCCGAGGCCGAGGCCGCCACCGGCGAGTCGGGTGCTGTCGTCGCCCACGACCCGACGCTCGACGACCCGTCGCAGGCGTTCCAGCTGTCGCGGCTCGACACCCCGGAGATGACCCACGTCCCCATGGGGATCTTCCGGCAGGTGTCCCGCCCCACCTACGACGACCTCGTGCGCGACCAGGTGCGGGCCGCCGTGGACACCGCCGGGGGCCCGGCGGGTGAGGCCGAGCTCGGCGAGCTGCTGCAAGGGCGCGACACCTGGACCGTCGAGTGACGCAGCCGCCCCCGGCGGGCACGGGTGGCGGGAACGAGGCGGAGCTGCGGCGTGGCACGGCATACGCCGTCCTCGCCTACGGGATCTGGGGGCTCTTTCCCCTCTACTTCGCGGCCCTCGAACCTTCGGGGGCGTGGGAGATCCTCGCCCATCGCGTGCTGTGGACCCTCGCCGTCTGCGCCCTCGTGCTCCTGGTCCGGCGGGACCTCGCCTGGATCCGCCCGTTCTTCTCCAGCCGCCGCCTCGTGCTCGGCGTGACCGTCGCCGCCCTGCTCATCGCGGTCAACTGGCTGATCTACGTGCTCGCCGTGCTCACCGGCCGTACCTACGAGGCCGCCCTCGGCTACTTCCTCAACCCGGTCGTCACCGTCGCCCTCGGCGTCCTGGTGCTCGGCGAGCGGCTGCGCCCGCTCCAGCGGGCGGCGGTCGCCGTCGGCGCGGCGGCCTCGATCTACCTCGCGGTGGCCGGGGGCGTCATCCCGTGGATCCCCCTGAGCCTGGCCGTGACCTTCGGTCTGTACGGACTCGTCAAGAAGAAGGTGGGCGCACGCCTGGACGCCATGCACTCGCTCTCGGCCGAGACCGCAGTGCTCGCGCCCGGCGCCGCCGTGGTGGTGCTCGTCCTCTCGGCCCAGGGAGCGACCACCTTCGCCGGACACGGAGCACCGCACACGACGTTGCTGGTGCTGGCGGGGGTGGTCACCGCCGTCCCGCTGCTCCTCTTCGCTGCGGCGGCCCGTCGCATCCCCCTCGTCAGCGTGGGTCTGATCCAGTTCATCACCCCTCTCCTGCAGCTCCTCGTCGGGGTCCTCGTCCTCGGCGAGCACGTCAGCGGTCGGCTGTGGATCGGGTTCGGCATCGTCTGGGTGGCCCTCGCTCTCGTCACCGTCGACTCGGTGCGCGCCGCAGGCAGCGCGCGCTCGGCTCGGACCAGTGGACGTGCGGACGACGAACGGCAGGGCGACCGGTCCGAGATGGCCGAGCCCTCGCCGTGAGCCTCGACGACGTGACGGCACTGGTCCTCGCGGGCGGGTCGTCCCGACGTTTCGGGTCGGACAAGCTCTCCGCCCGGCTGCACGGCACCTCGGTGCTGGACCACCTGCTGACGTCGCTCCCTGAGGCGTGGACCGTCGTCGTCGTGGGCGCCCGCCGCGAGACCGCGCGCCGAGTGCAGTGGGCGCGTGAGGACCCGCCGGGTGGCGGCCCGCTGGCTGGGGTGGCTGCCGGCGTCCCGCTCGTCCCGACCGAGATCGTCGCCGTGGTCGCCGGGGACATGCCGTATGCCGGTCCGCCCCTCGCCGAGCTCGTGGCCGCGCTGCGGAACCAGCCGCCGGACGTGGCCGGTGTCGTCGCCATGGACGACGGAGGCGACGCCAACCCGCTGCTGGCCGCCTACCGGACGGCGGCCCTCGCTCGAGCCATCCCCACACCGGCGCACGGGCACGCCGCGAAGCTCCTCCTCGGCCTTCCTCACACCGAGCTGAGCATCCACGGCGTGGCGGCCCGGGACGTCGACACGAGGGCCGACCTCGACGAGCTGGACCTCCCGAGCTGACCAATGCCCCCCGGTGCGGCCCCCGAGGCCGCGTCCGAGGTGTGCCGGGTCGCACGGTCGGGTAGAGCGCGGCCGTGCGAGGACAGTCATGACAGTTCGGGCGAACCAGCTGCCGGCGTCAGCCCGGCAGGTCGTCGACACGGCCGCATCCGCTGGCGGGACCCTTCTGGCGGCGGCGTTCGGCACCCTGGCGCGCGTGAGGCGCGGGCGGCCGCTGCACCCACAAGGGGCCACCTATGCCGCGACCGTCGCGATGACCGGCCAGGGGCTCACCGGGGTGCCCTGGCTCGACGAGCGAGGGTTGCACAGGGTCACGGTGCGAGTGTCACGCTCTGCCGGCCTGCCCCTGTGGATGCCGGACGTCTACGGCATCGCCGTCCGGGCCCTGATGCCCGACGAGACGGCGGTGGACCTGTTGTTCGCGACCACGGGCGACACGCCCACCGGCCGGTTCGTCCTGCACCCCCGACGAGGGGTGGAGAGGGGTCCGCTGTCGACGTTGATGCCGGTGCGCTCGGAACGTGGCCCTCTGCTCCTGCGGCTCGTCCCCGCGGTCCCCGGACCGGTGGAGGAGCTGTCGCTGCCCACCACCTTGACACTGTCCTGTGCGATCGGAAGAGGAGCGTGGCACGACGTCGGTGTGCTCGCCGTGGGCGCGCCGCTCGGGCCGGACGCCGAGGCCGAACGCCACGACCCCGTGCTCCACGAGCTCCCGGGCACCGAGCAGTACCCCACCCTTCGGCGGCTCCGGGAACCGGCCTACCGGGCCGCTCGCCGCGTGGGCACGAAGTCCCCCCAATAGTCCGAGGGTCACCGGCGACGGTGACCGCCACTTGACTGGGGGTCAGTCGCCGAGCAGGTGGCGCACGTGGGCGTTGGTGAAGCGGCGCTCCGGGTCCAGGCGGTTCCGGACCTCCCGGAAGTCGTCGAAGCGCGCGTAGAGGTCGCCCAGCCGGTCGGCACCGAGCGAGTGGACCTTTCCCCAGTGCGGGCGCCCGGCGTGCTCCCTGACGATCGCCTCGAAGGCCCCGAAGAGGGGGCCTGAGTCCATCCGGTGGTACTGGTGCACCGCCACGTAGGCGCTGTCCCGCCCGTGGGCCGTCGAGAGCCAGATGTCATCGGAGGCGAGGAAGCGCACCTCCACGGGAAACGGCACGGGAGCAGCCGTCCGCGTGAACCACGCGCGGAGCTCCCGGAGCACGGCCTCCACCGAGTCGCGGGGCAGGGCGTACTCACTCTCGACGAAGCACACCTCGCGCGACGAGCAGAACACCCTCCACGAGTCGTCCGCGAACTCCCGCGCACCGAGCCCTCGGGCGGTGAGCCGGTTCATCCTGGGGACGAGGTGCGGCACAGCGGTGGCGAGGCGGTTGGCGGCCTCGAACACCCGGTTCGCCAGCAGGTCGTCGTCGAGCGTGGCCCGCCACCGCGCCAGCGGCCCGGGGCCTTCCCCGGGAGGCACGCGGTCGTTGCGCTTCACGAGCACCCGGTCGGTGTGGGGAAACCAGTGCAGGTCGAGGTGGTCGTGCGCGTCGGCCTCGCGGTCCAGGTGTGGCAGCAGGGCGTCGAGCGACTCGCCCGCCTCCTTGGCGTGCAGCCGGAAGGCCGGGACGCACTGCAGCTCGACCTCGGTGACGACGCCCAGCGCGCCGAGGCCGACGCGAGCCGCGGCGAACACCTCAGGTTCGGTCTCCGCCGAGCAGGACATCGACGACCCGTCAGCCAGCACGAGGGTGAGCCCGCTGACCGCCGCGGCGATGCCCTGGAACCGGACACCGGTGCCGTGGGTGCCGGTGGCGATGGCCCCACTGATGGTCTGGCGGTCGATGTCGCCGAGGTTGGGCAGGGCGAGCCCCACCGCCTGGAGGGCGGGGTTGAGCACGGACAGGGGTGTCCCTGCGAGCACGCCCACCCGCCGCTGCTCGGCGTCGACCGCGACGATGCCGCTCAGCCCGTCGAGGTGGAGGAGCAGCCCATCGGTGGCGACGAGCGGCGTGAAGGAGTGGCCGGAGCCGGCGACGCGGACCTCCGTCCCGCGGCGCCCGGCATCCACGACGGCCGTGGCCACCTCGTCCGCCGTGGTCGCGTGCCGCACCTCCGAGGGGTGGGCGACCACGGTGCCCGCCCAGTTCCGCCAGGGCTCGCTCACCCGAAGCACCGCCCCTCGCCCCGGTAGCTCGGCACCGAGTCGACGAGCCGACCGCCGGAGACGAGGTGGACGGTCGTGAAGCGCTCGAGCAGCTCACCCGCCTTGGCGCCACGCATCCAGACCCGTTCACCGAGCTGCAGGTCGTCGGCGCCATCGCCCCGCAGCGGGGTCTGCACCTCGCCGGTCCCCTCGGCACGCACGAGGGACAGCCCCCGGCGCACGGGTGAGGGCACGCGCGACCAGCCGGGCTCACCGCTCGCGACGTAACCCCCGCCGTATGCCGTGACGAGACCCCGTGCCGGTCGCCGGACGACCGGTAGGGCGAAGGCCATGGCGGGTTGCGGCCGGAAGTCGTCGTAGCCGTCGAAGAGCGTCGGACCGTAGAGTCCGGACCCGGCGGCGAGCTCGGTGACGACGCGGTCCTCGCCGAAGAGGTGCAGGCTGCCGGTGCCACCCGCGTTGACGAACCGCAGGTCCACTTCCGGCCGGACCGCGTCGACCACCGCCGCGCGGCGCTGCTCGAGGTGCCGGACGGACCGGCGCTTGACCGCGCGCACGTGCGGTCCGGCATCCGGCAGCCCGGCCACCTGGGCGTCGTAGAACATCACGCCACGCACGTCCAGCCCGACCCCGGCCGCGGCGCGCACGACGGCGAGTGCCTCGGCCGGCGAGCGTGTCGGCGACCGCCGGACCCCGAGGTGCAGCCGGGACAGGCGCAGCGAGGCGTCCACGTCGACGGCCACCCCCAGGCCGACGACACCGGCACCCAGCACGTCCCGCAGCCAGCGCACGTGCTCGACGCTGTCGATCGTCACGGTGACCTCGGCGCGGAGGAGGTCGTCGGTCGCCACCTCGTGCAGTGCCGGAACGTCGACGCTCGGGTAGGCGACGAAGATGTCGCGCACACCCTCCCTCGCCAGCCACAGCGCCTCCGGCACGGCATACGCCATGACGCCGGCGAAACCCGGGTTGCCGAGGACGCGGTCGAGGAGGGCGCGGCAGCGCACCGACTTCGAGGCGACGCGCACGGGGAGCCCGCCGGCGCGCCGCACGAGGTCGTCGGCGTTGGCGTCGAAGGCGTCGAGGTCGACGGCGACAAGAGGGGCGGGCAGGCCTGCCGTCGCCCTGGCCCAGTGGTCCTCGCCGGTCACGGTGCCGACCCTAGTGCGATGGCTTCGCCGGGACCGACGACCTCGACAGCTTCGTCGGCGACTCCCCTCGCACTCGGCTCAGGTCCAGGCGCCCCGGTGGTCGATGGTGAGCGCGCCCGTCTCCACGACCTCGGCGGCGATGTCTGCGAGTTTGCGGTTCGAGTTCTGGCTGGCGACGCGCAGCACATCGAACGCCTCTTCGCGGGTGAACCGGTGGTGCTGCATGAGGATGCCCATGGCCATCCCGATCTCACGGTTGCTCCGCAGAGCCTTGGTCAGGGTCCCGGCACGATGCGACGCCAAGGACTGGGAAAGCGCCAGACCACCATGGGTCGCGAGGATCAAGGCCACCCCCACCGCCGCCCGGTCGAAGGCGTCGTACTCGTCGGAGTACAGGTTGAGCCCGGCCACGACGCCGCCCTCGTCCTGCAGGTGCAGTCGCTGCGCCAGCACGCTGTTCACTCCCACCTCGGTGCTGACGCGCTGGCCCCATTCTCTCCAGCGGGGATCGCTGCAGACCTTCCCCGTCACGTACACGGAGTCCTGGAGCACCGCGTCCACGCAGGGACCCGAACCGATCTCGTACTGCAACACGTCGGCGCGGACTGCCTTGTCGTCCGTTGACGCGGCCGTGGTGAACCGGCCGCCGCGAAGCATGCTGACGCTGGCCCACCGCACCCCGGGCACCCGCTCGACAGCCACGAGCACCAGCCGGTCCAACGGCCCGTCGTCACTTTCGCCCTCGGCGACCCGCTCCGACAACGCCCGCATTCCCGCAGCGACCTCAACGAGGTCGTAGTCCGTGGTCCGTGTGAGCGGGGGTGTAGCGCCGACGTGGACCTGCTCTGGCGGTTTCATGGACCCTCGATCCTCAACAAGAATGGAGGCGGGCGCGGTCCACTTCTTTCAGTATGCGCTCAGAAGGGCCGAGGGCGCCGAGTAGCGGGTGCCTGATCTGCGCGGGCCAACCTGCCCGCCTCGAGGGGACCCTTCCTCCCCGGGCGAACCCGAGCTGGGCTCGGGTTCCGAGCGTGTGGTTCGTCATCCGACTTCGTGCGGTGACGGCGCGGCTCGGCCTCCCTCAGGGGTGGCGTCCACGAGCCAGGAGGCCGCGGGCGCAGGGGCGTCCTCGGCGCTCGTGTGTGGGCAGCTCGCGAGGATCGGCTCATGGAATGGGCACGTGACGCTCTCGTCAGGGACCGGCGTCCCTTGCACGTCGAACGCCCGGCCACACTCGCTGCACCGCCCCGGCGGTGCCGTCTGCTGGCTCCACGCCTCGGAGCTCTGGGTGCATTCGGTGCACAGCCTCATGACGCACGACCCTTCTGATGGAGATCCATGCATGGCGATGTGCACCAGGGAGGCAGCCTCCACCACGCATCCGACACCCCTGAAGACGCCGCCGGCGCCTCGCCATGACGCGGGTTGGGCGCGGTCGTCCGGCCGTGGAGCGAAAGAGCTCCGTCGCAGACGTCAGCCGACTCGGGTGACCACGCCGGTCGCCAAGGCGTGCAGTGCGTCCTTGGCGTCGCTGCCGGGGAGGTGGACGAGCACGTCCTGCGCGGAACGTGCCACGGCGTGGGTGTGCTCGCGGGCGCGGTCCATGGCCGGGTGGACCCGGAGCAGGGCCAGCGCCTCGCTCACGTCGGCGTCGTCCGTGAGGTCGCCGGTGAGCAACGCCCGCAGCCGTGCGTCACGAGGATCCGTGGAGGCGAGCACGTGCAGGACGGGCAGGGTCTGCTTGCCCTCGCGCAGGTCGGTCCCCGGCCGCTTGCCGGTCTCGTCCGTCTCGGACGCGATGTCGATGAGGTCGTCGGCGAGCTGGAAGGCGATGCCGAGGCGCTCGCCGTACTCGCTCATCGTCGCGACGACCTCGGGTGGGCATCCCCCGAACATGGCGCCGTACCGGGCGGCCGTCGCGATGAGCACGCCGGTCTTGTCGGCCAGCACGTTGAGGTAGTAGTCGACCGGGTCGGTGCCGGCGGGAGCGGGGCGGGCATCGCGGATCTGGCCGGAGCAGAGCCGCACGAAGGTCTGGGCCTGGATCTTGACCGCACGCGGACCGAGGTCCGCGACGATGTCCGAGGCGGTGCCGAAGAGCAGGTCGCCGACGAGGATCGCCGTCGAGTTGCCGTAGGTGGAGTTCGCGCTCGGGGCGCCGCGCCGCAGGTCGGCCTCGTCCATGACGTCGTCGTGGTAGAGGGAGGCGAGGTGGGTCAGCTCCACACCCGCCGCGGCGGCCACGACGCGCTCGTCGATGCCGCGGCCGAGCTCGGCCGCCAGCAGAGTGAGCAACGGCCGGAACCGCTTGCCACCGGCGGCGGTGAGGTGCGAGCCGGCCTCGGCGATGAAGGGGTCCTCGTGGTCGACACGGAGCTCGATGAGGTCGTTGACGGCGTTGAGGCCATCGGTGAGCCGGGCCCGCAGCCGGTCGGAGGCACCGGGCAGCTCCAGCACCGACGGGGTGCCCCGCTGCGCCGGTTCCGCGGTCACCGGGGTCACAGGAGGAACTCGGACGCCGAGCTCGCGAGGTCGAGGGCCAGCCCCGGGATGATGCCGGCGACCACGGTGACGAGCACACCGACGGTGATGGCGACGGTCGAGGGGATGGACGGAACGAGGGCGACGACGTCATCACCGGTGGGGTCGGTGAAGTACATGAGGACGATGAGGCGGATGTACACGAAGGCCGTCACCGCCGAGGCGAGGACGCCAATGACGACGAGCACCGTGCCCGTCGTCCCCGATGCCACCGCGGGCGCGAAGGCCGCGTACTTCGCGGTGAACCCCGACGTCAGCGGGATCCCGGCGAAGGCGAGGAGGAGGAAGGCGAACGTCCCGGCCACGACGGGGTGCCGTCGTCCGAGACCGGCCCACTGGGACAGGTGTGACGCCTCCGAGCCGCCCTGTCGGACCATCGCGACGATGCCGAAGGCCGCGACCGTCATGAAGCCGTATGCCACGAGGTAGAAGAGGACACCGCCGATCCCGGCCTGCGAGAACGCCAGCACGCCGACGAGGATGAAGCCCGCGTGCGCGATCGACGAGTACGCGAGGAGACGCTTGACGTCGGTCTGGGTCACCGAGAGGACGGCGCCGACGACCATGGTGAGGGCTGCGACGACGACCAGGCCCATCTCCCAGTCCCAGCGGTTCGCGCCGACGCCGACGTAGGCGAGCCGCAGGAGCGCCCCGAACGCGGCGATCTTCGTGCAGGCGGCCATGAACCCGGTCACCGGGGTCGGCGCCCCCTGGTAGACGTCCGGGGTCCAGGAGTGGAACGGCACCGCACCGATCTTGAAGAGCAGGCCCACCATCGTGAGGACGACCCCTGGGACCAGGAGCCCGTCGAGGTCACCGGATGCCGTGGAGATGGCGGTCGAGATCGCCTCGAGGTCGCCCGACCCGGCATACCCGTAGAGGAGTGCGGCACCGAAGAGGAAGAACGCGCTCGAGAATCCTCCGAGGAGGAAGTACTTCAGGGCCGCCTCCTGGGAGAGCAGGCGGCGGCGGCGAGCCAGGCCGGTCATGACGTACAGCGGCAGGGAGAGCACCTCGAGGCCGACGAACATCGTGATGAGGTCGTTCGCGGTGACGAACACCATCATGCCCAGGACGGCGAAGAGCGTGAGGGGGAAGACCTCGGACGTCGCGTAGCCCGCCCGCGTCGCCGTGTCCTCCTGCGCCGAGCCGGGTGTCGACGACCCCATCGGCGTGAAGGCGTCCGCTCCGACCCCGCCGAAGCGTTCCGCCATCACGAGGACGGCGAGAGCCGACAGGACGAGGAGGGCGCCCATGAGGAAGAGGGAGACGCCGTCGACGACGACGGAGCCACCGAGGGTGACGGTCATCGACTCACGCGACCAGAGCAGGAGAACCACGAATGCCGCGAGCAGCGTCAGCGTCGTGAGCCAGACCTGGATGCGGTGTCGGCTCCGGCGAGGCGCGAAGGCCTCGACGAGCACGCCGACGAGCGCGCCGGCGGCGACGATGAGCATCGGCGCGACGGCGGCGTAGTCGACCTGGACGGCCTGGAACTCGGCGGCGGGCATCACTGGTCGCTCCCGGAGGCGAGAGCGGGCGTGGGATCGGAGACGCCGACGAACTGCAGCGTCCGCTCCACGGCCGGGTTGACGAGGTCCAGGACCGGCTTGGGGAAGAACCCGAGGAGGAGGAACGAGGCGATGAGGGGCGCGACGACCACCCTCTCCCGCAACGACAGGTCGCGCGGTGCCTCTGCCTCGCCGAAGGTCGGCTTGGGACCTGTCATGAGGCGCTGGTACATGAGGAGGATGTAGAGCGGGGCGAGGATGATGCCGGCTGCGGCGATGACCGCCGCCACGCGGTAGCGCATGAACGCGCCCTGGAGCACGAGGAACTCCGAGACGAAGGACGACAGCCCCGGCAGGGCGAGGCTCGACAGCCCGACGACGAGGAACGTCCCGGCCAGCACCGGCGTGACCCGCTGCCAGCCGCCGTAGTCGGGGATCCGCTTGGACCCCCGGCGGGCCACGAGGAAGCCGGCGAGGAGGAAGAGCCCGGCGGTGGAGAACCCGTGGTTCACCATGTACAGGCTCGACCCCGCACCACCCACGCTCGTCAGCGCGAAGATGCCCAGGACGATGAAGCCGAAGTGGCTGATCGACGTGAAGGCGATGAGCCGCATCATGTCGGTCTGCCCGATCGCGAGGAGGGCTCCGTAGACGACCGAGATGACGGCGAGGGTGATGACGACCGGCGTCGCCCACTGCGACGCCTCGGGGAACAGCTGGAGGCAGAAGCGGATCATCCCGTAGGTGCCGACCTTGTCGAGCACGCCGACGAGGAGCACGGCGACGGCGGGACGGGACTCCGTCGCGGCATCCGGCAGCCAGGTGTGCACCGGCCACATCGGCGCCTTGATCGCGAAGGCGACGAAGAACCCGACGAACATCCACCGCAGGGCGCCGGTGGAGGCGTCGAGGTTGCCGGTGAGGTTCTCGACGAGGAAGCCGTCACCGCCGCCGGGCCCCGCCACGAAGACGCCGATGACGGCCACGAGCATGACGAGGCCGCCGACGAGCGAGAAGAGGAGGAACTTCACCGCGGCGTACTGGCGGCGAGGCCCGCCGAACATCCCGATGAGGAAGTACACCGGGATGAGCATCGCCTCGAAGAAGACGTAGAAGAGGAACACGTCGGTTGCCGCGAAGACGCCGACCATGAACGCCTCGAGCACGAGCAGCAGGGCGAAGTAGCGCTTCTCCCGGCCGGACCCCTCCTCGGTGACGTCGTTCCATGCGGCAAGGAGACAGACCGGCGTGAGGATCGCCGCCATGACGATGAGCGCGAGGGCGATCCCGTCGACACCGAGGGCGTAGGAGACCCCGAACTGCGGGATCCAGGGCCGCACCTCGGCGAGCTGGAACTGCTCGGTCGAGCCGGTGTCGAAGCTGGCGACCGCCAGCACGGCGAGGACGAGGGTGACGAGTGAGGCACCCAACGCGATCGGCTTGGCCAGCCTCGCGGTGTTCCCCGGCAGGACGGCGACGACGATCGCGCCCAGAAGGGGCACGACCACCATCAGGGTGAGCAGGGGCACGGCGTTCACTGGATCACCCACAGGGCACCGAGGACGGTGACGACGCCGGTGAGCATCGTCAGGGCGTACGAGCGGGCGTATCCGGTCTGGAGGCGGCGCAGCCTCGAGGACAGCCCGCCGACGAGGGCGGCGAGCCCGCCCACGGCACCGTCGACACCTCGTGCGTCCGCGAACACCAGGCCGCGGGTGAGGTGGATCCCGGGCCGCATGAAGAGGCCCTCGTTGACGGCGTCCTGGTAGAGGTCGACCCGGGCGGCGCGGGTGATCGCCGTGGCCTTGGGCGCCACCTCGGGAACGAGGTCCCTGCCGTAGCGGACCCAGGCGTAGGCAGCCCCGACCGCCACGAGTCCCAACGTGAGGGCCACGATGAGCCACACCGGCAGGACCGGATGCTCCTCGCCGTGCTCGCCGACGACGGGCGCGAGCCAGCTCGTGATCGCACCGGTCGGGCCGAGGACCAGACCCAGGCCCGCCGAGCCGACGGCGAGAACGATCATCGGCACGGTCATCGTGCGATCGGGGTCGTGGGGATGGGGTTCGGGGTCCTCCTCCCAGCGCTTCTCACCGTGGAACGTCATGAAGAACAGCCTGGACATGTAGAAGGCGGTGATGCCGGCGCCGAGGAGGGCGACACCACCGAGGACCCACGGCTGCCATCCCTCGCCGACGAACGCCGCCTCGATCACCGAGTCCTTGGACCAGAACCCCGAGAACGGTGGCACCCCGAGGATCGCGAGCCAGCCCAGGCCGAACGTCACCCAGGTGATCTTCATGAAGGTCGAGAGGCCGCCGTACCTGCGCAGGTTCACCTGGTCGTTCATCCCGTGCATCACCGACCCGGCACCGAGGAACATGCCAGCCTTGAAGAAGCCGTGCGTGAGCAGGTGGAAGATGGCGAAGGCGTAGCCCACCGGCCCGAGGCCCGCCGCCAGCATCATGTAACCGATCTGGCTCATCGTCGACGCCGCGAGGACCTTCTTGATGTCGTCCTTGGCGCAGCCGACGATCGCCCCGAAGAGGAGGGTGATCGCGCCCACGAGCGCGACGGCCAGCCGCGCGTCGGGGGCTCCGTCGTAGATCGGGTTGGAGCGCACGACGAGGTACACACCGGCGGTCACCATGGTCGCCGCGTGGATGAGCGCCGACACCGGTGTGGGACCGGCCATGGCGTCACCGAGCCAGGACTGGAGCGGGAACTGGGCCGACTTGCCGCACGCACCGAGGAGGAGGAGCAGGCCGATCGCCGTGAGGGTGCCCTGCGAGGCGTTGGCGGCACCCTCCGACACGGTCGCGTAGTCGACGCTGCCGAAGGTCACGAAGATGACCATGATGCCGATCGCGAGGCCCAGGTCACCGACGCGGTTGACGAAGAACGCCTTGTTCGCGGCCGTCGCGTAGGCCGGGTTCCAGTTCCAGAAGCCGATGAGGAGGTAGGAGGCCAGGCCGACGCCCTCCCAGCCGACGAACAGCAACAGGTAGGAGTCCGCGAGGACGAGGAGGAGCATCGACGCGACGAAGAGGTTGAGGTAGGCGAAGAACCGCCGCTTGTCGGGGTCGTTCTCCATGTACCCGATGGAGTAGACGTGGATGAGCGAGCCGACGAACGTGATGAGCAGGACGAAGCTCGTCGAGAGCGGGTCGACGAGCAGCCCGACGTCGAGCTGGAAGGCACCGGCCGGGACCCAGTTCCACAGCGTGAGGTCCTGCGCCCGCTCCTCGGCCGGGAGCCCGAGCAGCTGGAGGAACACCACCAGCCCCACGACGAAGGAACCCCAGGAGAGTCCCGTCGCGAGGAGCGGCCCGAACCGGTCGGTGCGCCGGCCCCCGAGGAGGAGCACCGCGGCACCGACCAGCGGCAGCGCGATGAGCAGCCACGCGACGGAGGAGGCCCCGCTGGCGTCGGCCGCGGACAAGGCGCTGTCCTCGGCGAGAAGTGAGGTCACTGGTGCTCCTTACAGCTTCAGCAGGTTCGCGTCGTCGACCGACGCCGAGCGGCGGGAGCGGAAGATCGCCATGATGATGGCGAGGCCCACGACGACCTCCGCCGCGGCGACGACCATGACGAAGAGGGCGAGGACCTGGCCGTCGAGGTTCCCGTGGATCCGGGCGAACGTCACGAAGACGAGGTTCGTGGAGTTGAGCATCAGCTCGACGCCCATGAAGACGATGATCGCGTTGCGCCGGGTGAGGACCGTCGCGCCACCGATGACGAAGAGGATCGTCGCGAGGTAGATGTAGTTGACCAGGCTCATCGCTCGCTCTCCTCGGTCATCTCTCGCTCGATCGCCGCCTCGGCCTCGAGGTACACGTCGGGGGACAGGACCTGCTCGCGTGCGGTCAGCACCCGTGAGAGGGACAGCGGTGAGGGCGTGCCGTCGGGGAGGAGGGCGGGCGTG
Source organism: uncultured Nostocoides sp. (assembly GCA_937907685.1). Lineage (GTDB taxonomy): Bacteria > Actinomycetota > Actinomycetes > Actinomycetales > Dermatophilaceae > Fodinibacter. The sequence goes on from CALCXF010000147.1 coordinate 20,488, forward strand.
TCCACCGCGTTGTGGCGCGCGTAGACACCCGGCGCGGGGAGTCCGGCGAGGTTCTCGCCCTCGCGGAAGCGGCGCCTGCTCCACTCACGCTGGTTCGGACCCTTCCCGAGCCTCTCGCGGTGCGCGAGGACCATGGCGCCCAGGGCTGCCGTGATGAGCAGGGCACTGGTCAGCTCGAAGACCCACACGTAACGTCCGAAGATCAGCTGGGCGACCCCGGAGACGTTGCCCGTCTCGGCGTTGACGGCGTCGAGGCCGACCGCCTCACCCCAGGTGACCTGGCCGATGGCCGAGGCGAGGATGCCGCCGAGGCCGAGACAGAGCAGGGCCGTCACCCAGCGCTGACCCGTGAGGGTCTCGACGAGGCTGTCGGAGGAGTCGACGCCGATGAGCATGATGACGAAGAGGAACAGCATCATCACGGCGCCGGTGTAGACGAAGATCTGGATGACCCCGAGGAACTCCGCGTCCTGGGCGATGTAGAACACGCCGAGGATGATCATCGTCAGGGCCATGCCGAGCGCCGCGTGGACGGCCTTCTTCGCGAAGACGAGCCCGAGGGCACCGGCCACCGCCAGGGGCCCGAGCACCCAGAAGAGCACCTGCTCGCCGCCGCCGGTCACCGGGACACCTCCACGTCGTCCGTCGTCGGGGTGTGCCCCTCGACGAACGAGCGCTGCGAGTCCGTCGCCGAGGAGACCTTCCCGAGGTAGTAGTCGCGCTCTTCCATGCCGTCGGCCATGGGGAAGGGCGGGGGCAGCATCCCCGGCTGGAGCGGGGCGAGGAGCTGGTCCTTGGTGTAGATGAGGTCGGCGCGGTTGTCGTCGGCGATCTCGTAGAAGTTCGTCATCGTCAGCGCCCGAGTGGGGCACGCCTCGATGCACAGGCCGCAGAAGATGCACCTCAGGTAGTTGATCTGGTAGACGCGTCCGTAGCGCTCCCCGGGGCTGAACCGACCGGCACCACCCTCGGTGTCGTCGTTGTCGGCACCCTCGACGAGGATGGCGTCCGCCGGGCAGGCCCAGGCGCACAGCTCGCACCCGATGCACTTCTCGAGCCCGTCGGGGTGCCGGTTCAGCTGGTGCCGTCCGTGCCAGCGCGGCTGGGTCGGCCGCTTCTCCTCGGGGTACTCCTCCGTGGCGACCTTGCGGAACATCGTCGCGAAGGTCACCCCGAACCCCCCGACGGGGGCGAAGAGGTCGGAGAGGAAGCCGGACTTCTTCTGCTCGTCAGCCACGAGTGGCCTCCTTGGTGTCGCTGCCGGCCGGCAGGGCCGGGGCGGTGAGGGAGGGCTCCCTCAGGCGCTGCCCCGGCAGGGGCGGCACGGGGTGTCCCCCGGCGTAGGGATCCACGTCGTCCGGCACCGCCGGGTGCGCCGCGGCCTCCTTGGCCTCGGCCCGACGGTCCCAGAGCCATCCGCCGACGAGGGCCAGCACGGCGATGGCTCCGACGAGGAAGAGCGAGACGACGGGGAACCGACGTCCGGCCACGTCGACGCCGCCACCCAGCCAGCCGTTCTGCCCGGCGCGGAAGACCGCGACGAGGACCACCCACGTGAGGGTGGCGGGGATGAGGAACTTCCACCCGAAGCGCATGAACTGGTCGTAGCGCACCCTCGGCAGGGACCCTCGCAGCCAGACGAAGACGAACATGAACATCCACAGCTTGACGGTGAACCAGAGCAGGCCCCACCAACCCTCGTTGAACATGCCGTCGTTGACCGCGGCGATGCCGGGGGGTGCCTGCCAGCCGCCGAGGAACATCGTCGTGGCGAGCGCCGCGACGGTGAACATGTTGATGTACTCGCCGAGGAAGAACATGGCGAAGCGCATCGACCCGTACTCGGTGTGGAAGCCACCGGTGAGCTCACCCTCGCCCTCGGCGAGGTCGAAGGGCAGGCGGTTGGTCTCGCCGACCATCGTGATGACGTAGACGAAGAAGCTGAAGAACGCGGGGATGATGAACCACAGGTCGCGCTGGGCTCCGACGATCTGCGACGTCGACATCGACCCGGCATAGAGGAACACGGCGACGAGGGAGAGCCCCATCGCGATCTCGTACGAGATCATCTGGGCGGAGGAGCGAAGGCCGCCCATGAGGGGGTACGTGGAACCCGAGGACCAGCCCGCGAGGACCACCCCGTAGATGCCGACGCCCGCGATGGCGAGGACGAGCAGGACCGCGACCGGGGTGTCGGTCAGCTGGAACGGCGTGCGATGGCCGAACATCCAGACATCGCCCGCAAGCGGGATGATCGAGAACGCGACGAAGCACATCGTCGCGGTGATGAGCGGCGCCAGGGTGAAGACGAAGGCGTCCGCCGCCTTGGGTCGCACGTCCTCCTTGAGCATCGACTTCATGCCGTCGGCGAGGGTCTGGAGCAGGCCGAAGGGGCCGTTCCGGTTGGGTCCGGGACGCTGCTGCATCCGGCCGATGACCCGTCGCTCGAACCAGATGACGAGCAGCGTGGAGATGAGCAGGTAGACGAAGACGAGAAGTGCCTTGACCGCACTCAGCCACAGGGGCGTGTCGCGGAAGTCCGCTCGTGGGTTGTCGGTGGACGCGGCGACGACGGATGCCGTCTCCGTCAGTGCCAGCAGCGCGCTCATGCGGGGTCCTCACGAAGTATCTGGGGGAGCGCAGCGCGGGTCCCACGCGCCGCGTGGGCGGAAGAACTTCGTGGGGTGCAGTTCATGCCTGCCCCTCCTTCGACACGGAGACGAGGGCACCGGGCGCCCCGGCGAACGCGGCCCGCAGGTCGCAGCCCGTGGAGTTCGTCGGCAGCCAGATCACGTGGTCGGCCATCTCGTCGATGATGACCGGCGCAGTCACGGCCTGTTCTCCCGCGCGCACGGTGACGACGTCGCCCGCGACGACACCCAGCCCCCCGGCGGTCGTCCCCGAGACACGGGCCACGGGCCTGGGAGCGGTCCCGGCGAGGAACGGCTCTCCGTCCTGGAGCGAACCGCGGTCGAGGAGGTGGCGCCACGTCGCGAGGACGAGGGTGCCCGGTTCGACGCTGGGGACCTCACCGGCGTCGACGGTCGGCGCGGCGGGTCGCTGGCCCTGCCACGACCCCAGGGCCTCGATCTCTGAACGCACCTCACGCAGCGTGCGGGTGCCGAGGAACTCGCCCATCTCGTCGGCGAGCATGTCCAGGGCCCGGTAGTCCGAGACGTGAGCGGTGTCGAGCGCCGGCTCGAAGACCCTCTGCCGGCCCTCCCAGTCGAGGAAGGTCCCCCCCTTCTCGGCGTGAGCCGCGACGGGGAGCACCACGTCGGCGACCGCGGTCACGGCTGACTCCCGGATCTCGAGCGAGACGACGAAGGGCCGGGCGAACAGCTCCGCCGCGCCCGGCACACCGAGGTCGGCCGGGTCCACCCCTCCGACCACGAGGGCCCCCAGCTGCCCGGATGCCGCAGCGTCGAGGATGCCGGCCGTGTCACGGCCCGGCGTCTCGGGCAGGGTCGGCACGCCCCACGTCGAGGCGACGTGTGCGCGCGCGGAGGCGTCGGTGGCCGGACCGCCACCGGGAAGCAGGGTCGGGAACGCGCCCGCCTCGAGGGCACCGCGCTCACCGGCGCGGCGGGGCACCCACGCGAGCCGGGCACCCGTGGCCTCGGCGAGGGCGGCCACAGCGCTCAGCGCGCCGGGCACCATCGCGAGCCGCTCACCGACGAGGACGACGGCGCCGTCCTTCAAGGCCTCTCCGGCCGCCGCGACGACCTCGCTCCCGGAGCCCTCGGCCAGCGCCCGGAGCACCTCCGGCTCGGTGCCGGGAGCGGTCGGGATGAGGGTGCCCCCCATCTTCGCCAGGCCGCGGGTGGCCACCGGCGACACGGCATACACGGCCGCGCGATTGCGCAGGAACGCCTTGCGGAGGCGGAGGAAGACGATGGGGCTCTCGTCCTCGGGCTCGAGGCCGACGAGGAGCACGCTCTTCGCGGACTCGAGGTCCGCGTACGTCACGGCACCCGTCTCGGGGGTCGCCCCGGCGACCCTGGCCACGAGGAAGTCGGCCTCCTCCGCCGAGTGCGGACGGGCACGGAAGTCGACGTCGTTCGTGCCGAGGACCATGCGCGCGAACTTGCCGTAGGCGTAGGCGTCCTCGACGCTGACCCGACCGCCGACGAGCACTCCGGTCGACGACGCGGCGCGCAGCCCGGCCGCAGCCCTCTCGAGGGCGTCGCGCCAGGACACCACGCGCAGCTCGCCGTCCTCACCGCGGACCATGGGCAGCTCGAGGCGGTCACCGACCGAGGTGTACGCGAAGGCCCAGCGTCCCTTGTCGCAGTTCCACTCCTCGTTGACCTCCGGGTCGTTCCACGCCATCCGGCGCAGGACGGCACCGCGCCGGTGGTCGGTGCGGATCGCGCAGCCGCTCGCGCAGTGCTCGCACGCGCTCTTCGTGGAGACGAGGTCGAAGGGACGGGAGCGGAAGCGGTAGGCCGCACCGGTCAGCGCCCCCACGGGGCAGATCTGCACGGTGTTGCCGGAGAAGTAGCTCTCGAACGGCTTCTCCGCGTAGATGCCCACCTGCTGGAGGGCACCCCGCTCGACGAGCGCGATGAACGGGTCGCCGGCGATCTGCTCCGAGAAGCGTGTGCAGCGGGCGCAGAGCACGCAGCGCTCACGGTCGAGGAGCACCTGGGAGGAGATGTTGATCGGCTTGGGGAAGGTGCGCTTGACGTCCTCGAAGCGGGACACCGCACGACCGTTGCTCATCGCCTGGTTCTGCAGGGGGCACTCGCCACCCTTGTCGCAGACCGGGCAGTCGAGCGGGTGGTTGATGAGGAGCAGCTCCATGACGCCCTTCTGCGCCTTGTCCGCACCCTCGGATGTGTACTGCGTGTGGACGACCATCCCGGGAGCGACGGCCATGGTGCACGACGCCTGCGGCTTCATCCGCCCGGGGGGGCCCTGCATCTGCTTCGGCTCGCCCGGTGTGCCGTCCGGTCCGGGCGGACCCGGCATCCAGACCTCGACGAGGCACTGACGGCAGGCCCCAACCGGGTCGAGTCCCGGGTGGTCACAGAACCGTGGGATCTCGATCCCGGCCTGCTCGGCGGCACGGATGATGAGAGTCCCCTTGGGAACCGACACCGGGACGCCGTCGATCGTCAGGGTGACGAGGTCGGCCGCCGCAGGAGCGGCCGCGGCGGCCGACGGGGGCGGTGCGGCCGGCGCGGTCTTCTCGGGCGTGGTCGTCATGCGGACACGCTCTCCTTGTGGTCCTTGGCGATGAGCGTCGAGGCCTTCGGGTCGAAGGGGCAGCCACCATGGGTGAGGTGGGCGACGTACTCGTCGCGGAAGTACTGGATGGAGCTCGTGATCGGGCTCGTCGCCCCGTCACCGAGGGCGCAGAAGCTGCGACCGAGGATGTTGTCGCAGATGTCCAGGAGCTTGTCGAGGTCCTCCTCGTCGCCGACGCCCGACTCCAGCCGACCGAGGATCTGCTTGAGCCACCACGTGCCCTCGCGACACGGGGTGCACTTGCCGCACGACTCGTGCTTGTAGAAGTCGGTCCACCGGTCGACCGCGCGGACCACGCAGGTCGTCTCGTCGAAGATCTGCAGCGCGCGCGTGCCCAGCATGGAGCCGGCCGCGCCCACCGACTCGAAGTCCAGCGGCACGTCGAGGTGCTCGGCGGTGAAGAGCGGGGTCGAGCTGCCGCCCGGCGTCCAGAACTTGAGCTCCTTGTCGGGGTCGCGCATGCCGCCGGCCATGTCGAGCAGCTCGCGCAGGGTGATGCCGAGCGGCGCCTCGAACTGGCCCGGGTTCTTGACGTGGCCCGAGAGGCTGAAGATGCCGAAGCCCGTCGACTTCTCGGTGCCCATGCCGGTGAACCAGTCCACGCCCTCGAGGATGATGCCGGGGACCGAGGCGATCGACTCGACGTTGTTGACCGACGTCGGGCGGGCGTAGAGGCCGGCGACACCCGGGAACGGTGGCTTGCTGCGTGGCTGGCCGCGGCGGCCCTCGAGGCTGTCGAGGAGGGCGGTCTCCTCGCCGCAGATGTACGCGCCGGCGCCTGCGTGCACCGTGATGTCGAGGGTGGCCCCGCTGCCGTGGACGTCGTCACCGAGGTGCCCCGCGGCATACGCCTCCTCGACGGCACGCAGCAGCCGGCGGTAGACGTGGACGACCTCTCCGCGCACGTAGATGTAGGCGTGCTCGCAGCCGATGGCGAAGGAGCTGATCGCGACGCCCTCGACGAGAACGTGCGGGTTGGCCATCATCAGCGGCACGTCCTTGCACGTGCCGGGTTCGGACTCGTCGGCGTTGACGACGAGGTAGCGCGGTCCACCGTCCGGGGGGGCCATGAACGACCACTTCATGCCGGTGGGGAACCCTGCACCCCCGCGCCCGCGCAGCGCGGAGTCCTTGACGGCCTGGAGGATCGCCGCCGGGCCCATGCCGAACGCCTTCTCCAGCGCGCGGTAGCCGCCGTTGCGGACGTAGGTGTCGAGCGTCCAGGACTTCGGGTCGTCCCAGAACGACGTGAGGATCGGCGTGAGGGTCGTCGTCATCACGAGTCCTTCTTCTTCTTCTTCGTCTTCGGGGTCGAGCCGGTCGTGCGGGTGGAGGTCTCCTCCTCGGCCGGCGTCTCGTCGGCCTCGTCCCGCGCCGCCGCCGGCTCGGCCTTGCGGGCCTTCGCGTCGTCGCTCGCCGGGGTCACCTCGGTGCGGCCCATGGTGGTGCCGCGGGCGGCGCCGGCCGGTGACGCGTCGGTCGCGCCGTCCCCATCGGCCGATGGCTCCCCGTGCGTGGTGGGCGACCCCTGGTGTCGGGACGACTCGCCCTCGGGGGCGGTCCACCCCTGCTCCTTGGCGAGCGCCAAGCCCACGAGGGATGCCGGGCCCGCCCCCACGCCCTCGTCGGCGCGACCGTCGGGAAAGCCGGCCAGAACTCGGCTGACCTCCTTGAAGGTGGAGACCCGGTTCGGCCCGCGAGTCGGACGTACCACGGCCCCGGAGCGCAGCTCCTCGACGAGCCGGATCGTCGACTCCGGGGTCTGGTTGTCGAAGAACTCCCAGTTCGTCATGACGACCGGGGCGTAGTCGCACGCAGCGTTGCACTCCACGCGTTCGAGGGTGATCTTCCCGTCCTCGGTCGTCTCGTCGTGGCCCAGGCCGAGGTGCTCGGAGACCGCCTCCCAGATCTCGTCGCCGCCCATGATCGCGCAGAGCGTGTTGGTGCAGACGCCGACCGTGTACTCACCGTTGGGGTGGCGCTTGTACTGGGTGTAGAACGTCGCCACGCCCGAGACCTCCGCCGTCGTGAGGTCGAGGATCTCGGCGCAGAGGTCGATGCCCCTCCCGGTGACGTAGCCGTCGACCGACTGGACGAGGTGGAGCAGCGGCAGCAGCGCGGAGCGCTTCTGCGGGTAGCGCTCGAGGACCTGCGCGGCGTCCGCACGGAAGCGCGCCTCCACGTCGGCGGGGTAGGCCTGCTTTGACTCCTCGCTCACGGTGAGGTGCCCGGAAGCGGTCTGGAGGCCGAAGTCATGGGCCATCAGCGGTCCACACCTCCCATGACGGGGTCGATGGAGGCCACCGCGACGATGACGTCGGCGACCTGACCGCCTTCGCACATGGCGGCCACGGACTGGAGGTTGTTGAAGCTCGGGTCGCGGAAATGGGCGCGGTAGGGGCGGGTGCCACCGTCGGACACGAGGTGGCAGCCGAGCTCCCCCTTCGCCGACTCGACCGGTACGTACGCCTGCCCCGGGGGGACCCGGAAACCCTCGGTGACGAGCTTGAAGTGGTGGATCAGCGACTCCATCGAGGTCCCCATGATCTCGCGGATGTGGTCGAGGCTGTTGCCCATGCCGTCCCCGCCGATCGCGAGCTGGGCCGGCCAGGCGATCTTCTTGTCCTCGACCATCACCGGCTGCCCCTCGGTGCGCTGCAGACGGTCGAGGGCCTGGAGGACGATCTTCAGGGACTCGTACATCTCGTCGATGCGGATCCGTAGCCGGTCGTAGGCGTCGCACCCGGTCCGGGTGACGACCTCGAAGTCGTAGGTCTCGTAGCCGCAGTACGGCGAGGACTTGCGCAGGTCGTGGGGCAGCCCCGTGGCTCGGAGCACCGGACCCGTCACGCCCAGCGAGATGCACCCGGTGAGGTCGAGGTAGCCCACCCCGACGGTGCGACCCCGAAGCAGCGGGTTCTCGTTGAGGAGCAGCTCGAGCTCGTGCAGGCCGTCCCGAAGCTCGTCGACGACCTCGCGCACCATGTCGACGGCACCATGCGGGACGTCCTGGGCCACGCCACCCGGCCGGATGTACGAGTTGTTCATGCGCAGCCCGGTGATGGCCTCGAAGACGCGCAGGATGCGCTCGCGCTCCCGGAACCCGACGGTCATCACGGTGGTCGCACCGAGCTCCAGGCCGCCGGTTCCCAGGGCGACGAGATGGGAGTTGATCCGGGTGAGCTCCATCATCATCACCCGGATGATGCTGGCGCGCTCCGGGATCGAGTCGGTGATGCCGAGCAGCCGCTCCACCGAGAGGCAGAAGGCCGCCTCGTTCATCATCGGGGTGAGGTAGTCCATCCGTGTGCAGAAGGTCACCCCCTGAACCCAGGTGCGGTACTCCATGTTCTTCTCGATGCCGGTGTGGAGGTAGCCGATGCCGGCGCGCGCCTCGGTGACCGTCTCGCCGTCGAGCTCGAGGATGAGCCGGAGCACGCCGTGCGTCGAGGGGTGCTGCGGACCCATGTTGACGACGATGCGCTCCTCGTGGAGTGCGGTCGCCTCGTCGACGAGGTCGTTCCAGTCCCCTCCGGAGACGGTGAAGACCGGGGCGTCGCCGGTGTCCTCGTCCACCGAGGCGCCGTAGGCGTCGACGGGCGTGAACGCCCCGGCCGGGCGGTCGTCGTGGAGCGTCTCGAAGAGGTGGGAGTCCTGGTCGTGGGTCGTCATCAGCTGTACGCCCTCCGCTCGTCAGGCGGCGGGACCGTGCCGCCCTTGTACTCGACGGGGATGCCGCCGAGCGGGTAGTCCTTGCGCTGGGGGTGGCCCGGCCAGTCGTCGGGCATGAGGATGCGGGTGAGCGCCGGGTGCCCGTCGAACACGATGCCGAACATGTCCCAGGTCTCCCGCTCGTGCCAGTCGATGCCTGGGTAGGTCGAGACGATCGAGGGGATGTGCGGGTCGGCGTCCGGTGCGGTGACCTCCAGCCGGACGCGCCGGCTGCCGTGCGTGATGGACATGAGGTGGTAGACCGCGTGCAGCTCGCGCCCGTCCTGCTCGGGGAAGTGGACCCCGGAGACACCCAGGCACATCTCGAACCGCAGCTCGGGCACGTCGCGCATGGCGCGGGCGACCGCCGGGAGGTGCTCGCGGCGGACGAAGAGGGTCAGCTCGCCCCGGTCGACGACGACCCGCTCGACCGCGGTGTCGAAGGACGGCCCCTCGGCGGTGCCGAGCGCCTGCCCCAGCCGGTCGGCGACCTCGTCGAAGTAGGAGCCGTACGGGCGCGGGCTGGCACCCGGGAAGAGGACGGGCTGCACCACACCGCCGTAGCCGGTGGTGTCCTGGCTGCGAGCGCCGAACATCCCCTTGCGCTCCGCGATGCGCACGGGCTCCAGGGCGTCGCTCGTCAGCTCGCGCCACGTGCCGACGTTGGCGGTGTGCGCGGGCTTGAGCGAGTCGGGCTGGTCGTCGGTGCGCGTCTGCGGGGAGTCGATGACCTTGTCGGGAATGGGCTGGACGGGAGTGGTGTCGATGTTCTTCTCGTCGCTCATGCGAGAAGGTTCTTCCCGGTGGGAGCCGCGACGTGGGCGAGGTGGTCGTGCGTGGGAGCCATGAGCGAGGTGGGCGTCGCGGCGAGCGCCGCCTCCTCCGCCGCCCGCGCCGCCGCGATGCGGTTGACGCCGAGCTTGCTGCTCTGGATCTGCCCGTGCAGCTCGATGATCGCGTTGAGGAGCATCTCCGGACGCGGCGGACAGCCGGGCAGGTAGATGTCGACGGGAATGATGTGGTCGACGCCCTGGACGATGGCGTAGTTGTTGAACATCCCGCCGGAGCTCGCGCAGACACCCATCGAGATGACCCACTTGGGGTTGGGCATCTGGTCGTACACCTGGCGGACCACGGGGGCCATCTTCTGCGAGACACGGCCGGCGACGATCATGAGGTCTGCCTGGCGCGGGGTCGCGGCGAAGCGCTCCATGCCGAACCGGGAGATGTCGTAGTCCGGGGTCCCGACGGCCATCATCTCGATCGCGCAGCAGGCGAGCCCGAAGGTCGCCGGCCACATGGAGGCCTTGCGCATGTAGCCCACGACGTTCTCGAGCGTCGTCAGCGCGAACCCCGCGGGCAGCTTCTCCTCGAGTCCCATCACGTCTCCTTGGCGACAGCGGGTGGTGCGGTGGTCGGCGTAGGACGCGCGTCCGGCATACGGGTCGTGGTCATCAGTCCCACTCCAGCCCGCCGCGCTTCCACACGTAGGCGTAGGCGACGAACACGGTGAGGACGAACAGCACCATCTCGACGAGGGCGAACAGGCCGAGCTGGTCGAACGCGACAGCGAAGGGGTAGAGGAACACCGACTCGATGTCGAAGATGATGAAGAGCATCGCGGTGAGGAAGTACTTGATCGGCACCCGTCCACCACCCTCCGCGCGGGGGGTCGGCTGGATGCCGCACTCGTACGCCTCGAGCTTTGCCCGGTTGTAGCGCTTGGGACCGACGACGAGGCTCGTACCCACTGACAGCACGGCGAACCCGAAACCCAGGCCCAACAGGATGAGAAGCGGGACGTAGGGGTTGCTCATCGCAGGACAACTCCCCTTTCGGTGCTCGTGTGCGTCGGGCAGGCACATGTCGTCGAGTCGACAGACGTCCCCGTCATCCTAGGGGGCTCGGGGGAAGCCCCACCCGACGAGGGACCGGCGGTGCTCACCGTGCGCTCCGACGCGTTGCGACGCACCGGACAGGCCCTCACGGGTGCTTGTGAATGTCTTCACGACCGCCGCAGTCTAGGACGAGGTGCGGCGTTCCTGCACTGAGGCTTTCCTAACCTTCGGCACGCGACTCCGTGGGCTTCGTCGCCCGGTGGAGGGCGACGATCCCGCCGGTGAGGTTGCGCCACTGGACGTCGGTCCAGCCGGCCTCGACGATGCGCTCGGCCATGGCTCGCTGGGCCGGCCATGCCTGGATCGACTCCGCGAGGTAGACGTAGGACTCCGGGTTCGAGCTCACGGCGCGCGCCACCGCCGGGAGTGACCTCATGAGGTAGTTCGTGTAGAGCCGGCGGAACCCCGGGACGGTCGGCTGGCTGAACTCGCAGAGAACGAGCCTGCCACCGGGCCGGGTCACCCGGAGGAACTCCCGGAGCGCGGCATCCGGGTCCGAGACGTTGCGCAGCCCGAAGCTCATCGTGACGACGTCGAACGAGCCGTCGGCGAACGGCAGCCGCATCGCGTCCGCGGCCGTGAAGCCGAGGTCCGAGCGGCGTCGCCGACCCACGCGCAGCATCCCGAGCGAGAAGTCCGCGGGGACCACGTCGACGCCGGAGTCGGCGAACGGCTCACTGCTCGTGCCCGTCCCGGCGGCGATGTCGAGGACCACCTGCCCGGGTGTCGCCTGGCAGGCCGCGACCACTGCCCGGCGCCAGGACCGGTCGCGGCCGAGGGAGAGCACGTCGTTGGTCACGTCGTACCTCGTCGCGACGTCGTCGAACATCGCCGCGACGTCGCGGGGGTCCTTGTCGAGGGAGGCGCGGCTCATGGCGGCCATCCTCCCACCGGGGGCCTGCGGCCCGGATCCGGGCGGGGTCGTATCCTCGTGCGCGATGACCTCGTTGCCCGTGGGCGACCGGCCGACCGACTCGATCGTCTCCGCCGCCCCCCTCGTCTCGCGGACCGTGCCGCTCGATCCCGAGCTCGGCGCGGCCCTCCTCGCCCTCGTCCCACGCGCAGCGGCGCGCGAGGTGTGTTCCTGGGTGCGCCGCGGCGAGGGCGTCGTCGGCTGGGGACGGGCGGCGGGCCACACCACGTCCGGGCCGAACCGGATGTCCGCGCTCGAGTCCTGGTGGTCCGGGCTCGTGGAGAACGCGGTCGTGCGCGACGAGGTGGACCGCCCGGGCACCGGGCCGATCGCCTTCGGCTCGGTCTCGTATGCCGCCCACTCACCAGCCGGGGCGACTCTCGTCGTACCCGAGGTCGTCGTCGGCTTCCGAGGCGGCGTGGCGTGGCTGACCACGGTGGGGGTCGAGTCGGCGCCGTCCGTGGCCGCCGTACCGGGCACCCCCGAGGTCGTCCCGCAGCAGGCGCCGAAGGCTCCCCGGGACGTGGCGTTCGCCGACGGGGCGCTCTCGCCGGCCCAGTGGGCCGGCATGGTCCGCGAGGCGGTCTCGCGCATCACGGCCGGGGCGCTGGACAAGGTCGTCCTGGCGCGCGACCTCGAGGTGACGACGTCGGCGGAGCTCGACGTGCGCTGGCTCCTCCAGAGGCTCGCCGAGCGCTATGACACGACGTGGGTCTTCGCGGTCGACGGGCTCGTCGGCGCGACCCCGGAGCTGCTCGTGCGCCGGGAGAAGGGGCTCGTCACCTCGCGGGTCCTCGCGGGCACCATCCGCCGCACCGGTGACGACGAGCACGACCTCGCCCTCGCGGCCTCGCTGGCCCGCTCGAGCAAGGACCTCGAGGAGCACGAGTACGCCGTCCGGTCGGTCTCGGACGCCCTGGCCCCGCACTGCTCGTCGATGAACGTGCCGGAGGCGCCGTTCGTCCTGCACCTGTCCAACGTCATGCACCTCGCCACGGACGTCGCGGGTGTCCTCGTCGACGACACCTCGTCGCTGGCCCTCGTGGAGTCGCTCCATCCGTCCGCCGCGGTGTGCGGCACCCCGACCTCGGAGGCCGACGCCGTCATCGCCGAGCTCGAGCACATGGACCGGGGGCGCTATGCCGGACCGGTCGGGTGGATCGACGCCAGGGGCGACGGCGAGTGGGGCATCGCCCTGCGCTGCGGCGCCATCTCGCAGGAGGACCCGTCACGGGTGCGGCTCTTCGCCGGGTGCGGCATCGTCGCGGGGTCCGACCCCGAGGAGGAGCTCGCGGAGTCGTCGGCCAAGCTCGTGCCCATGCGTGACGCGTTGACCGCCCCCGCCTGACCTCCTCCGCGCCGCCTCGGCCTCCGGCGCGGGGGTCAGGTGAAGGGGGGACGGGCGTCGACGGCCACCGAGCGTCGGCCCGCCCATCGCCACACCCGTGCGGACCGGTCGCGGTCCTCGTCGGTGACGAGGTTCCCCATCCAGCGCAGGGCGAGGGTCATCAGCCAGTCACTGCGCATGCCGACCGGCCCCAGCGCACCGAGGGTCCGCGGCACCGTGAAGATGCCGGCGAGTCGTCGGGCGATGGAGAACGCCTCGCCGTAGTGGTCCCGGAGGAGCGCGGGCCACGTCGTCCCGAGGTCGGAGTCGAGCGCCTCCACGACGAGGCGGCCGGTCTCGAGGCCGTAGTCGATGCCTTCGCCGTTGAGGGGGTTCACGCAGGCGGCGGCGTCACCGATGAGCGCCCAGTTGGCGCCGGCGACGTGGCTCACGGCGCCCCCCATGGGCAGGAGTGCGCTCGTCGGCATCCGCTGACCACCCGTCAGCCCGAAGTCGGCTCTGCGCAGGTCGGTGTAGTGCTCCATGAGCGGCTTGATCGCGACGTCGGCGGGCCGCTTCGTCGTCGCGAGGGTACCGACGCCGACGTTCACCTGGCCCCGGCCGAGGGGGAAGATCCAGCCGTAGCCCGGCAGGGCCTCGCCCTCCTGCGAGCGCAGCTCGAGGTGGCTGCTGATCCACGGGTCGTCGGCGCGCTGGGAGTCGACGTAGCACCGCCCGGCCACGGCATACACGGTGTCCTTGTGCCACGTCCGGCCGAGCACCTTGCCGAGCCCCGAGCGCACGCCGTCGGCCACGACCAGCCGCTGGCACTCGACGTCGAAGCTCTCGTCCCCCCGGCGGAAGGTCACCGCCCGCACCCGGCCACCGTCGACCCGGGCGTCCACGGCCTTGGCGCCCTCGAGCCCCGTCGCTCCCGAGCCGACCGCCTCCGCGCGGATGCGGTCGTCGAGCTCGGTGCGCGGGACGGCCGAGCCGTGGTCCGGCAGGGAGCCGCCGGGCCAGGGGAGGTGGAGCGTCTGGCCGAACCCGTGCGCTCGCAGGCCCCGGTTGACGCTCTGCTCGCGGACCCAGCCCCCCAGGCCGAGGAGGTCGAGCTCGGCCACGGCCCGCGGCGTCAGGCCGTCGCCGCAGGTCTTGTCCCGGGGGAACACCGCGGCGTCCGCGAGGACCACGTCGCGGCCGGCGCGCGCTGCCCAGGCGGCGGCGGACGCCCCGGCCGGTCCGGCACCGACGACGAGGACATCGGTGCGCTGGGGGGTCTGGGACACGCTCGCATTCTCGCAAGGCGGCTCCCGGCGTCCAACAGCGGTCCAGGCCACGCCGAGTTGGCCTGGCTCCACCCCACCCCTCGCGGGTCAGCCCGTGAGGGTGCGCGTGGCGAGCGCCCGCAGGTCGGCGTGTGCCTGGCGGTGGCTCGCACGGCCCACCGTGACCTCGACCACGCGGATCCCGTCGGGCCGCGTCCGCACCGCGGTGGCCAGGTCGGCGCTGGTGGCCGCCAGGTCGTGGCGGATGCCGTGCGCCCGGCACAGTGCCGCGAGGTCGGTGCCGGTCGGGGTTCCGAAGAGTCGCTCGAAGTCGGCGGCGTGCTCGGGCGCTCCGGGCTCCAGGGTCGTGAAGATGCCACCCCCGTCGTCGTTGACGACGACGACCGTGAGGTCGGGAAGGGGTTCGTCGGGGCCGACGAGAAACCCGTTGGCGTCGTGGAGGACGGTGAGGTCGCCGAGCAGTGCGTACGCCGGCTGCCCCGGCCGGGCGAGCGCGGCACCGACCGCGGTCGACACCAGCCCGTCGATGCCGGCGAGGCCGCGGTTGGCGAGGACCTCGGCACCCACGGCCCCGGGTGCCCCGAGGTCGAGGTCACGGACCGGGTTCGACGACCCCACGACGAGCAGCGCGTCCTCCGGCAGGGCGGCGGCCAGGGCCGCCGCGACGCCGAGTCCACTGGGCCAGGGGAGACCCCTTCCGGCCACGGCGTCGGCGAGCTGTCGCCCGGCTCGGTGCCAGGCCTGGGACCACGCGCCGTCCCCGCCGGGAGCGTCCTGCCCGGACCTCCCCGGTTCGGCACGCAGGGCGCCCGGCCGATGGACCTGCGCCGCGACGTGCGACGGGTCTGGCCAGGGCCCCACCTCGGCGACGATGTCGACCCGCAGCCCGGGGCGTCGGAGCAGCGCTCCCACCGCGCGGGTGAGCGTGGGGCGCCCGACGACGACGACCCGCTCCGGCGCATGCTCCTCGAGCCAGTCCGTCGCCGTGAGGATCAGCGGCCCGTGGGGCAGCGCTGCCCGCCGGACCGATGCGGGGCCGAACGGCTCGGCGACGACGGGGTGACCCCGCTCCCCCGCCCACCCGACCGCGAGCACGGCGAGCCGGGCGTCCCGCGTGTGCCCGACCACGACGAGGGTGCGCTCGACATGGGCGAGCCCGTCGACCACCGCGCCGTCCCCGTTCGAAGGCCCGACGGCCATTCGGACCCACGGTCCACCGTCCGGCCGGCCGTCGAGGGAGTCCGGCCACGCCGGTGCCGCGTCGTCGGGCACGAGCGGCTCGCGGAGACAGACGTTGAGGTGCACCGGGCCCGGGGTGGCGCCCGCCCACCCCGTCGCTGCCGCGAGCGCGCGGCACACCGTGCTCCGCCAGAAGGGCGTGAGCCCCGGGCGCACCACCGGCGCCGGGAGGTCCGCGGCATACCGGGTCACCCCGCCGAACACGCCCGGCTGCTGCGTCGTCTGGTTCGCACCGGTCCCCCGCAGCTCGTGGGGCCGGTCCGCGCTGACGACGACGAGCGGCAGGCCGGCGTGGTGCGCCTCGAGCACGGCCGGGTGGAGGTTCACCACGGCCGTCCCCGACGTCGTGACGACCACGACGGGTCTCCCCGAGCCGGAGGCCAGTCCCACCGCGAGGAACCCTGCGCTGCGTTCGTCGACGCGCACGTGCAGGCGGAGGCGAGCGGCCCGTTCGGCGGCGAGCACGGCATACGCCAAGGGTGCGGAGCGCGAGCCCGGGCACAGGACGACGTCGCGGACGCCGTTCCTCACCAGCTCGTCGACGAGGACCGTCGCGAGCGCGGAGGACGGGGTCACGAGCGTGGATTCTGCCACCCGGGCGACGACCGGCCCCGAGCCCGGCCGCTCAGCGGAGGTCCTCCGTCAGCCCGGCCCGGATGGCGAGGATGGCGGCCCGGACCCGGTCGCGGCTGCCGGTCTTCGCGAGGACGTTCGTGACGTGTGACTTCACCGTGCTCTGCGACAGGAACAACCGCTCGGCGATCTCCGCGTTGTTCAGGCCCGCGCCCACCAGCGCGAGGACGTCGAGCTCACGGGACGTCAGCCGGTGGGCCGCCACGTCCGCCGGCGCGGACTGCGTCTCGCCCCGCAGGCGCGCCATGACGGCCCGGGTCACTCCGGGCGACAGGACGGCGTCGCCCGCCGCCACCGTCCGCACGGCGGCCACGAGCTCCTGCGCGCTGCAGCGCTTGAGCAGGAAGCCCTGGGCGCCGGCGGCGATCGCGTCGATGACGTAGGCGTCGTCGTCGAACGTCGTGACGACGATGACGGCGGGTGCGCCGGGGATCGTGGCGAGGGCGCGGGTGGCGGCGAGTCCGTCGAGGACCGGCATGCGGATGTCCACGAGGGCGATGTCGATCCGCCTCCCGTCCCGGACGGCGTCGACGAGCTGCTGCCCGTCGGAGGCGTGCAGCGCCACCTCGACGTCCGGCTGGGCGCCGAGGATGAGCGAGAAGCCCTCCCGCACGAGCTGCTGGTCGTCGACGACCGCGACCCGGATCACCCCGCGCGTCCGATGACCCGGTCGGGCAGCAGCACCTCGACGACCGTGCCGCCGCCATCGCGACCACGGATCTCCCACACCCCGGACAGGGCGCTCACCCGCTCGCCGATACCCGTCAGACCTGCGCCTCGGGTCGGCCCCGACGGCGGCCCGACACCGTCGTCGCTGACGCACAAGCGCACGTTCGCGCCGCTGCGGCTGACCTGCACCCAGGCATGCGTGGCGGACGCGTGGCGCACGACGTTCGTCAGTGACTCCTGCACGATGCGGTATGCCGTGAGCTCACGCACGTCGTCGAGCGCCAGGTCGGCGCCGAGCCGCACGTCGACGTCCACACCCTGCTGACGCAGGGGGGCCGCCAGCACCTCGTCGATGTCACCCAGGCGTGGCGGAGCGGAGACCGTGATCGGGTAGGCCGGGTCGCGCAGCTGCACGACGAGTGCGTCGAGCTCGCCGAGCGCCGTTCGCCCGAGGTCACCGATGGTCGTCAGCGCGGCCCGTGGGTCGCCGACCTTCCCGGCCTCGGCCTGGACCACCATCGCCGTGACGGTGTGCCCGACCGCGTCGTGGAGCTCGCGCGCCAGCGCGGTGCGCTGCTCCAGCCAGCGGGCCTGCTCCTCGCTGGACCTCGTCCGGGCACGCAGCACCCGCGCCTCCCGGGTCAGCTCGGTGGAGTGGACGAGGACACGCACGAGGATGCCGAGGGCGAGGCCGACCAACGCCGCCCCGAAGGGTGCCAGGTCCGAGGTCCCGGGGTGCAGGACGACGGCGAGCACCGCACCGGTGAGCCCGGCCAGCAGGGCAGGCCACGGCGGGTCTCGTCGGTCGTGCGCCACGGCGAGGTACAGGAGCGCGGCGGCCGCACCCTCGAGCGGGGCGACGGGGACCCAGGCGAGGGCCACCGCCGCGGCAGCGGCGATGAGGTGCTCGCGCCAGCGCGGCAACACCCACGCCAGCATGGTGAGGGCAGTGAGGACGAGGCCGACCAGCGCACCCTGCGGCTCACGAGCCGACACGACCACGGAGATCACCGTGACGACGACTGCGGCCCAGAACAGCAGCGTGCGGATCGCGGACACGTCGGAGAAGACGTCGCGGATCCGTCCCAGCGCGAGGTCGACCGTCGAGCGCATGCGCTTCCGAGCCCGGACAGTGGCCGACACCTTGCCAGTGTGGGGGATCGGGGGGATGCGGGAGAAGCCGGAACGGTCCGCCCACCTCGGATTCGGTACCCGGGTGCCGGATCACATCGGTACCAGGGTCCGGCCTGGTCCGGACCGGGGTCGGTTCTCGCCGGCGCCGTCCTTGGAGACGGTTGCGTCATGTCCTCCATCCGACTGCTGCAGCCCCTCGAAGCCACCGCCGGAGTCTCCCTTGGCACGGTTCCGAACATCATCACGGTCGTGCGCACGGTCGCGGCCGTCGTCATCGGCGGAGCGGGGGTCGCCGCATCCAGCCTGGTC
Source organism: uncultured Nostocoides sp. (assembly GCA_937907685.1). GTDB lineage: Bacteria > Actinomycetota > Actinomycetes > Actinomycetales > Dermatophilaceae > Fodinibacter. The sequence continues at coordinate 38,863 of CALCXF010000147.1, forward strand.
CTGCTCGCCGTCGCGTATGCCGTCTACTGGGTCGGCGACATCGCGGACGGCTGGTGTGCGCGGCGACTCGGTCAGGAGACCCGGATCGGGGCCGTCCTCGACATCGTCAGCGACCGCGCCTGCACGTCGGTGCTGTGTGTCGGGCTGGTCGCGCAGTTCCCCTCCGTCGAGCCGGTCGCCGCAGTGTTCCTCCTGACGTTCATGTTCCTCGACCCGATGCTGTCACTGTCGTTCCTCTACTGGCCGCTGCTGGGCCCGAACGACTTCCACCGCGTCGACCGCCTCGTCTGGCTGCTCAACTGGTCCCTCCCCGGCAAGGCGGCGAACACTGGCGGCGTGATCCTGGCCATCGCCCTCGGTCAGTACGGCCTCGCTTTGGCGGTCGCCGTCGCGGTGCTGGCCGTGAAGCTGTGGACCGCTGTCCGTCTCCAGGGACTGCTCCGCGCCCTTCCGGCCACGGCCTTCGCGTGAACCGGGAAACGGCGTGAACGCGGTCACGGTCGGGCTGGCACTGGCCACCGGAGTCGGGTCCGCGCTGGTCCCGGTGCTCAACGCGGAGGCGTGGGCCCTCTTCGCCGCAACGGGTCCCGTGGACACGCTTCTCGCCGTCGTGCTCGCGCTCGCGGCCGGGCAGACGGTGGGCAAGCTCGTGCTCTTCGAGGGCGGGCGGCGGGGACGGGACTGGCATCCCTGGCGACGTCGACCGGTGTCCGCCCGCACGGCCAGGTGGACCGACCGGGTCACGGGGTGGCTCACCTCGCCACGATCCGGGCCTCCGCTGGTGCTGGCTGCCGCGTCGATCGGCGTGCCGCCGCTCGCCGTCGTGAGCGTCGCCGCTGGTGCAGCCGGTCAGCGCAGGTGGGTGTTCGTCCCCCTGTGCCTGCTCGGTCGGACCGTACGGTTCAGCGTCCTCGTCCTGCCCCTCGCGGTGCAGTGGTGAGCTGCCGTCTCGTCGGCGGTCAACGCCTCCCGACCTCGTAATGCCACACTGAGCGCACCGGCACCCCCAGGAAGTCGCCCGCGGACGTCAGCCACGCATCGAGCCCCTCCACCGTGCCGTGCGGAGCGCTCTCCGCCGCGTGGAGCGTCCGGACGTAGGTCTCCCGCCCGTGGCTCCTCGGGTCGAGGGCGGCGGCACCGTGGGCCACTCGCACGGTCACCCAGGTGGAGCTCGAGGGGTTGGGTGTGAGGTCGAGCCCTGGCACCGGGTCGTCAGCGTGCTCCACCGAGAGCACCCGGACGCCGGCGGGCACGGCGAAGAGCGCGACGGGCGCTCCGGACGTCAGGACGTGGGTGAGCCGGTGCCGGGTCGTGAACGACGTGTCGCTGGCGAGCGCGGCAGCGAGGATGCCGCCCTGGCTGTGCCCCACGAGCGCCACCGGATCGCCTGCGGTCGAGCGCCCGGACGCTGCCCGGGCCGCGGCCAGCGCGGCCGCCACGCCCGCCGCGGCGACGGTGGCGTCACCGGTCATGGCCCGCACGTTGGTGGTGACGTCGAAGGGGTTGGGCCCCGGCCTGGCGGACCACTGCTGCGTCCCGGGGACCACGACGACCCACGCCGCCCCGCCGTCCCCGCGAGTGGTCTCCAGGACGCGCACGCGCGCGCCCTCCAGGCCCTCCCCCGCCGCGACGAGACCGGCTGCCGCGGCGACCCGGCCCCCGGCCGAGGTCCCGGGCAGGTCGTTGACGGCCACCGTGGGGCTCAGCGGCGCCACGACCGGTACGGCACCGAGCCCGTCGGTCAGCCACCCACCTCGCGCCGCGAGGTCCGCAACAGCCCGAACCCCGTCGACCACCGCGGCGACGGACTGCTCGACCTCGGCGTACACCCGTGCCGCAGCCCTGACGTGCACCGCGAGCGCATCGAGAGCGAGTGCCTCGCCCCACGCCCCCTCCGGGCCGACGAGGCGGATGACCGCCGCCTGCACCCGCAGGCACCCCCATCCGAGCTGAGCGGCCGTCCCGACGACCGACCCGGAGCTGCCCATGGCCCAGAAGTCCTGGACTCCCGGAGCCACGCGGGGGATCGCGGCAGCGAGCCGCGCAGCCTCCTCCCGGACCTCGTCGGCCAGGTGCTGGGTCAGGGCACCGACGGCGAGGAGGGCGTCCGACCGGACCGCGACCCGGGTCACCCGCGGCCCTGCAGGGCCGCCATGAGTGCGGCGACGTGGTCCGCCAGGCGAGCGGCCTCCTCCATCTCCCGGGAGAGGGCATGGAGACCCGTCACGCGCAGGGCGACCCGTTGCTGGTAGTGCTCGGCGGCCTCGCCCTGCCACCACACGAGGGCATTCCGCCCGAGCGCCGCCCTGCGGGCGTCGAGCCGAGCGGCGGCTGCACGCAGCTCGCGCGAGAGGTCGCGCAGGTGATCCTCCCCCTCCATGACCATTCCCTCCAGCCTGCGACACAGCGCAGGGTGGTCCCAGCCCATCGGGAGTTCCGGTCCGGCGACATGGGGCCTTCGGCCCTGTGGACCGTGCCTGGCGGTCACCCACGGATGTGGACGGGACCGGCATACGCTGACCGACATGCCGCACCACGACCTCGTCATCATCGGCAGCGGCTCCGGGAACTCGCTGCTCACGCCGGAGCTCGACGGCCTCGACGTCGCCATCGTCGAGGCCGGCACCTTCGGTGGCACGTGCCTCAACGTCGGCTGCATCCCCACGAAGATGTTCGTCGTGCCCGCCGACCGCGTCGTGGACGCCGACGACGCGGCCCGGCTGGGGGTCGCGTTCCCGGTGCCCGAGGTCGACTGGCCGGGGATCCGGGACCGCATCTTCGGGCGCATCGACCCCATCTCCGCGGCCGGGGAGGCCTACCGGCGCACCCAGGACGACGTCACGGTGTATGCCGCCCGCGCGTGGTTCACCGGGGACCGCCGGCTGTCGCTGTCCACGGGTGAGCAGCTCACCGCAGACCGGGTGGTCGTGGCCTCCGGGAGCCGGCCCCTGGGGCTGCCGGTCCCCGGCCTCGAGGAGGCCGACGCGGCGCGCGGCCTGCACACCTCCGACACGGTCATGCGCCTCGAGGCGCTGCCACCGCGGATGGTGATCGTCGGGGGAGGCTTCGTCGCGTGCGAGATGGCCCATGTCTTCTCTGCCCTGGGGGTGACGGTCACCGTGGTGCAGCGGGGGCCCGCCCTCCTGCGCCACCACGAGGTCGAGGTGTACTCCCGCTACACCGAGGTGGCGCAGAGGCGGCACGACGTGCGCCTCTCGACGACGCCCACGTCAGCCGAGCACCTCGACGGCGTCTGGCACCTCGAGCTCGACGGACCCGAGGGCCCCGCATCGGTCGAAGCCGAGGTGGTGCTGCTCGCAGTCGGCCGACGCCCCAACACCGACGTCCTCGCCCCGGGCGCGGGAGGGCTCGCGTGCCGCGACGACGGCCGGCTCGTGGTGGACGCCGAGCAGCGCACCACCGCGCCGGGGGTGTGGGCGCTCGGCGACATCTGCTCCGAACACCAGCTCAAGCACGTGGCGAACCAGGGGTCGCGGATCGTCGCGCACAACGTCGCGGTCGACGCGGGCCGCCTGCCAGGTCCGCCACGGAAGGACGACGGGCGCCCGGTGCCCCACGCAGTCTTCGGGCACCCGCAGGTGGCGTCCTTCGGGCCGACCGCCGAGGAGCTGCACGACGCCGGTGTCGCGTTCGTCAGCGCGACCCAGTCCTTCGGGGACGTCGCCTACGGCTGGGCGCTGGAGGACACCACCGGCCTGCTCACGGTGCACGCCGACCCCACCGGACGGGTCCTCGCGGCGCACGCCATCGGGCCGCACTCCTCCACGCTCATCCAGCCGCTCATCCAGGCCGCCACCTTCGGCCAGCACGCACACGACGTCGCCCGAGGGCAGTACTGGATCCACCCCGCACTGTCCGAGGTCGTCGAGAACGCGCTGCTGGGCCTCCCCCTCTGACCGCCGCCTCCGGGGGGCGTCGTCGACAGCCTGCAGCTTGACCCAGCCGTCGCCCCGGGGAGGCAGGAGGGTGGCGAACTCGCCGTGCTCCCCTCGGGTGGGCGACCGCGACCAGCCCGTCACCTGGGCCCAGAAGGCCCACGACCGCTCGACGTCGCGGCGCGGTGTGTCGAGAAAGAGCCAGGACCACAGGATCTCGCTCACCGCTCAGCCTCCTCGAGGTGGTGCCAGCAGGCGGCCACCCGGTCGCGCCACCACCCGACCCGGTCGTCGTCGGCCTCCCACCGGTCGACGAGCTCAGGCACCGGGGCCAACCGCCCCACGGTCAGCGAGCCCGACGAGGGGACCAGCGAGGGAGCCGCGACGTCACCAGCGAGCAGTGCGACCGTGCCGAGCCCGCAGGCGTAGTCGAGGGACGGTAGCGCGGCTGCAAGGGCGACGCCGGCGGAGATGCCGACACTGGTCTCCAGCGCCGACGACACCACTGCCGGGAGGCCGCAGGCGCCCACGACGTCCAGGGCCGCCCGCACGCCGCCGAGGGGGGCCACCTTGACGACGACGACATCGGCGGCCTCGAGGTCGCGCACCCGGAGCGGGTCGTCGGCCTTGCGGATCGACTCGTCCGCGGCCACGTCGACGTCGATCATGCTGCGCGCCAGGGCGATCCGCAGGTCACGCAGCTCCTCGACGGTGCGGCACGGCTGCTCGGCGTACTCGAGGTCATGGCGCGCCAACCGGCCCAGGGCATGCGTGGCGTCGTCGACGGACCAAGCACCGTTGGCGTCCACCCGAACCCGACCTTCCGGCCCCAGCACCGAACGCACCTCCGCCACGCGGGCGAGGTCGTCGTCGAGCGACTCCCCCGGCTCGGCGACCTTGACCTTCGCGGTGGTGCACCCGGGGAATCGTGCGAGCACGCCGGCCACCCGGTCGGGGGTGACGGCGGGCACCGTCGCGTTGACCGGGACGTGGTCCCGTACCGGCTCGGGCCAGGGTCGCCAGGCGGAGTCGACGGCAGCGGCCAGCCACCGGGACGCCTCCCGCGCGTCGTACTCGAGGAAGGGGCCGAACTCCGCCCAGCCGGCAGGGCCCTCGATGAGGGCCACCTCACGCGTCGTCACCCCCCTGAACGCCACCCGCATCGGCACGGCGACCACCCGCACGCACGCGAGGAGGTCACCCAGCGGGGGCACCGGCATACCGACACCGTATGCCGTGCCCACCCGCACCCGGTCGGGTTGTCGGGAGGCCCTCTCCGCCGCCCGGATAACCTTGCCGCCGTGAGCGCGATCCCCGGTGTGAGCCAGACGTTCGACCCCTCCGCCTGGGCGGAGGTCCCCGGGTTCGACGACCTCACGGACCTCACCTACCACCGTGCCGTCGGCCTCGGTTGCGTCCGCGTGGCCTTCGACCGCCCCGAGGTGCTCAACGCGTTCCGGCCGCACACCGTCGACGAGCTGCACCGCGTGCTCGACCACGCACGCCGGTCGGCCGACGTGGGCGTCGTGCTCCTGACGGGCAACGGGCCGGGACCGGAGGACACCGGCGGCGCCGGGAAGTGGGCCTTCTGCACGGGGGGCGACCAGCGGATCCGCGGTCGTTCCGGATACCAGTACGCCGCCGGGGAGACGGCCGACACCGTCGACGAGCGCCGGGCTCGGGCCGAGGGTGGACGCCTGCACATCCTCGAGGTCCAACGCCTCATCCGCACGATGCCCAAGGTCGTCGTCGCCGTCGTCGGCGGCTGGGCCGCCGGAGGCGGCCACAGCCTCCACGTGGTCTGCGACCTCACGGTCGCCTCGCGTGAGCACGCGCGGTTCAAGCAGACCGATGCCGACGTCGGCAGCTTCGACGGCGGCTACGGCTCGGCGTACCTCGCGAGGATGGTGGGCCAGAAGTTCGCCCGGGAGATCTTCTTCCTCGGGCGCACCTACTCGGCCGAGGACATGCACCGGATGGGTGCCGTCAACATCGTCGCCGACCATTCCGAGCTCGAGACCACCGCGCTGGAGGCCGCGGCCGAGGTCATGGGGAAGAGCCCGCAGGCCCAGCGCATGCTCAAGTTCGCGTTCAACCTCGTCGACGACGGCCTCATGGGTCAGCAGGTCTTCGCCGGCGAGGCCACCCGGCTCGCGTACATGACCGACGAGGCCGTCGAGGGGCGCGACCGGTTCCTCGAGAAGCGTGACCCCGACTGGTCACCCTTCCCCTGGTACTTCTGACGGGTGGGTCACCGGCTCAGCCGGAGCCGCCGATGTCGACGGCGTACGCCTCGTAGATGAGGTCGGACCCGCGCTGACGGTGGCGGACGAGCCGGTCGAGGAGGCGCGTCGCGGCCTCGCGGTGGCCGGCAAGATCGTCGGGGTCGTGCATCCCCTCGTCGCGCTCGGCGAGGAGGCGCTCCACCTCGGCGAGCAGCTCGACGTGGTCCTTGAGCTGGAGCTCCACCCCGTGGGTGAGGCGCGGCGCCGAGACCCGGATGTCGGTGTAGAGGGCTCCCTCGGCCTCGGTGAGCCCGACGTGGTCGCGCAGGTCGTGGGCCAGCTCGGTGAGGGCCGCCCGCACCCGCCGACGCCACGTGACGCCCAGCCCCATCGGGAGTGCGAGGGCGGCCTCGAGGGCGGCCATCGCCTCTCCGAGCTCGGCGCGGTGGGCGCGGACCTGGTCGAGGTATGCCGCATACGCTGCGTCCATCGCGCACCTCCCACGGTGTGTCCATCGTCGCAGCAGCGGCGGCCGGGCGCGACCCTAGAGTTGGGTCATGCAGGTGGAGCCGCTCGCGGTGCCGGCGGGTCCGGGCGTCGTCCGGCTCCTCCCCCGACTGGCGGAGGCGATCAGGGGCGGGAACCCCGTGCTGCCCCTCGCCGCGGCCGCGCCGCCGACCCGGCTCCCCGACCACGACCCCGCGGAGCTTCCCGAGGACCTCGCCGTGGTCGTGGGCACCTCGGGTTCGACGGGCACCCCGAAGCGTGCCCTGCTCACCGGCGGGGCCCTGCGGGCGAGCACCCGGGCCACCCATGAGCGGCTCGGGGGGCCCGGCCAATGGCTGCTGAGCCTGCCGGCGCACCACGTCGCGGGCCTCCAGGTGCTCCTGCGCTCCCTCGACGCCGGGACCGAGCCGGTCGTCATGGACCTCACGCATGGTTTCGTGCCGCGGGCCTTCGCCGAGGCCACCGCACGCCTGGACCCGGGGTGCCGCCGCTACACGAGCCTCGTGCCGACCCAGCTCGTCCGGCTCCTCGACGACCCGGTGGCCGACGAGGCGCTGCGCTGCTACGACGCCGTGCTCGTCGGGGGTGCCCCCACCCATCCCCGGCTGTTGCGAAGGGCGCAGGCCGCCGGGGTCCGGGTCATGACGAGCTACGGCATGAGCGAGTCCTCGGGCGGTTGTGTGCACGACGGCCGGCCACTCGCGTGCACTGAGGTGGCCTTCGACACGGAGGGGCGGATCCACCTCGGCGGGGCGACGATCGGGCACGGCTACCTCGGGCGCCCCGACCTCACGGCAGCGGCGTTCGGCACCGACGAGGACGGCATCCGGTGGTTCCGCACCGACGACGTGGGACGCACCGACGAGCACGCCCACCTCCGGGTCGACGGCCGGGTCGACGACATGGTCAACACCGGCGGGCTCAAGGTGGCTCCACGGCTCGTGGAGGAGGCGATCACGGAGCACGTTCCGGGCGTCCGTGAGGTGGTCGTCGTCGGCACGCCGCACGCCGAGTGGGGCGAAGCCGTGAGCGCTCTGGTGGTCCTCGAGCCGGATGCCGTGCGCCGCGGGCTCACCCCCGCGGACCTGCGGGCACACCTGCGCGGCATCCTCCCCGACCACGCCCTCCCGGTGCGCGCCGCGACGGCCGAGGCGGTCCCCCTCGCGGGCCCCGGCAAGCCGGACCGCCGCGCGGTGGTCGCGATGCTCACCGTGGGATGATGGCGCGGTGCTCCGCTACCTCCCGGTCCTGCTCAGCCTGGCGCTGACGGTCTACTGCACGGTGGACGTGATCCAGACGCCCGAGGGCGCGGTCCGCAACCTGCCGAAGCTCGCGTGGCTGGTGGTCGTCCTGCTCTTCGCCGTCGTGGGGCCGGCGGCGTGGCTCATCGCCGGACGCCCCCGCACCGGCCGTCGGGCCATCAGGCGCCCGCCCCGACCGCAGGGGCCCGACGACGACCCCGAGTTCCTCAAGGGCATCTGACCAACCCGGATGGCAAGCCTCTCGCAGTGGGTCGCCGGCGCACGCCCGCGCACCCTTCCGGCGGCCGTCGCACCGGTCGTCCTCGGCACCGCCGCCGCCCACCTGATCGGTGCGGCCGACCTCGCCCTCGCCGTGCTCGCGCTCCTCGTCGCGCTCTCCCTCCAGGTGGGCGTCAACTACGCGAACGACTACTCGGACGGCATCCGGGGCACCGACGAGGCAAGGGTGGGGCCGGTCCGCCTCGTCGGCCAGCGGCTCGCCGCCCCCACCACGGTGCGGCTCGCGGCCTTCCTCTCCTTCGCCGTCGCCGGCCTCGTGGGGCTGACCCTCGTGGCGCTCTCGGGGGCGTGGGTCATGTTGCCGCTGGGGGCCCTGGCCGTGCTCGCCGCCTGGCGCTACACCGGCGGGGAGAACCCCTACGGCTACCGCGGCCTCGGCGAGCTCTACGTGTTCGTCTTCTTCGGCCTCCTGGCCACCCTCGGCACGCAGTACACCCAGGCGGGGGAGCTCACGTGGTTCGCGCTCCTCGGCGCCGTCGGAGTCGGGGCCGTGGCTTCCGCCATCCTCGTGGCCAACAACCTGCGTGACATCCCGACCGACGCCGAGCACGGGAAGCGGACCCTCGCCGTGCGGCTCGGCGACCGCCGGACCCGGCTGCTCTACGCAGGGCTCGTCGCCGTCTCGATCGTGGCGCTGGTCGGCATGGCGATCTGGGAGCCGTGGGTGCTCCTCGGGCTCCTCGCCGCCCCTCTCGGCGTGCGCGCGGTGCGTACGGTGCTCGGCGGCGCCGGTGGCCGGGACCTCGTCCCCGTGCTCGCCGCCACCGGACTCTTCGAGGTGGCGTATGCCGTGCTCGTGGCGGTGGGCGTGATCATCGGCGTCGCCCGGGCCTGAGCGCTCTCCCTCAGCGGTAGCGGGTGCCGACCGCGCGCACCACCGCGCCCTTGGCACCTCTACGCGCGCGCGGCCCTACCCAGCGGGTGCCGACCGCGCGCACCACCGCGCCTCTGGCACCCCTACGCGCGCGCTTCTTCGCCCAGCGGGTGCCGAGCGCGCACTCCACCGCGCCTCATCGCATCCGTCACCTCGCTGGCGGGACGGGGTCGGCCAAGCTGTGGACCGCGTCGACGACGGCCTGGGGGTGGGTCAGCGGGACCATGTGGCCCGCGCCCGGAACCACCGTCACCGAGGCGGCCGACGCCTCGGCGAGATCGGCGCACCAGCGCTCCGGCGCGATGCGGTCGTAGGCCCCGCGGACGATCCGCGTCGGTGGGGAGGGCGCAGCGAGGCCGACGTCCGTGCGGTAGCGGCGCATCTGGTCCATTCCCCGCACCATGGACGCAACGCCCGTCGCACGGTACTGGGGCGTCAGCACACTCACCTCCCAGAGACGTTCATGGGATGCCGTGCGCAGCCATTGCACGGCCATGCGCGGCCACGTCGCCGCCGCCGGATCGGTCGTCGGCCCGACGAGCACCAGCCCACGGACGACACGGGTGTGCCTGGCCGCCTCGACGACGACCGAGCAGCTGGCCGAGTGGCCGACGAGGACGAGGTCGCACTCGGCGGGGAGCAGGTCGATGAGCCGCGCCGCCTGGGCCTCGACACGAAGGTCTGCACCCGCGTCGGCCGGTCGTCCCATCGCCGGGAGCGGCACCACCGTTCCCAGCCCGGCGAGGCGGGTGAGGACACCGCTCCAGGCCCGCGCGTCGAGCCCGAGCCCGGGCACGAGGACGACCTCGGCAGCCCGCCCGCTCAGCGGAAGGTGCCGTCGTCGGGGGAGGTCTCCGCGTCCTCTGCGTCCTCGTCGGTCGCCGTCTCGGCCGGCCGGGTGCCCTTGGCGGTGGTGCGCTGGTCGATCTTCGCGGCGAGCTGGGCGGAGTACTCCTCACGGAACCGGCGCAGGGCGACGTACGAGATCACCGCGGAGAGGAGTGCCGCCCCGACGACGAGGAGCAAGAGGTCCTCCTCGCCACGAAGGCCGAGGAGCCACAGCAAAGCCAGGCACCCGAGGAAGACCAGGACGCGCAGGACGGTGTAGCGGAGCACCGGTGTCAGAGTCCCGAGTAGGAGTGCTGGCCGACGAAGAAGACGTTGACGACGGCGAAGTTCACGAGGATGCAGCCGAATCCCACGAGGGCGATCCACACGGCGTTCTGACGCTTCCAGCCGGTCGTGGCGCGGGCGTGCAGGTATGCCGCGTAGACGACCCAGATGACGAAGCTCCAGACCTCCTTGGGGTCCCAGTTCCAGTACGAGCCCCACGCCTGGCGGGCCCAGATGGCCCCCGCGATGACGGTGAAGGTCCACAACGGGAAGGCGACGATGTGGGCGGCGTAGGTCAGCCTCTCGAGGGAGCGAGCGTCGGGCAGCCGGTCCATGAAGGAGGCCCGGCGCTGGGTCGCCGACTCGAGCCGGTCCTGCACGAGGTAGAGGATCCCCAGGGAGAAGCCGATGGTGAAGACGGCCACCGAGATGGTCGCCACGGTCACGTGGATCACGAGCCAGAGCGAGCGCAGCGACGGCATGAGGTCGGAGGCGTCGGTGTACCAGACGGTGATCGCCAGCCCGAGGGTGAGCAGCACCGGGGTGACCACGAAGAGTCCCAGCCAGCGCAGGTCCCGCCGGGTGGCCCAGGCGCAGTAGGAGAGCAGGACGAACATGGCGCCCACGACGGCGAACTCGTACATGTTCCCCAGGGGCCAGCGCTGCACCTCCGCAGCGCGGAGGACGACTCCCGCCACGACGAGGACCGTGCCGAGCAGGGTGAGGGCCCACGCCACCCCCCCGGCCCTGCGGGCGGCGACCGGCTCCGGCTCAGCGCCCGGGCGACCGCCCGGACCCCCCCGACCGCCCCGACCGCCCCGGTCCACGAGGTCGCCCGCACTGTCACCGACCGGCTCCGCGGTTGCGCCGTCACCGGAACCGGCCGCGACGAGCTCCCGGTCCTGCGCCGCCGGGACGGCTGCGCCCTCGCGGGATGGCACGAGTCGGGCGAGGTACACGGCATACGCCACCATCGCGAGGGTCAGCACCACCGTCGCCGAGTAGATCGACGTGTTCGAGAGCTGGGCGAGCGTCGTGTCGGTCATCGCGTTCCTTCGAGTCTTGTCAGGATGGCGGCGACCTCGTCGGCCATCCCGTCGTCGTCGTCCTTCGCCAGGCCGCCGACGGACACCACAGTACGACCCGGCTGCTCACCCGGCCCAACGCGCACGAAGACCCTTCGACGCCGGATGACGAGGGAGGCGACGAGCCCCGCGAGGGACAGCAGGGCGGCCACGAGGGTCAGGCCCTTGCCGGGATCGGTGCGGATGGACAGACCCGCGAAGCGCTCGACCCCGTCGAAGGTGATCGACCCTCGCGCACCCGGGAGCTCGAACGACTCCCCGGGCCGCAGGAGGATCCGGAGCTGGTCCGCGCCGTCCGCGCCGGGGATGGCGTTCATCGCCTCGGTGTCGAGGGCGTAGACGGACTGGGGCCGACCGCTGGGGAAGAGCTCGCCCTCGAAGCCGGTGAGGGCCAGCTGGGGGTCCAGGGCGTCGGGGAAGACGGAGTGCGGCCCCCGCTCGTCGTCGATGACCCCCGTCGGCAGGAAGAACCCGGCGAAGCCCAGCTGTTGCGGCGCCGCACCCGGCACCTTGACGGCACCGACCGAGGTGTAGTTGTTGTCCTGCGCCAGGAACGGCGTCGCGTCCGAGTAGAGCACGGTGCCCTCGGCGTCGCGGACGGTGATCCGCGGGGCGTACCCGTTCCCGAGGAGGAACACCGTGCCGGCGCCGGTCTCGAGCGGCCCGTTGACCCGGATGGACCGCTGCTCGGTGCGGCCCTCGGCATCGGTGAAGGTCGTGCTCGCCTCGAAGTCACGCGGGGCGCCGAACTGTCCGCGGCCTGTCGTCTCCGTCTCGAACTCGACGTCGAGGTCGTCGAGGCGCAGGGCGAACGGGCTGAGCGCGGTGACGTCGACCCACGGCCCGGGGCTGAACGTGTCGTAGCGGGAGAGCGTGTTCGCGAAGGTCTTGCCGACCGGCACGATGACGTCGCCCTTCCAGCCGAGGAGGTGTCCCCAGGCGACGCCGACGAGCACACCGATGAGGGCGACGTGGAAGACGAGGTTCCCGGTCTCGCGAAGGTAGCCCTTCTCGGCGGAGAGGGTCTCGCCGTCGTGGGCGTGCACCCGGTAGCGCCGGCCGCGCAACGCTCCACGCAGCACTTCACGCACCTCCTCCGGGTCGCCCCGGACCTCCTCCGTCCGGTGGGCGGCAAGGCGGTCGAGGCGGCGGGGCGCCCGCGGCGGGGACGACCGCAGCTGGTGCCAGAGGATCCTCGTCCGAGGGATCACGCAGCCGATGAGGGACACGAACAGCAGGAGGTAGATCGCTGCGAACCACGGCGACGCGTACACCTCGAAGAAGCCCAGCCGGTCGAGCAGGGGCCCGGCGCTCGGGTGGTCGGCGATCCACTGGGCCGTGCGGGCCGGGTCGATCGAGCGCTGGGGGAACGTCGACCCCGGGATCGCGCCGATGGCGAGCAGCAGGAGGAGGAAGAGCGCGGTGCGCATGCTCGTCAGCTGGCGCCAGGTCCATCGCAGCCACCCGACACCGCCGAGACGCGGCTGGGCCACGTCGGGCCGGTCCTCGGTGCGGGTGCTCACACGGCCACCTGGAACCCACTCACGAGCTCCGCCTGCAGCCAGCGGTTGAGCTCCTCCCACACGCCGGTGACCATCAGCAGGCCCACCCCGATCAGCAGCACCCCACCCACCACCTGGATGCCGCGGTGGTGCCGCCGCAGCCACCCGGACGCCCCACCCGCATGGTCCAGTCCTGCGGCGACGAGGACGAACGGCAGTCCCAGACCGATGCCGTATGCCGTCGCGAGGGCCACGCTGCGGCCCACATCGGGGTCTGTGGTCGCCGTTGCCAGGACGAGGACCGCGGCGAGGGTCGGCCCGGTGCAGGGAGCCCACCCGAGGGCGAAGACCGCGCCGAGGAGCGGCGCCCCGACGAGGCCGGCGCGCGGTCGCCAGGCGATCTTCACCTCGCGCTGGCTGCCGAGCCCGAGGAAGAGCAGCCCCATGACGAGAACGACGACGCCACCGACGCGCATGAGGACGGTGCGTTGCTCGACCAGCACGCGACCGGCCGTCGTGAGGAAGATGGAGCCGAGGACGAAGACGACGGTGAACCCTGCGACGAAGAGCAGGGCGCCCAGAACGGTTCTCCCGCGCGCCCGCTGGGCGAGCGGCTCACCGGACAGCCCGGTGACGTAACCCAGGAAGCCGGGGACGAGTGGGAGCACGCAGGGGCTGGCGAAGGACACCAGGCCGGCGAGCGCCGCGACGCCGACGGCGAGCGGGAGCGCCCCCGAAGTGACCGTGTCACCCGCGGCGAGCACGACAGCAGTGGTCGCGGCGGAGGTCACGTGGCGACGACGTCGTCGACGAGCCCGCGCAGCGTGCTCGCGGACACGGGGCCGTTGACCCTGGCCGCGATCCGACCCTCTCGGTCGAGCACGAGGGTCGTCGGGACGGTGGGCGCCTTGCCCTGGAGAGCGAGGATCAGCACGCCCCCGGACTCCTCGTCGCTGAGGCTCGGATAGGTCATCCCCGCCTTCTTCGCGAAGGCGGCGCCGCGGGCCGGGTCCTCGCGGAAGTTGATGCCCACGAACCGGACCGGCGCCCGCTCGGCCTCGAGCTCGGACCAGACCTTCTGCAGGTCCGGGGCCTCCGCAACGCAGGGGGCGCACCAGGACCCCCACACGTTGACGACGAGCACCTCGCCACGTGCGGAGGCGCTGTCCCAGGCGGTGCCGTCGAGCAGCTCGCCGCTCAGCTCCACCGGCTCGGCCCGATCGCCCTCCGGGATGGTCTCGACTGCCCCGTCACCGGAGACGTAGCCCTTCTGGTCGCCGGCCTTGGCCTGGGCCGCGACGGAGTTCGGGTCGTCGGTGCACGCCGTGCCACCGAGGAGGAGCACGGCCGCGGCCGCCAGGCACCCGACATACCGGGAGGTGGTGCGTGGGCTCATGCGCCGGCCCCGGGTTGCGCCTGGTCGAGCAGCGCCGCGGCCGGCTCGCTGTACGACAGGGTGAGCAGCTCGTCGCCGAGGAACGTGAAGGAGGTGAGCGAGGCCAGGGCACACTCCCGCCGGGCCGGGTTGTGGGCGAGAGGGCGCCCCTCGGTCGCGAGTCGGATCATCCAGATCGGCGCCTGGTGGCTGACGATGACCGCCTCGTGGCCCCGGGCCTTGGCGCGGGCGTCGACGATCGCGAGGCGCATCCGCTCGACGATCTCGACGTAGGGCTCGCCCCAGGACGGCCGAAAGGGGTTGAGCATCTTGGGGTAGAGCCGAGGGTGACGCAGGATCCCGGACCCGCCCGCGACGGGCAGACCCTCGAAGTCGTTGCCCGCCTCGATGACGCGGTCGTCGAGGATGACGTCGACCCCGTGGGACCGGGCGATGGGGGCTGCCGTCTCCCGGGCGCGCTCGAGCGGGCTGGAGACGACGTGCGTGACGTCGTGGTCGGCGAGGTGCTCGGTGGCGAGCTCGGCCATCCGGCCCCCGAGGCCGGAGAGGTGGTAGCCCGGCATCCGGCCGTAGAGGAGCCGGCCCGGGTTGTGCACCTCCCCGTGGCGCAGCAGGTGCACCACGGTGCGCTGTGGGTCGCCGGGAGGGGGACCGCCGAGCTCGGAGGCGGAGGGCATGGGCTCGATTGTCGCAAACCGGGCTGGGAGCCCGGTCACCCCCACCCGGCTCTGGTCAGGCCGTCGCGGCGGCTGCGGCCGCTGCAGGCAGCGCCGAGACGACCCTCTCCAGAGCCCGCTCGTCGTGCGCACCGGAGACGAACCACGCCTCGAAGGCGCTCGGCGGGAGGTAGACCCCGGCGTCGAGCATGGCGTGGAAGAAGCGGCCGAACGCCGCGGTGTCCTGGGCGCGGGCGTCGTCGTACGTGCGAACGGGCCCCTCGCGGAAGAAGACCGAGAACATCGAGCCCGCCCACTGCACGCGGTGCGGGACCCCAGCGGCGGTCAGTGCCTGCGAGGTGGCCTCGGCGATGGCATGGGACACCGTGCCCAGCCCGTCGTACAGGGCCTCGTCGCAGGCCTGCAGCGTCGCGAGCCCCGCGGCCGTGGCCACCGGGTTACCGGAGAGGGTGCCCGCCTGGTAGACCGGCCCGTCCGGCGCGAGGAGCGCCATGACGTCGCGGCGTCCGCCGAACGCGGCTGCGGGGAAGCCGCCGCCCATGACCTTGCCGAAGGTCATGAGGTCGGGAGCCACGTCGGCACCTTCGAGCCCCCACCAGCCGGCTGCACTGCACCGGAAGCCCGTCATCACCTCGTCGGAGACGAGCAGCGCCCCGTGCTGGGCGGTGATGCGGCGCAGAGCCTGCGTGAAGCCGGCCTCCGGGGGCACAACTCCCATGTTGCCCGCGGCGGCCTCGGTGATGACGCAGGCGATCTGGCCCCCACGAGCGGCGAAGACCGCCTCCACCGCGGCGACGTCGTTGTAGGGGACGACGAGGGTCTCGGCCGCCATCTCGGCGGGGACACCCGCGGAGTCGGGCAGGGCCAGGGTGGCGACGCCCGAGCCCGCGCTGACGAGGAGCGAGTCGACGTGGCCGTGGTAGTGGCCGGCGAACTTCACGACGAGCGAGCGGCCGGTGTAGCCACGGGCCAGGCGGATGGCGCTCATCGTCGCCTCCGTGCCGCTGGAGACCAGGCGCAGCTGCTCCACCGGCGGGACGCGGGCCACGATCTCCTCGGCGAGGGCCACCTCGTTCTCCGACGGAGTGCCGAACGAGAAGCCCTTCTCGATCGTGCGACGCACCGCCTCGAGCACCACCGGGTGGGCGTGCCCGAGGATCATCGGCCCCCAGCTGCACACGAGGTCGACGTAGTCGTGGCCGTCGGCGTCGGTGAGCCACGCACCGGAGCCGCTCGTCATGAACCGGGGCGTCCCGCCGACGGCGCGGAAGGCGCGCACCGGTGAGTTCACCCCGCCCGGGGTCACCGCGCGGGCGCGGTCGAGCAGGGCTGCGGATGCCGGTGCGTCGGAAGCATGGGGCAGGGTCGCGGTGTGGTCTCGGGTCACGACCCCATTGTCCGTCAGCCGGGTCAGCAGGCGGGATCCGGCATCGCGGGATCGGCGGCATACGAGTCGCGGACGGCCTGCATCGCCGCGCCGAGGGCGGCGAACTGCTCGGGAGTGAGCACGTCGACGAGGTGACGGCGGACGCTGCCGACGTGGATGACGGCGAAGGTCTCGATCGCCGCGCGACCCCGGTCGGTCAGCCGGAGCAGCACTCCGCGTCCGTCGTCCGGCGCGGGGGTGCGCACCACCCAGCCGCGCCGTTCGAGCCGCGCCGCCGTGTGGGTCACCCGGCTGCGGGACTGGACGATGAGCTCGGCGAGCGCCGACATCCGCAGCTGGCCCCGGGGCGCCTCGGAGAGCATGGACAGCAGCTCGTACTCCGAGAGGCTGATGCCGGCGGCCTGCAGATCGCGGTCGAGGGCGATGTCGAGCTCGCGGTTCCCGCGGAGGTAGGCGCGCCAGGACACCTGCTCCTCCGCCGTGAGCCACCGCACCTCCTCACCCGACATGTCGCCCATCGTCGCACGTCAGAGCGCTGACCACCCGGGCTGGGCGGGACGCCGGGTGGGGGCCGCCCGATGTGATGCAGGCCACATGCGACATCTGAGGGAATGAATGGCGTCGCCGCTTTAGTTGAACAGTCAACTAGCGCGGGCTAGGACCCACCACCACACGGAGCAGACATGACCGTCACGCCACCACCCTCAGCGGCCTCTCCACCGGCACCTGGACCATCGACCCCACGCACACCGAGGTCGGCTTCGTCGCTCGCCACCTCATGGTCACCAAGGTCCGCGGCTCGTTCGCGGACGTCTCCGGCACCGTCGTCGTCGCCGAGGACCTCGCCGACTCCGTCGCCGACGTCACCATTGCGACCTCGTCCGTCTCCAGCGGCACCGCCGACCGTGACGGCCACCTCCGCAGCGCGGACTTCTTCGACGTCGAGAACCACCCGGAGATGACGTTCCGCAGCACCTCCTTCGACGGCCGCACGTTGACCGGTGACCTCACCATCAAGGGGATCACCAAGCCGGTCACCCTCGAGGTCGAGTTCAACGGTGTCGCCACCGACCCGTGGGGCAACGAGAAGGCCGCCTTCGAGGCCCACGGCGAGATCAACCGCACCGACTGGGGCCTGACCTGGAACGCCTCCCTCGAGACCGGTGGCGTCCTCGTCTCCGAGAAGATCAAGCTGGCGCTCGACGTGCAGCTCGCCAAGCAGGCCTGAGCACTCCTTCCCCCGTACTTCCCGACTCGCTCCCGGACCCTCGTCCGGGAGCGAGTCGCTGTCCGGACGAGAGCTTCCCGCGCGTCAGAGGCGTGCAGCGGCCTCGAGCGCGTGGTAGCTGAGGATGATCTGGGCACCGGCCCGCCGGATGTGCAGCAGGGACTCCATGAGCACCCGCTCACGGTCGATCCAACCCTGCGCGGCCGCCGCCTCGATCTGGGCGTACTCGCCCGAGATCTGGTATGCCGCCACGGGCACCGATGACATGGCGGCGGCCGCCGCGACGACGTCGAGGTGAGGACCGGCCGGCTTGACCAGGACGATGTCGGCGCCCTCGGCGATGTCGAGCTCGAGCTCGCGCAGCGCCTCGGTCGCGTTGGCGGGGTCCTGCTGGTAGGCCGCGCGGTCGCCGACGAGCGACGACTGCACCGCCTCGCGGAACGGGCCGTAGAGGCCCGAGGTGTACTTCGCGGCGTACGCGAGGAGGACGGTGTCCACGTGCCCGGCCGCGTCGAGGGCCCCGCGGACATGGCCCACCTGGCCGTCCATCATTCCGGAGAGCCCCAGCACGTGCGCTCCGGTGGCTGCCTGGGCGAGGGCCATCGCGGCGTAGCGATCGAGGGTCGCGTCGTTGTCGACCGACCCGTCCTCGGCGAGCACGCCGCAGTGCCCGTGGTCGGTGAACTCGTCGAGGCAGAGGTCGGCCATGATGACGAGGTCGTCGCCGACCACGTCGACGACGCGCCTCAGCGCGACGTTGAGGATGCCCTGCTCGTCGTCGGCCCCCGAGCCGGTGGCGTCCTTCTCCTGCGGCACGCCGAAGACCATGATCCCGCCGAGGCCCACCTCGAGGCAGCGGCGTGCCTCGGCGGCGAACGTGTCGCGGGTGTGCTGGACGACCCCTGGCATCGACGAGATGGGAACGGGCACCTCGATGCCCTCCCGGACGAACACGGGCAGCACGAGGTCGGCAGGGTGGAGGCGTGTCTGCGCGACGAGCCGTCGCAGGGCGGGCGTGCGACGCAGCCGCCTCGGCCGCACCGCCGGGAAGCGTGCCTCCATGCTCACGTGGCGCGGCGACGGCCGCCCGGCCGGCGCTGGCTCGGACGCAGCACGGCCTCACCGGCCTCCTGGGCCGCGAGGGCCAGCGAACGGCCGTGGT
>CALCXF010000148.1 GCA_937907685.1 uncultured Nostocoides sp.
GTCGAGCCGATGTACATGCCGGGACGCTTGCGGACCGCCTCGAGGCCCTCGAGGACCTGGAGGTGGTGAGCGGTGTACTCGGACGCGGACTTGCTCGTCGCGGTCTTCTTCGCAGCGGTCGTGGGCACGCCATGCAGGCTAGTCGCCGTGTCGGACGGACCCCGTCAGGCGCACCGTCGCCGCCCAGAGGTGCCCGCCGCCGCAGTGGCGGAGGCCCAGCGCCGACCGTCCCGGGCGTCACGGACAGGTCACGATCCGGTCATGACGCGGACCACAGTGCATCACCTTGCACAGGGGGAAGCATCCGGCGTGCTTGACTGTTGCAACGCTCGCCGCCCGACCCGGGAGGTGGGCACGACCGACGCAGACCACCGCGAGCCGAGGAGGCCGACGTGAACGCCGCACTGGCAACAGCCCTGACCGCCGCGGACCGTTGCGACCGCTGCAGCGCCCAGGCGTACGTCCGGGCCACCCTGCACGCCGGCGGTGAGCTGCTCTTCTGTGCCCACCACGGCCGGCAGCACATCCCGGCCCTCGTGGGCCTCGCCGAGATCCACGACGAGAGTGACCGGCTCATGGAGCCGCCGCCGCTCGGTCAGGTCGTGGACTGAGGGTGAACGCCCTCGTCGGCGACGTCGGCGGCATCGTCCCCCCTCTGCTCATCGTCGTCGGACTCGTCGGCATCGTCGTCCCCGTCCTTCCCGGTCTCCTCCTCGTCCTCGGTGGTGTCCTGCTCTGGGCCCTGATGGAGGGGACCACCCTCGCGTGGGGCATCTTCACGGCCAGCGTCGTCGTCGCCGTGGCCGGCGTCGCGCTTCAGTACCTTCTCCCCGGCCGCCGGATGCGTGAGCGAGGTGTCGCGTCGTCGACGCTCGCCCTGGCCGTTCTCCTCGGCCTCGTCGGGATGTTCGTCATCCCGTTCGTGGGCGCCTTCGTCGGGTTCGTGCTCGGCATCTACCTCGTCGAGCTGGGTCGCAACGGGGATCGCCGCCAGGCCTGGGAACGCACGAAGCATGCTCTGGTCGGCGTCCTCCAGAGTGTCGGCATCGAGCTCGTCGCGGGACTCGGGATCGCCGCGCTCTACGTCGCGGGCCTGCTCGCCTCCTGAGCGCGTCGCCTCGCGAGCGGCCCGAGAGCCTCTCCGAGCCCGCGGGGGCTGGTCGACGCTCGAGGGTCAGAGGTCGTTCCGGTCAGAGGTCGTTCTCGCGACTCACGGGTTGTTCTCGCGACGCTCCCAGCGCTCGTCGAGACGGTCCATGAAGGACCGTGAGCCCTTCCGGCGCGAGTCCTTGGCCCGCCCCTGGGTGCCGTCGGCGCGGACGACGGCGAGCCGGGCCTTGCGCGGGGGCGTGGCGGCGAAGACGGCCGAGGCGACCATGACCGCGAACCCGATGGCACCGACCCACATCGTCGTGTTGACGCCCACGAGCACCAGTCCGAGACCGGCGACGACCCCGACGGCACCGATGACCCACCGGCGACGCTGGAGCGACGCGAGGGAGCTGCCCTGCATCTGCGAGGCGAACTTCGGGTCCTCGGCAGCGAGAGCCTGCTCCATCTGTTCGAGCATCTTCTGCTCGTGGTCTGAGAGGGGCACGGATCCTCCCGTTGTCGGCCCGGGACGTCCGGGCGGACGTCCCATGTTGTCCCTGAGCAATCAGGATAGGTCGCGAGGTGGCCTGGCGGAAGCCGATGTGTCACGTTGAACCAGACTCGCTGGCCTCACGGCACCTGAACCGAACCTCGAACGGGCCCGGTCGACCGCCCGGTCGGCGTCACGCCACCCGTGCTCGGGCTCCCCGATGACCCCCTGGATCGGCGCGCGGTCCGCCTCGACGAGCTTCTCGAGCCGGACCCCCACGAGCCGGATCCTCGCCCGCTGGAGTCCGAGGGCGTCGAAGAGCCCCACCACGGCGTCGTGCACGGTGCGTCCGCTGTCGGTCGGCTCGCGCAGGGTCCGTGACCGGGTGATGGTCGTGAAGTCGCTGAACCTCACCTTGAGGGTGACGGTCCGGCCGGTGAGCCCCGCGGCCCGCATCCGGGCTGCGGTGCGCTCGCTGAGCGCGAGGAGGTGGCGGTGGATCTCCGTGGCGTCGTCGATGTCGTAGTCGAACGTCTCGTCGCTGCCGATGCTCTTCTCGCGCTGCTCACGTTCGACATGGCGGGGGTCGCGACCCCACGCCAGCTCGTGGAGGTGGTGCCCCGCCGCCTCCCCGAGGCCGCGCACGAGGGTCGTGAGCGGTGTGTGCGCGATGTCGGCGACGGTCCGCAGGCCGAGCCGGACGAGCGCCTCCTCGGTGCGCTCCCCCACTCCCCACAGCGCCCCGACCGGGAGCTGCTGGACGAACGGCACGACCTCGTTCCGCGGCACGACGACCATCCCGTCGGGCTTGGCGAGGCCGGATGCGAGCTTGGCGACGAACTTGCTCGGCGCGACCCCCACCGAGCACGTGATGCCCTGCTCGTCGTGGACGGTGTCGCGGATGTGCTGGCCGATCGTCGCCGGGCTGCCCATCCGCCGGACCGCGCCCGAGACGTCGAGGAAGGCCTCGTCGAGGGAGAGCGGCTCGATGACCGGGGTGACCGAGCGAAAGGTCTCCAGAACGGCCGCCGAGATCGCCGAGTACCGGGAGTGGTCGGGCGGCAGGACCGTGGCCTGCGGGCACAGGCGGCGGGCTCGGGCCATCGGCATCGCGGAGGTGACGCCGAAGCGGCGTGCCTCGTAGGTCGCCGAGAGCACGACCCCGCGGTTGCCACCCCCGATGATCACCGGTGTGCCGGTGAGCTCGGGGTGGGAGAGCAGTGTCGCGGAGGCGTAGAACGCGTCCATGTCGACGTGGAGGACGGTGCAGCCGGTGTCGTCGGGCGGCTCGGCGGAGGCCCGCGAGGGGAGGGCGTACTGGCGACGGCTCATCGGTGACCCCGGCCGACGTCAGTCCCGGGTGGCGAGGACGTGCCGCACGCTGCCGAGGGCCCCGAGGAGCGGGTGGTCCGGATGGTGGCTCGCGACCTCCTCGAGCTCGAGGAGCGCGGTGCGGTCGGCCTCGGAGTCGACGAGCGCCGACGGGACGAGGTCACTGAAGATGCGCACGCCATGGCTGTCGACGGGAGTGAGCCCGTGGGCCCGCAGGAGGTCCAGGACCTCGGGCTCGTCGAAGCGCCGTGGAGCAGGGTCGTCGTCACCCCAGCGCCCGTCGGACCGTTCGAGGACGGCACGGGCCCTGGCGAACTGCCCGGCCAGGGCGCGCGCGAGGGCGGCGGGGAGCCGCTGGGCCACGACGAGCGAGAGGGTCCCACCCGCGGCGAGCACGGCGGCGACGTTGGCCAGCGCGGTGTCGGCGTCGTCGACGACCTCGAGGGTGCCGTGCAGGCAGACGAGGTCGTATGCCGGTCGCACGCCGTCGGTGCCCGGCTCGCCGACGCTGTCGGTGTCGCCCTGGACCGGGTGCACCCGGTCCAGGGTGCCGGCCTCGGCCGCCCGGCGGCGCAGCGAGGCGAGCGCGTCGGGACTGGGGTCGACGACGGTGACGTCGTGACCGGCCGCGGCGAGCGGGACCGCCGTCCCGCCGGTTCCGCCCCCGAGGTCGAGCACCCGCAGGGGACGGCCGAGTGCGGCGCTGCGCCGCGCAGCATGCGCGTCGAGAACGGCCTGGACGGCGGCCGTGCGCAGCCCTGGCTGGCCGCCCTGGCGGCGGGCTCGGCCACGCTCGTCGGCCACGGCTGGGCCTCCTCGGTCGCTGGTCTGGCGGGGGGCGGGATCAGCTCCACACCCTAGTGTCCGGAGCTGCCGGGGCTCGCGTGCCACAGCTTGCGCGAGGGCAGCGCGGCAGCGGCCGCGGGAGGGGCGAGCGGCGGCATCCCCTGTCCACCGGGAGCGCCGCGGCCGCTGCGGGGATCGACGCCCGGGGGCCGGATGTCGGCGTAGGGCGACTGGCGGAACCCCGAGGCGTGGACGAGGACCCTGCGTCCCGTGCGAGCGTCGCGCTGCCGGGCCGCCTGCTCGAGGGCCTCGGAGCGGGCCAGGGCCTCGGCCTCGCCGGCGTCGATCGCCGCGTGGACGGCAGGGAGCCCACCGACCTGCCACGCGTCCCAGAGCGCCGCGAGCTCCCAGGCGCCGGTCGCACGGATCGAGACCCCCCGGTCGCCGGTGCGGCGCAGGATCCCCCGGACGAGGAGCAGCCACGAGTGGAAGACGACGCCGGCGTAGGGGCCCTGGACGTCCTCGAAGAACGTGCAGTCCGAGGGGCCCGTGGAGTCGTCGAGGGTGAGGAAGACGACCCGGCGGCCGGAGCGCACCGGCGGGGTCTGGGTCGCGACCTTGACCCCGGCGACCCACACCTCGCTGCGGCTGCGGGTGTCGACGAGGTCACGGCTGCGGGTGACGCGGAGCGCGTCGAGGAGCGGGCCGTAGAACTCCACGACGTGCGCGGACACGTCGAGCCCGAGGACGTCGAGCTCCGCACGCACCCGCTCGGGGCCGGTCAGCTCCGGCAGGCCGGCGCCCGCCGTGAGGCGCGGCCGGTCACCCAGGTCGAGGGTGAGCTGGGTCGGCTGCTCGCCGGCCGGCACGACCTCACGGGCTGCCTGGGACTGGGCGGCGGCCCGGCCGCGGACGTCCGCCCCGGGTTCCTCGCCCTCGCGGGGCGGGGCGATGCTCGGGATGGCACGTCGTCGGCTGCTGCGCGGCGGCGCGCCTCCCCCACGCTCCCACCGCTCCAGCTCTGCCACGTGGAGGAGCAGGTCGCGCCGGGTGACCCGGCCACGCCTGCCCAGGCCGCCGCCCCCCATGCCGTGGAGCGAGTCGAAGGCGCCCGCGAGGACCAGCCGCTCGGTGACGGGGCGGCTGACCCGGGCGCGGGTCCAGAAGTCGCCGAGGTCGGCATAGGGCTGGCCCGCGACGACCCTGGCGACCTCGGCCGCGCTGATGCCCTTGACGTCGGCGAGGGAGAGCCGGATGCCGTACGGCTGCTGCGGCCGCTTCCACGCCGGCAGGGCTCGGTCCTGCGGCGGCGGTTCACTCCCGGTCTCCCCGACCCGCTCGATCCGGTACGTGTCACCGCTGGCGTTGACGTCGAGACCGAGCACGGGGATGTCGAAGGAGCGGGCGTCGTCGAGGAGGAGCCGCTTGGGGTACATCCCCGGGTCGTGGGTGAGGACGCCGGCGAGGAAGGCCGCGGGGTGGTGGGTCTTCAGCCATGCCGAGTGGAAGGTCGGCAGCGCGAAGGCAGCGGCGTGCGCCTTGCAGAACCCGAAGCTCGCGAACGACTTGAGCACCTCCCAGATCCGGTCGCGGTCCTGCGCGGAGTAGCCACGGGCCGCCGCGGCGGGTCGCCACCAGGCCTCGACGTCGGTCTGGCCCTGCGGGGTGCCCATGCTCCGGCGCAC
This sequence comes from uncultured Nostocoides sp., assembly GCA_937907685.1. GTDB lineage: Bacteria > Actinomycetota > Actinomycetes > Actinomycetales > Dermatophilaceae > Fodinibacter. The sequence continues at coordinate 5,386 of CALCXF010000148.1, forward strand.
CTCGTCGGCCTGGGCCAGGCTCACCCCCGTCGTCTCGGCGACCATGAGGAGCACCTGCTCGTGGAAGACGACGACGCCCTCGGTCTCCTCGAGCGCCGGGATGAGGCTCGGGTGGAGGAACTGCCGCTCGCTCCAGCCGTGCCTGCTGTTGAGGAAGGGCGTGATCATGTCGGACTTCACCGGCCCGGGCCGGAAGAGCGAGATGTCGACGACGAGGTCGCCGAACCGGTTCGGCCCGAGCTTGCCGACGAGCTCGCGCTGTCCTGGGCTCTCGATCTGGAACATGCCGAGCGTGCGGGTGGTGCGGATGAGCTCGTAGGTCGCGGGGTCGTCGTGGGGCACCTGCGCCTCGTCGTCGAGGTCGACCCGCTCCCCCGAGACCCGCTCGACCTCGGCGACGGCGTGCGCCATCGCCGACTGCATCCGGATGCCGAGGACGTCGAGCTTGAGGAAGCCCAGGGTCTCGACGTCGTCCTTGTCGAACTGGCTCATCGGGAAGCCGAGCCAGCTCGCCTCGACGGGGGTGCGGTCGAGGAGCCCGGAGTTGGACAGGACGATCCCGCACGGGTGGAGGGCGATGTGTCGCGGCAGGCCGTCGAGCGCCTCGACGAGGTCGAAGAACACCGCGAGCCGCGGGCTGTCGAGCCCGCGACTGCGCAGCTCGGGCAGGTCGGCGATGGCGTGCCGGGCGTCCTTGGCACGGATGTGCGGGAACGCCTTGGCGATCTCGTCGACCTCGACCGGTGGGAGCCCGAGCGCGGCACCGACGTCGCGCACCGCGTGGCGCACCTTGTAGGTGTCCATCATCGAGACGCAGGTGACCCGCTCGCCGCCGAAGCGGTCGAGGACGGCCTCGTAGATCTCGGTGCGGCGGGCCGACTCGACGTCGACGTCGATGTCGGGCAGCTCGGCCCGCAGCGGGGAGCAGAACCGCTCCATGAGGAGACGGTGGCGGATGGGGTCGACACCGCTGATGCCGAGGAGGTGGTTGACGAGGCTGCCCGCGCCCGAACCGCGGGCCGCGACGCGTACGCCGCGGGCCCGGATGAGGTCGGTGACCTCGGCGACGGTGAGGAAGTACGTCGGGTAGCCGAGGGTCGCGATGACCCCGAGCTCCTCGTCGAGGCGGTCGAGGACCACCTGCCGCTCCGCCTCCCCCACCTCGGGGTAGCGCCACCCGACGGCGGCTCGGCAGCGCTGCGCGAGGACCTTCATGGGGTCGGTGCCAGGGGCGATGCCGAGGATCTCCGCCTCGGGGAGGTGGACCGCCCCGATGCCGAGGTCGTGCCGAGCCTCCTGGGTGCACTCCCGCGCGACGAGCGCGGTCATCGCGACGAGCCGGTCGGCGCGGGCCCGGTCGCCGGCGGTGACCTCGAGCGCGGTCGCGTCCATCGCGGCGGTGCTCGCGAGGTGGCCGGCGTCGGTGACCCGGTCGAGGTGACGGGAGTCGAGGACGACGAGCCGCCGGGCGGCGTCGAGGAGGTCGACGGTACGCACCTGCTCGGGCTCGGCGTGGCGCACCGCCGCGGTGAGCACGGCGGGGATGCCGGCCGCGTCGGCCAGGGCGAGCAGGCGCGCCGCGTGCGAGCGGGACCCGGGGGTGCCGTCGGGGCCGCCGTGCAGGACGACCTCGACGGCGAGACCGTCACGGGGCAGGAGCGCCTGCCAGGCCGCGAGGAGGTGGCGGGCCCGGTCCCGGCGGCCGACGAGGGCGGCGCGGCCGACGTCGGAGTCGGGACCGAGGAGCACGAGCAGGCGGCTGGGCCCCGGGTCCTCCTGGTCGGCGCCCGCCCACCGGGCGAGCAGGTCGGGCGTCGTCACGGGGATGCCGCGCTCCCCGCGCAGGTGGGTCTCGGTGACGAGCCGGCACAGCGCCGCCCAGCCGACCCCCGGCGCGGTGCCACCGGCCCGGCCGCGGGCGAGCACGGTCACCCGTGGCCGGCGCGGGTCGACGATCGCCCCGCCCCGGACGGGGGTCCGCCGGCGCCGTGGCACGGCATCCCCCTCCTGACCGAGCGCCTCGACGGCGAGGTCGACGCCGAGGACCGGTGCGATGCCGGCCCGTCCGCAGGCCGTCGCGAACCGGATCGCGCCGTAGAGACCGTCGCGGTCGGTGAGCGCGAGGGCCTCCTGGCCGTGGGCGGCGGCGCGCTCGACGAGGTCCTCGGGCATCGAGGCGCCGTAGCGCATCGAGAACCCCGAGGCGACGTGGAGGTGCGCGAACCCGTCCATGGCGTCCAGCCGCCTCAGGCCGAGCGGACGGGGACCAGCCGATGCGGACGGGAGACCGGAGGCACCCCGAGGCGGCCGGCGGCGAGGTCGACGAAGGTCTCGGCGTCGCGCAGCAGGTCGTCGGCCTCGCGTGCGGTGACCCTGACCAGGCCGGTCTCGACACCGACCCGCTGCCCGGTCGCCGCGGCGAACCGCCCCGCCCACTCGGTGAGCTCGGGTGCGACCCGGGCGGTGAGCGCCCACACGTCGTGGGGCCCGTCACTGCCCGAGGCGAGCCCGGCACCCGGAGAGGTCGCGGCCCGGGCGGCGACGAGCGCGGCGCCGGCCCGCAGCGCGGCGAGCGAGGCGGCGAGGTAGCGCGCAGACGCGACGGATGCGGCATACCCGCTGGTCAGCGACTCACGGGAGCGGTCGAGGAGGTCGAGGGCGGTGGCGGCGTGGCTCATGGGGAGAACTCCGGTCAGTCGTGGGCTCGAAGGAGGATCCAGTGGTCGTCGTCGCGGCCGAGGTCGAAGACCCCGGCCGTCCCGGACGGCGGGCGCGCCTCGACCCGCCAGACCCGGCGCCCCGGGCTCGGCAGGCCCGGCACCGCCGGGTGGTCACCGACCTCACGCCACCACGCGCGGCGCTCCTGCCAGGAGGCGAGGACCGCGCACACGGTGTAGCGACGGCCCCGCCACACGAAGTCGCGCGGGCCGTCGTCGGTGGCTCGGCCGTCGCGGTCCTCACCGCCGGCAGTGGTCCCCCCGTCGGTCGCTCCGCCCGTGACGGTCCGGACGGTGACGGGTTCGTCGTGGCGACGGACCATGACGACCTCCCTCGACCGCTGGCGGCCCCGTCCGGGTGCGGTCGGGCCGGGACGGGCGCCGGGTGGCCCCGGCTTCGAACATGTGTTCGATCACCAGCAACCTTAGCGTGCTCCCCCGACCTCCGGTCAACCCCCGTGCCGGCTCATTACGCTGACGCCATGACCCTCGAGCCCGGCGACCCGGTCCCGCTGCGTGACCTCTCCGGTCACCCCGGCGTCCGGGCCGTGCTCGAGTCGCTCTCCCTGCACCACATCACTCCAGAGGTGCGCCACCTGCCCGACGCCGTGCGCACCGCCCGCGCGGCCGCCGAGGCGCTCGGTGTGTCCCCCGCGGAGATCGCCAACAGCCTCGTCTTCGTCGCGACCACGCACGAGGGGCACACCGAGCCGCTCCTCGTCCTCGCCTCCGGCGGGCACCGAGTCGACGTGGACAAGGTCGCGGACCTCGCCGGCCTCGCCTCGGTCGCCCAGGCCGACCCCGACTTCGTGCGCACCCACACGGGGTTCTCCATCGGCGGCGTCGCCCCCGTCGGACACCCCCGCCCCATCCGGACGATCATCGACGTCACGCTCGGCCGCTACGACACCGTGTGGGCCGCCGCGGGGCACAGCCACTCGGTCTTCGCGACGACCTACGACGAGCTCATAAGGATCACCGGCGGGCATCCGATGGACGTCGCCTGACGAGGTTCGTCTCGCCGAACACAACCCAGTCCGTCACCCGCACAGCGGCCCCCGACATGTGCCACCCTCGCCCCATGCGACGCAGATCCACACCACTGCTGGCGGTCGCCCTCGCGACGGCCGGGGTCGTCCTCGGCACCGCGACGCCGCCGAGCGCCATGTCCGCGCCCGCGGGCGGGGCGCCCACGGTGGCCGCTGTCGCCGCCCCGTCCGTCTCACGCATCACCGGGGCCGACCGGTACGCCATGTCCGCCGCCGCGAGCCGGGCAGCCTTTCCACTCGGCACGACCGCCCCGGTCGTGTACCTCGTCTCCGGAACCTCTCCGTGGGAGTCGCTCAGCGCGACACCTGCCGCGGTCCGGCAAGGCGGCGCGGTCCTGCTCACCCGGCCGGACGGCATCCCCCCGGACGTCGCGACCGAGCTCGCCCGGCTCTCGCCGGACGCCATCGTGGTCGTCGGGTCGACAGCCTCGATCTCGGATGCCGTGCTGAGCCAAGCTCGGTCATACGCTGCCACCGTCCAGCGGGTGGCCGGGGCCACGCGTTACCTCACGGCTCAGGCGCTCGTGCGGCACGCCTTCCCGGCCGGGGAGGTCACCACGGCGTGGATCGCCACCGGCACCGCATGGACCGACGCGCTCGTGGGCGGGGTGGCCGCCGCCTCCCGGCGGGCGCCGCTCCTCACGGTCGACGGCAGTGCCACCACCCTGCCCGCGACGACGGTCGACCTCATCCGCGACCTGGGCCTGACATCGGTCACCGTCGTCGGCGGACCGGTGTCCGTCTCGAGCGGGATCGAGGCCCAGCTGCGCGGCCTGCTAGGAGCCACGGCAGTGAGCCGCGCCTCGGGCGCGGACCGGTACGCCGCCGCCGCGCAGATCAACCGCCTGGCGTTTCCGTCCTTGTCGACGGGGTCGGCCCACGTCGCCACCGGACGCGGCTTCGTGGACGCGCTGGCCGGCGGCTTCCTCGCCGGTCGAACGAAGCGGCCACTGTTCTACTCCCAGCCCTACTGCGTTCCGGAGTCGGTCCGTCCCTCGCTCCTCGCCGCGTCGGTGACCAGCGTCGTCCTCCTCGGTGGCGAGGCATCGGTCCGCAGCACTGTCGGGTCGCTGACCAGCTGTCGGAGCATTGACGCGGCCTCGAGCCTCTGGGTGCTCGTCAACAAGCGGAACCCCCTCTCGCCCAAGACCTATCTCCCGTCCTCCCTCGTCGTGCCGTCGGTCTCCTACCCCAACGGGCAGCGACTCCGGTCCGACGCGGCGGCGGCGGTGGCCACGATGTTCTCCGCGGCCCGCGCCGAGGGCGCCGGCCGGATGTCGATCGCGAGCGGGTACCGCTCGTACTCGACCCAGTACTCGGTCTACTGGAACAGGGTGTCGACGCACGGTCAGGCGTACGCCGACGTCTGGATCGCCCGACCGGGCTACAGCGAGCACCAGACCGGACTGGGTCTCGACGTGGCGCCGGTGGGAAACGCCTCGTGCAGCTCCTACACGTGCATCGGCTCCACGCCGCAGGGCGCGTGGCTGAAGCGGAACGCCTGGCGGTTCGGTTTCGTCATCAGGTACGAGAGCGGCTACACCTCGTGGACCGGCTACAACAGTGAGCCGTGGCACCTGCGCTTCGTCGGTGGTGCACTGTCCGCCGGGTACCACCGTGGGGGATGGCACACGCTCGAGCAGTTCTTCGGCGAGCCGGCGGCGCCGACGTACTGACCCGAGTCGGTCAGAGCCGGAGCCGCGCGAACACCTCGCGCGTCGCCGTCGACCTGTTCATCGTGATGAAGTGGATGCCGGGCGCGCCCTCGTCGAGCATCCGCTGACCCAGCTCGGTCGCGATGTCGACACCGACCGCCCGCACGGCTGCCGGGTCGTCCTTGACCGCCTCGAGCCGGGCCACGACCGCCGGCGGCAGCGGGGTGCCCATCAGCTCGGACATCCGGTGGATCTGTCGGAGGTTCGTCACCGGCATCAGGCCCGGCGTGATCGGAAGGTCGCGCCGGAGCGCGACCCGGTCGCGCAGCCGGAGGTAGGAGTCGGCGTCGAAGACCATCTGGGTGATCGCGAAGGTCGCCCCGGCATCCGCCTTGCGGACCAGCACCTCGACGTCGTGGTCGAGGTGGGGACTGTCGGGGTGGACGTCGGGGAAGGCAGCGACGCCGATGGTGAAGTCGCCGAGCCCCCGGATGAGCGCCACCAGCTGGTCGGCGTGGTCGAGCCCCTCAGGGTGCGGCGCCCAGGGCCCACGCACGTTGCCCGGCGGGTCACCCCGCAGGGCGAGGATGTTGCGGACCCCCGATGCGGCGTACGACCCGACGACCTGGCGCACCTGCCGCACCGAGGCGCCGACGCAGGTGAGGTGGGCGAGCGGGGTCAGCGACGTCTCGTCGGCGATCCGGCCGGTGACCCGGACCGTGCGGTCCTGCGTGGTGCCGCCCGCGCCGTAGGTGACGGACACGAACGCGGGCCGGAGCCGCTCGAGCTGGCGGATCGCGGTCCACAGCTGCGCCTCGGACTCGTCGTCGCGGGGCGGGAAGAACTCGAAGCTGATCGACGGCCGCTCCTGCGCCAGGCGCCACGGGATCGAGGCGACGAGGTGCTCGGGCCGTCCCCCTCCGCCGTGGTGCGCCATGGCGGTGAGGGTAACCCAGCGCCCACGCCGTAGGCTCGGGCCAGCCACGATCCGACCGCCTCCCGGGCGGCCTCCCGAGGAGGTTCCTGTGCCCAGCCCGCTCGACACCGCCGACCTGCGGCGACGGGTGCAGGAGTGTCTCGACGCGGAGCTCGCGACCCAGCGCGCGGTGCTCGCCGAGCTGGGCGCCGACGTGGACGACCTGCTCGCCGCGGTCACCGCTTTGCTCCGTGGCGGGAAACGGCTGCGCGCCGCCTTCCTCTACTGGGGTCACCGGGCCGCGGGCCGTCCCGACTCCCCCGCCCTCGTCCGGCTCGCCAGCGCGATGGAGCTGTTCCAGGCGGCGGCGCTCATCCACGACGACGTCATGGACGACTCCGACACCAGGCGTGGGATGCCGGCCACTCACCGCGCGCTCGCGCGGCATCACGCGGAGCGGGGCTGGGACGGTGACGCCAACCGGTTCGGCCTTGCCGGGGCGGTGCTCGCCGGCAACCTCTGCCTCACGTGGACCGACGCGGTGTACTCGACCTGCGGGCTGCCCGAGGCCGACCTGGCCCGGGGACGGGCGGTGTTCGACCGGATGCGCACCCAGCTCATGGCCGGCCAGTTCCTCGACGTCGTGGAGTCCATGCGGCCCTGGCGGAACCTCGCCGACGACGCGCGGGTCGCCCGAGCCGACCGGGTGATCCTCTACAAGAGTGCCAAGTACAGCGTCGAGCACCCGCTGCTGATCGGGGGGACGACCGGTGGCCTCGACGAACCGGGTCTTCGGGCGCTCTCACGCTACGGAGTGGCCCTCGGCCGCGCCTTCCAGCAGCGCGACGACCTCCTCGGCGTGTTCGGTGATCCCGAGCAGACGGGCAAGCCGGCGGGCGACGACCTGCGAGAGGGCAAGCGCACCGTCCTCCTGGCCCATGCCCTCGCGGGGACCGGCGCCTCGGGTCGAGCGAGGATCGAGGCGCTCGTCGGACGCCCCGACCTGAGGGCCGGCCAGGTGGAGGAGCTGCGCCTGCTCATCGAGGCCTCGGGGGCGGTCGCCGTCGTCGAGGAAGAGATCACCCGCCTGGCCGACTCGGCCCGGGAGACCGTTGCGACGGCATCCACCCTGGACCCGGACGCCGCCTCGGCACTGGTCGACCTCGTGGACGTGGCGACCGCGCGCACGGCGTGAGGTCCGACGGGCGCGTCCGGCTGCCGACGAGGCCGCCTCCCGCCCCGATGGTGTGAGCGCCTAGAAGGCCTCCTCCATGGCGCGGCGACGGACCTCGGTCTTGAACCCGGCCCGGATGGCGTCGAGGGGCGTCCCGGGAACCGGCAGCGTCTCGTCGCGGGTGTGCAGCCACCGGAGGATCTCCTCGTCGGACATCCCTCCGTCCGCGAGCACCGTGAAGGTGCCCTTGAGGGCGTGCAGGGGCCCCTCGCTGTCGACGAACCCCGCGGGCACGCCGAGGACCCGCCGCTCCCCGACACGGTGCGCGAGGAGCTCGCGGTCCTCGACGAAGCGACGCACGCTGGAGAGTGGGACGCCGAGCCGGTCGGCGAGGTCGGGAAACGTCAGCCACTCGCCCACGAGGGACTCGACATCCGGTTCGCCGCCCGGGGCGCCCGGCGGTTGTTCGCTCACGAGCCACAGGGTGCCACAGCGCCGGGGACACGGCGGAGGTGGTGCCGGGGCAAGGTCCACCAGGGGTTTGATGCCGGGCGGTAACCTCACCTCAGACATCACATCTGTCACACCTATCGCATCTGTCACTGCCGGACCCACGGATGGCCAGGCGGACGCCGCGGGAACGAGCGACACAGCGCCCACGGCATTCCACTCGAGGAGCACGTGAGCCGCAACGGACGGGAGAGGGCGGGTGAGCGGTCCTACGTACACTCCTACGGTGCCATCCTCCGGCGACGCGCTCATCGGGCGCACCCTCGACGGCCGCTACCGCGTGCTGCGTCGCATCGCCGACGGCGGGATGGCCACGGTGTACCTCGCCGTCGACGAGCGCCTCGACCGCGAGGTCGCGCTCAAGGTGATGCGCGCGCACCTCGTCCACGACGAGAGCTTCGTCACCCGGTTCCGACGTGAGGCGCGCTCCTCGGCGTCGCTGTCCCACCCCAACGTCGTGGCCGTCTTCGACCAGGGGGAGGACGACGGCAACGTCTTCCTCGCGATGGAGTACGTCCCGGGGCAGACGCTGCGGGAGGTGTTGCGGGCCGAAGGGCCGCTCAGCCCCCGTGCCGCCCTCGACGTCCTGGAGCCGGTGCTCCTCGCCCTCGCCGAGGCACACTCCAAGGGACTCATCCACCGCGACGTCAAACCCGAGAACGTCATCCTCAACACGAACGGCACGGTGAAGGTGGCCGACTTCGGGCTCGCCCGCGCGGTGTCGAGCCACACCATGACGAGCTCTTCAGGGCTGCTCCTCGGGACGGTCGCCTACCTCTCCCCTGAGCAGGTCGAGCGCGGTATCGCGGACCCCCGCTCCGACGTCTACGCGGCAGGGCTCGTGCTCTTCGAGATGGTCACCGGCACGAAGGCGTTCACCGGTGACACGGCGATCCACGTCGCCTACCAGCACGTCCACGGAGGGGTACCCGTGCCCTCTGCCCGGGTGCCGGAGCTGCCGCCCGAGCTCGACGAGCTGGTGGCCGTCGCGACGGCGCGCGACCCCGACCAGCGGCCGGCGGACGCCGCCGCCTTCCTCGCCCTGGTGCGGCGGACCAGGACGACGCTCAGCCTCGAGGCCCTCGACGCCCGACCCGAGGGAGCGGCCGCGGCGGCCGCCGCGTCCGTCCCCACGTCGACCGCGGCCCTGCCGCTGCACGGAACCGGCCAACGAGCCTCCGGCGCTGCGACCGGTGTCGTGACGCGTCCTCGGTCGGACACGACGGCCATGAGCATCCCCCCGCCGCCGCTCGAGGGCGTCGTCGTCGCCGGTCCTCAGCGGCGTCCCCGCCGCTGGTGGCCGGCCCTCGTCGGCTCGGCCCTGGTGGCGGCCCTCACCGCATGGTTCTTCATCCTGGGTCCGGGTGCCACCGCCACCGTTCCCTCGGTGGTGGGTCGCGCCCAGGCGGAGGCCGTCCAGGCCGTGCGGGCGGCATCCCTGCAGCCGTCCGTGTCCGAGACGTTCGACGAGAAGGTCCCAGCCGGGCAGGTCGTGTCGGTCGACCCCGCTGCCGGGAGGACGGTGCAGCGTGGGACGGAGGTGAGCCTCGTCGTCTCCAAGGGTCCGGAGCGGTATGCCGTCCCGCCGGTGGTGGGCATGACCCTCGCCGAGGCACGGGCCCGGATCACGGGGGTCAACCTCAAGGTCGGGAAGGTCAGCGAGGCGTTCAACGAGAAGGTCCCCCAGGGGCAGGTCGTGTCGGCGAAGCCCGGGCCCGGCGCCAGCCTCAAGAAGGGGACGGCGGTCGCGCTGACCGTCAGCAAGGGCCGCAAGCCGATCGAGGTCCCGGACCTCACGGGCAAGGACGCCAAGGGCGCCGCCCGCACACTCAAGGAGCTGGGGCTCAAGGTCGACTCGGGGACGCAGGAGAACAGCGACACCGTCCCCGCGGGCGGCGTCATCCGGCAGGAGCCGCGGGACGGCACCCTCTTCCGCGGCGACACCGTGCGGCTCGTCGTGTCCAAGGGGCCCGTCCTCGTGGACGTGCCCAACGTCGTGGGCCAGCAGGTGGAGGAAGCCCGCCGGATCCTCGAGGCGGCGGGGTTCACGGTGAATGTGCAACGGGCCCTGGGCGGCTTCTTCGCGACGGTCCGCCTGCAGGACCCCGCGGGTGGCCAGGCGCCCAAGGGCAGCACCGTCACCGTGACGATCGTCTGACGAGTCGTGTCGGCTCCCCCCGGGCGTGCCCGGCTCGCCACCGCGCTGCTCCTCGGCGTGACCGCGGTCTGGGGCTCCACGTTCTTCCTCATCCGGGACCTCGTCGAGAGCGTGCCGCCGGCTGACTTCCTCGCCGTGCGCTTCGGCATCGCCGCCGTCGTGATGTTCCTCCTGTTCCGGCGCCAGACCCTGGCGCTGAGCCGACGTGAGCTGCGGCTGGGGGTCGTGCTCGGCGTGCTCTACGGCCTCGCCCAGGTGCTCCAGACCATGGGCCTGCAGCACACCGACGCCTCCGTCTCCGGCTTCATCACCGGCACCTACGTCGTGCTCACGCCCCTGCTCGCGGCCGTGGTGCTGCGCGACCACGTCGCTCCCGTCACCTGGGGCGCAGTGGCGCTCGCGACCGCCGGGATCGCGCTGCTCTCGCTGCAAGGCCTCGCCGTGGGGCTCGGCGAGGCGCTCACCCTGGTCGCCGCCGTGCTGTATGCCGGCCACATCGTCGCGCTCGGCCGCTGGTCCACCCCACGGGCCGCCGTCGGCCTCGCGACGGTCCAAGCGGGGGTCATCACCGTCGTCACGTCGGTCGCGGCGGTACCCGACGGGCTCACGCTTCCCAGTGATGGTGGTCAGTGGGCCTCCCTCCTGTACATGGCGCTGGCCGCGGGGGCGCTCGCCCTGTGGGCCCAGACCTGGGCGCAGGCCCACCTCACCGCGACGAGGGCGGCGATCGTCATGGCGATGGAGCCGGTCTTCGCCGCCTTCTTCGCGGTCGTCCTCGGGGGCGAGGACCTCACCCGCCGGATGCTCGTCGGCGGCGCGCTCGTCGTCGCGGCGATGTACCTCGTGGAGCTGCGGTCGACGTCGCGCGACCCGACGGCGACGGCCGCGGAGGACCCTCCGGTCGAGGCGCTGCACCACGACGTGTGAGTGCGGCGTGGGACGGACCGCCTGGTTCAGCGCGGAGCAGGTGGCGTGACGGGCTCGAGGACCACCACCGCCGTCTCGGAGGAGCGCAGCGCGGCGAAGGCGTCCAGCTTCGGGTCGATCTCCCGCCACCTGGCCCAGAGGCGAGAGCGCTCCTCGCCCTGTGCGGCGCGACCGGCGACGGTGCACCGGCCGTCCGCGAGCTCGACATCGGCCGTCGGGTGGTCCTGCAGGTTCAGCCACCACGCCGGCTCACCGTCGGCCCAGCCGTTCATCGCCAACGTGACGAGGTTGCTCCCGTCCTGGACGTACCCGAGGATCACACTGCGCGACTGGCCGGAGCGACGTCCGACCGTCGTGAGGCGCAGGGTGCCCCAGCGGTCGGGCTTCGGACGCCACAGGCCCACGCGGCCGCGGGTCGCGCGGTAGAGGCCCCGATGGACGTACCACGCGAAGCGGACGAACCAGCGTGGCGGAAGCCGTGGTTTCGCGTCCTGCCCGTCGGTCATGCGGCACCGCCTCCTGGCTCGAGGCTAGCCGGATCGGCGATGCGGGGGAATGGTCCTGGGTTGAGCCCGCCCGGACCGCCGGAGATCAGTGGCTTGCGCCTGGCGATATCAGTCGCTGCGCTTGGCGAGCAGCCGGGTCGTCGCATCGATCGCCCTGGTGGTCCCCGCGTCGTCGACGTCGAGGTGCCAGACGGCGCGCACCCGACCCGGCCCGACGGCATACGTGCGGATGCCGTCGTCGAGGAGGGAGGCGACGAAATGCGGTGCATCCCAACCCACCACGCCGACGTCGAGGACGACGATGTTGGTCTGCACCGTGCCGGGCTCCACGCTTCCGGGTGCCGACTCGGCGCAGGCCGCGGCGAAGCGGGCCGCGCGCGCGTGGTCGTCGGACAGCCGCTCGAGGTGGTGGTCCAGGGCGTAGAGACCGGCTGCGGCGAGGATGCCGACCTGCCGCATTCCCGCGCCGTAGCGCTTGCGCCACACGCGCGCCTCGCCCATCCGCTCGGCCGAGCCGACGAGCACCGAACCCACCGGGGCGCCGAGCCCCTTGGACAGGCAGACGCTGACGGTGTCGAACTGCTCGCCGTAGGCGGCGAGCGGCACTCCGCTCGCGACGTGGGCGTTCCACAGCCGCGCACCGTCCAGGTGCATCGCCACGCCGAGATGCTCCGTGGCAGAACGCACCTCGCAGATCGCCTCGATGGGCTGCACCGTCCCACCGCCGAAGTTGTGGGTGTTCTCCACGACCACGAGAGCCGTCTCGACCTGGTAGGGCCCGACGCCCGTCGTGACGAGGGACATCGGGCCCGCCGGGTCGAGCAGCCCTCGCTCCGACGGCCAGGACCGGCTGGTGATGCCGGAGAAGGCCGCTGCGGCGCCCAGCTCGGCCCGCAGGACGTGGGCCTGCTGGTCGGCGACGAGCTCCTGGCCCGGGGCGACGTGCAGGCGCACCCCGAGCTGGTTGGCGAGCGACCCCGTCGGCGAGAAGAGGCCGGCCTCGTGGCCGAGGAGCGCGGCGACGCGCTCCTCGAGGGCCGAGACGGTGGGGTCCTCCCCGAAGACGTCGTCACCCACGTCGGCACCGGCCATCGCCGCGCGCATGGCGGCGGTGGGGCGGGTCAGGGTGTCGGAGAGGAGGTCTGCGGCATACGCGGCCATCTCGCCGTCAGTCCTCGTTGAGCATCTCGGCGACGAGGAACGCCAGCTCCAGGCTCTGCTGGTGGTTGAGCCGGGGGTCGCACACCGACTCGTAGCGCAGGTTGAGGTCGGCGTCGAGGATCTTCTCCGACCCCCCGATGCACTCGGTGACGTCGTTTCCGGTGAGCTCGACGTGGATGCCCCCGGGGACCGTGCCGAGGCCGCGGTGCACCTCGAAGAAGCCCTCGACCTCCTCGACGACGTCGTCGAAGTCGCGCGTCTTGTACCCGGAGGCCGACTCGTAGGTGTTGCCGTGCATGGGGTCGCAGACCCACGTCACGGAGGCGCCCGAGGCGGTGACCTTCTCGACGATCGTCGGGAGTGCCTCCCGGATCCGCCCCGCGCCCATCCGCGTGATGAAGGTGAGGCGGCCCGGTTCACGGTCGGGGTCGACCTTGTCGATGATCCGCAGGAGGTCGTCGGTGTCGGCGTCGGCGGAGACCTTGACGCCCACGGGGTTGCGGACGGAGGCCACGAAGTCGACGTGGGCGCCGTCGAGGTGGCGGGTCCGCTCGCCGACCCAGACGAAGTGTCCCGACGTGACGTAGAGCTCGCCGGTGCGGGAGTCCACCCGCGTCATCGGGCGCTCGTAGTCGAGGACGAGGGCCTCGTGGGCCGAGAAGAACTCCGTCGTGCGCATCGCCTCGAAGTCGGCGCCGCACGCCTGCATGAACTTCATCGCCTTGTCGATGTCCTTCGCGAGCCGCTCGTACCGGACGTTGGCAGCATTCGCGACGAAGCCCCGGTTCCAGTCGTGGACGTGCCGCAGGTCCGCGAAGCCGCCCGTCGTGAAGGCGCGGACGAGGTTCAGGGTGGCGCTGCTCGCGTGGTAGGCCCGGACCAGGCGCTGCGGGTCGGGCGTGCGGGCGGCGAGGGTGAAGTCGAAGTCGTTGACCATGTCGCCGCGGTAGGCGGGCAGCGTCACGCCTTCCCGGGTCTCCTCACCGCTGCTCCGCGGCTTGGCGTACTGACCGGCCATCCGGCCCACCTTGACCACCGGCACGGAGGCCCCGTAGGTCAGCACCGCGGCCATCTGGAGGATCGTCTTGACCCGGTCGCGGATGTTGTCGGCGGTCGCGGACGCGAAGGTCTCGGCGCAGTCCCCGCCCTGGAGCACGAACGCCTCCCCACGAGCCACCGACGCCATGCGCTGGCGCAGCACGTCGCACTCACCGGCGAAGACCAGCGGCGGGTAGCTCGCCAGCGTCGACACCGCCTCGTCGAGCGCGGCCCGGTCCGGCCAGACCGGCTGCTGGGAAGCAGGCAGGTCGGCACCGGCGGCGATGCGCTGGCGGGGTTCCGGTGGGGTGGTCGTGCTCACGAGGATCAAGGATAGGTCCAGGCGACATGGGCCTCCTGGACGCCCGTATGCCGGTATGCCGTCCGCCCCCCACCGCGACCTTCCCGACTTCGTCTGTGAGGATGCCGGAACACACCGGCCGACGCGGCGTTTCGACGCATCCTCACAGACGAAGTCGGGGAGGCGGAGGCGCAGCGGGACGGGAGCCGGGGGTCGGGGTCAGGGGCCGGGGTCGTCCTCGAGGCCGCGCGCCAGCGCGAAGCGCACGAGCTCGACGCGGTTGTGCAGGTGCAGCTTCCCCAACGTGTTCTGGACGTGGTTCTGCACCGTGCGGTGCGAGAGGAACAGCTCGGCGGCGATCTCCTTGTACGACATGCCGGTCGCAACGAGCCGGAGCACCTCGATCTCGCGCGGGGTGAGCTCCGGCATCGGCGGAGGACGCCCCTTCGGCGGCGCGGCAGCCGGGTCGAGCGCGTCGGCCGGGTCTGGCCCCGCGGCCATCCTGCGGAACTCGCCGAGCACGAGTCCGGCGAGGCCGGGAGTGAAGACGGCCTCGCCCCGGGCGGTGGCGCCCACGGCGTCGACGATCTCGTGCGCGGAGGCCGACTTCACGAGGTAGCCGGTGGCTCCCGCCTTGATCGCCGCCAGCACGTCGTGCTGCTCACCGCTCGCCGAGAGGATGAGCACCCGGGTGGGCAGGTCCCCGATCGCCCGGCACACCTCGTCCCCGCGCATCCCCGGCAGGTTGAGGTCGAGCACCAGCACGTCCGGGCGGGTGGCCCGGGACCGTCGGACCGTGCCCGGACCATCAGTCGCCGTCGCGACGACCCTGAAGCCGTGGGCCACGAGGTCGCGCTCCAGGGCCGACAGCCACAAGGGGTGGTCGTCGGCCACGAGGACGGTCGGCGCTTCGTGGTCGCTCATCGGCGCTCCGGGGCGGGGCGGGGAACCGTCATCCGGACGATGCACCCGCCTCCCGGCCGTGTCGTCCACGTGGCGGAGCCGCCGAGGTCCTCGATCCGACCTCGCACCGAGGCGCTGACACCCATCCGTCCGCGCTCGGATGCCGTGAGGAGGTCGGCGAGCTCGGCGCCGGATCCGTTGTCACGGATCGTCAGGTCGATGCCGGCGGAGTCGCCCTCGAGAAGGACCCAAGCCCGAGCGCCAGGACCAGCGTGCTTCGCGACGTTGTCCAGTGCAGCCGCGACGGCCGCGTCCACCTCGCTCGCGAGGCGGGCGTCGACGACGACCGGGTGCGCCGGCACGGACACCGAGAGGCTCGGGCCCTCTCTCGCGGTGAGCACGACCCGGAGGTCGACCTCGCCGCCTTCCACGCCACGTAGGTCCGGGCCGATCGTGAAGACGTCCGGCGACCCCGTCCCGGAGACGAAACGCCGCAGGGACCGCTCCTGCTCGGCCGCCAGAGCCGAGAGGTCGGCGGCCTCACCGCCGATCTCCGCTCCCCGTCGGTGGATGTAGGCGAGCGACTGGAGGACCCCGTCGTGGACGACCCGGGCGATCCGCTCCCGCTCGTGGAGCCGCTCTCGCTCGAGGAGCACCTGCTCCTCCGCCTCGAGGCCACGTCGGGCCAGGTCCACGGCGAGTCCGATGAGACCACCGAGGAGGACGAGCAGCACGATGTTGTGGACGGTCGACTGCGTCGCGGTGCCGACCTCGACCAGGTCGGCCAGCGCGATGACGCCCGCGGCGGCGAGCCCGCCACGGGCCCCGGCCACCACCGCTCCCCCGGCAACCGAGCCGGCCGCCCACAGGGTCGGGATGGTGAACTGTCCGGCGGCGATGGCCTCCGGCGTCTCGGCCAACATCGTGGCGAGGATGCCCCCCGCAGCGATCGTCACCTCGACGACGACGACCCGCACGGTGCGCCGACGGTAGAAGAGCAGCCCGACCGACCACGCGGCCATCACGCCGATGACGAGCCAGGCGACCCACGGCCGCACCATGGTGTCCTGACGCTGCCAGGTCAGCCAGGCGGCATACAGCGCGGCGAGCGGGCGGAAGACGTCGAGGCCCCGGTGGAACGACTCCACGACGACCGGCTCCCGCCGGCCGGTCCGGGCGGACCGCGGCCCCAGCACACCCACGCGCGCTCGTCCCCGTCAGCTCGCGCGGCGCTCGGGACCGGCGTCCCCCTCGAGGCCCTCGGCGTCGAGCGCCTCCTCGAGCTCCGACACCGCGCGCCCGGGATGGGCCGCCTCCGCCGCCTCCTTGGCCCGGTTCTTCTTGTCGCGGGCGATGCGGTCCTTCATGGCACTGGCGTAGATGTCGACGTACTCCTGCCCGGACAGCTCCATGAGCGCGTACATGATCTCGTCGGTCACCGACCGGAGGACGAACCGGTCGCCCTCCATGCCCTCGTAGCGTGAGAAGTCCAGTGGCGTCCCGATGCGCACCCCCACCCGGATGAGCTTGGGGACCTTGGTGCCCGTGGGCTGTGCCTTGTCCGTGTCGATCATCGCGACGGGGAGGACGGGCACCCCCGCCTCGAGCGCCATGCGGGCAACGCCGGTCTTGCCCTTGTACAAGCGGCCGTCAGGGCTCCGGGTCCCCTCGGGGTAGAGCCCGAGCAGCTCACCCCGACGCAGGACCCGGAGGCCGGACCGCAGCGCCGCCTCGCTGGCCCGGCCGCCGGACCGGTCGACCGGCAGCTGCCCGACGCCCTTGAAGAACGCAGCGGTCATCCGCCCCTTGAGTCCTTCGCCGGTGAAGTAGTCGGACTTCGCCAGGAAGGTCATCCGGCGCGGCACCACGAGGGGAAGGAAGATGGAGTCCGAGAAGGAGAGGTGGTTGCTCGCGAAGATGGCCGGACCCGTCTCGGGGATGTGCTGGGACCCCTCGACCCACGGCCGGAAGAGCAGGCGGAGGATCGGCCCGAGGATGACCGTCTTCAGCACCCAGTAGAACAACGGACCACCCTTCGTTGCGCGTCGCCCGAACTCTAGTCCACCGCCTCGGAATGCCGGTCCGCTGGACGCGCGTGCGAAGATCGTCTCCGCAGCCCCAGACACCGAGGAGGTCCCGTGCCCGAGCGGCCCGGTGACATGGACGAGCGCGACGTCGACGCACGGTTCGCGTCGATCGTCGCTGGCTGGGAGGGGCCGTTGCCCGATGGCGTCGACGATGACCCGGACGTCGACGCCGCACCGGATGCCGGCAGCGCGCCGCCGCCGATCTCCGCCGGCCCCGCGACACCCGCCGACGACACGCCTTCAGACGACGTCCGGCCCACCGAACCGGACCAGCAGCTGGCTGCCGAGCGGCGCGCGGGGGCCGACGCAGACGCCGAGGAACCCGAGGAGCCGCTCGAGCCCGCTCCCCCGCCATCGCCCTGGGTCACCCCTGCGCCGCTCGATGTCGTCGTGCCCGCCTCGGCCTGGCGGGCGGCCGAGGTGGAGCCGGAGGAGGACCACTTCGAGCCGCCCGAGGTGGTGCTCCCGCCACAGGAGGACCTGCACTTCTGGGGCGCGGTCATCGGCCTCGTCACGGGCCCGTTGATGCTCCTGTACGTCGTGTTCGCACGCCCGTTCCACAGCACCCGCTGGTTCATCGCGGCTGTGGTCGTCTCCCTCGTCGGCTTCGCGCTGCTCGTCCTCCGCCAGCCGTCACACCGCGACCCCACGAGCGACGACGACGGCGCCCGGGTCTGACCGCCCCTGACGGCGCCTCACTCGTCAGCGTCGAGCTGGAGGTCGACCCAGACGGGCCGGTGGTCGCTGGCCAGCGCCCACACGGCATCCGGGACCAGCACGTCGCGGTGGGGCAGGACCCGCAGCGCCGGCGAGGCGAAGACGACATCGAGCCGTCGGCGAGGTGCGCGTGCCGGGTACGTCGGGCTCGCAGGTGAGACCGGGCGCAGCCGCTCCGGCACATCGAGCAGCCGCCATGCCGCGCCGGTGTCGCCCTCGTTGAGGTCGCCGGCGAGCACCAGGGTCGTCCCGTCCGGGAGACCGCCGAGGATCCGCTCGGTGTGCGCGACCCGCTCCCTCGGGTCGAGGCTCAGGTGCATCGACACCGCGGTGAGGCGGCCGCCGCCGGGCAACGCCACCCGTGCAACGGCGTAGCCGCGGGTGCGGTCCGGCCACCGCACAGGGAGGCGGCTGTGACGGCACTCCAGCAGCTCGACGCGCGACGAGGTGAAGATCGTCGTGCCGCCGCTCCCGCGGTGCCGACCCGACCAGTCCATGCTGCACCTCTGCGCGAAGCGGGCAACTCGCGTGCCGGCCCCGAGCCGCCTCGGAACCTCCTGCAGACACAGGACGTCGGGGTCGATCGCGCGCACGATCCGGGCGGCGAGCCGGTGGTCGTCCAGGAAGTCGCGGGTGTTGTACGACGCGACCCGGAAGGCCGGCACGGCACGGTCAGCCACCGTGCGCGTCGACCCCGGCCACGGCGTCGGCGCGCGCGAGGTCGGCGGCTCCGACGAGCCCCGCCTCGTTCCCCAGCTCGGCGGTGACGATGGACGCCTCCGGGCGGTAGCCGCGGCCCGTGAGCTGGCGGCGGAACGCCTCGCGCGCCGGCCCGAGGAGCAGCTCGCCCGCGGCGCTCACCCCACCGCCGATGACGAACATCCCGGGGTCGAGGGCGGCGGCCAGATCCGCCATGCCGATCCCCAGCCACCGCCCGATCTCGTTGAGGAGCTCTCTCGCCAGCGGGTCACCGTCTCGGGCGGCCTCGGTGACGACCGGTCCCGTCAGGTCCTCGGGGCGGCCCCCGACGCGGTCGAAGAGGTCCGAGACGACCGGGCTCCCCGCCGACATGAGGACCCGGGCCTCGCGCACGAGGGCGTTGCCGGACGCGTACTGCTCCCAACACCCCCGGTTTCCGCACTCGCAGCGGATGCCGTCCGGCACCACCTGCATGTGCCCGAACTCCCCCGCGATCCCGTGCCGACCTCGGATGACCCGTCCGCCGATGACGATGCCGCCGCCGATGCCGGTGCCGAGGTTCACCATGACGAGGTGGCTCTCGCCGCGCCCCGCGCCGAAGCGGTGCTCGGCCCAGACGGCGGCGTTGGCGTCGTTGTCGACGAACGTCGGCAGGGGGACGCGCTGGCCGAGGGCCTGGCGCAGCGGCTCGTTGCGCCAGGACAGGTGCGGCGCGAAGACCACGGTGGCCCGGTCGGCGGCCACGAAGCCGGCCGCCCCGATGCCGACGGCCACGATGTCGTCGCCGCCGGCCTCCAGCAGCTCGTCGACGACCGAGACGATCGTGTCCTCGACGACGTGCGGGCTCGTCGAGCGGTGTGGCGTGTCGCGGCGCGCCCGCCGAAGGACCCGGCCCCCGGAATCGACCACCCCGCCGGCCACCTTCGTGCCGCCGATGTCGATGCCGATGGCGAGCGAACCGTCAGCCACGGGGTCCCTCCTGCGGGTCGTCGGCGTCATGGACGGGGATCGGCCGCGGCCCTGCGGCCGCCGCCGCCGGCGTGGGGTCGACCGGCCCCGGTGCGCCCTCGGTCGTCGCGGCGGCGCGGGTGCTCGCGAGGTCCGCCAGGACGGTCGCGGCCAGGCCGGCGAGATCGGCCAGGCGGGCCAGGGTCTCCGGGCTCAGCGTGCGCACCACGGCCGCGGACCGGCACAGCGGGCACCAGGCGCAGAAGGGTTCGTGGGCAGGCACGTCGCCCTCGGGGCCTTGAGTCGGGCCGGCTGCCGAGTCGGCCGCCGAGGCGGCCGTCGCGACGGAGTCGCCGGTGGGCCGGCCCCCCCGACCGTCGGTCGCCGGGGCCTCGGGTCCCGACCCGGGGGGCGCAGGGGTCGCCGGAGCCGCGTCCCCCGTCGAGCGACGGAGGCTCTCGAGCAGCCGTGCGGCCTCGTCGGCCACCGAGCCGACCTTCTCGTCCCAGCGGTCAGCGCCCACTCGCCCACAGCTCCTCGTCACGCTCGAACCGCACTCGCAGCTCGCCCCCGCCCACTTCCGCATCCTGGACCACGCATCGGCGCAGGACCGACGGCAGGGTGACGAGGCGCCGCTGCCCCTCCACCTCGACGACGAGGTCGTCGTCGCGTCGGGAGAGCGCCACCTGGCTCGCGGAGACGAGGGGCAGGGGCAGGGTGAGGAGGAAGTCGGCACCGTCGGCCGCGACCCGCATCCGCGGCACGTCGACGTCGGCCATGAGGTCCGGGGCAGCGTCGCCGCTCGTGGCCTCGGCGAGCTCCGCCAGAGCCTGCGCCCCGATGGGCTCACCCGAGAGGTAGGGCGCGCGCAGGAGCGGGATGCCGGAGAAGGACTCCCGGACCCGGTCCAGGCCCGCCGCCTGTGCGGTGGTCCAGGCCGACCACCAGGGATCCTCGTCGCCGACGGGTCCGGGCGGAAGGACACGGTTGACGACGACGGCGTCCACGGCATACCCGTGAAGCGACAGCGAGGTCAGCACCCGGCGGCTCTCGGCGATGACCACCCGCTCCGGGGTGAGGACCACCCGAACACTCGCTCGAGGTGAGGTCAGCAGCGTCCGCACCTCGACCATGAGCTCCCGCCAGGCCCGGAGGACGGCGAGGACGTCCGGCCCGGGGGGCGGGACCCCGGTGGCGGCGGTGGCAGCAGGGCGGAGCACGGTGAGCAACCGCCGCTGCGCCGGCAGGAGCCGGTCGAGGTGCCAGCCGAGCACCTCCGGGAGTCCGAGCAGCCGCAGGGTCTCGGCAGTCGGCGCACAGTCGACGACCACGAGGTCCCAGTCGCCACTGTCCGCCTGATGGGCCAGGGCCGCCAGCGTGGCCACCTCCTCGGCTCCCGGCAGGGAGGTGAGCTCGTCGGCCACGACCGGGTCCACCCCCATCGCGTCGAGCGCTCCGAGCAGGTAGTCGCGCACCACCCGCCAGTCGGCCTCGACCGCGGTGTGCGGACCGACGGCGAGGGCGTGCAGACGCGTCTCGACCTCGTGGCTGTCCCGCCACGTGACGGCCGTGCGCAGGTCGACGTCGAGGGCGTCGCCGAGGCTGTGGGCGGCGTCGGTCGACATGACGAGCGTCCGCAGGCCGGACCGGGCGGCTCGAACGGCCGTCGCCGCTGCGGTCGTGGTCTTGCCGACGCCGCCCTTGCCGGTGACGAGGACGACTCGGGGCATGTCGGCGTTCAGCCCTCGACGCGCTTCTTGAGCTCGGTCAGGGCCGTGTTGATGATGTGCTTCTCCGCCTTGCGCTTGAGCATGCCGATCATCGGCATGGTGAGGTCGACCTCGAGGTCGTAGGTCACCGTGGTCCCCGTTGAGCTCCGAGCCAGCGCATACGTCCCGGTCAGACCCTTGAGCAGCGTGGCCCGAACGAGGTGCCAGCTCACGGACCCGGTGCCGTCCTCGGTGACGTCCCAGTCGTACTCGAGGACGTAGTTGTCCTTGATGGCACCGGCGTCGAGGGTGAACTCCACCTGGTCGGCCCAGCCGTCCCCGTCCTCACTGAGCACGGTGCACGCCTTGACCTGCTCCGCCCACTCGGGATAGCGCTCGAAGTCGGCGATGACGTCGAGCACCGCGGCGGGCTCGGCGGCGATCTCGACGGAGGACTGCGTGCGGTCGGCCATGGCACGGAGGGTACCGCTCCCCCGGCGCCCTACAGTTGAGGTGTCCCACCGCCGCCGAGCCCTCGAAGGAGCCGGACCGTGCACGAGAAGTCCACACCTCTCGTCCTCCCTGCCACGACCGAGGGAAGCCTCGCGGACCTGCCGCTGCGGTGGGCGAGTGCCGAGCCGGGCCGGGTGTCCTTCTCCGTGCGTTCCGCCGACGGCTGGACCGACGTCACCGCCGCCACGTTCGCCGCGGACGTCTCGGCCCTCGCCAAGGGGCTCATCGCGGCCGGTGTCCAGCAGGGCGACGCCGTCGGCATCATGAGCCGAACGCGGTACGAGTGGACCGTCGCCGACTTCGCCCTGTGGTCGGCCGGCGCGGTCCCCGTGCCCATCTACGAGACCTCGTCCGCTGAGCAGGTGGAGTGGATCCTCGCCGACTCCGGTGCGGTGGGTGTGCTCGTCGAGACCGCCGCGCACCTCGCCTCCGTCGAGGAGGGCCGGTCGCGCCTGGAGCGGCTGCGCCACGTGTGGGTCATCGACCACGGGGACATCGACTCCCTCAGCGGCGACAGCGGCACGGTGGATGATGCCGAGCTGGCCGCCCGGGGGGCGGGTCTCGACCGGAACACCTTGGCCACGGTGATCTACACCTCCGGGACGACCGGGCGCCCCAAGGGCGTCGAGCTGACCCACGGCAACTTCCTCACCCTCGCCGAGAACGCGGCCCAGGAGCTGGCCGACGTCGTCGCCTCCGCCGGGGCCTCCACGCTTCTGTTCCTCCCGTTGGCCCACGTCTTCGCCCGCTTCATCGAGGTCCTTGCGGTGACCGCCGGTGTCCGCATGGGCCACTCCTCGGACCTCAAGGGGCTGCTGGACGACTTCGCGGCCTTCCAGCCGACCTTCATCCTCGCCGTGCCGCGGGTCTTCGAGAAGATCTACAACTCGGCCGAGCAGAAGGCGGAGGCCGGTGGCAAGGGGAGGATCTTCGCCGGGGCCGCCGCTACCGCCGTCGCCTGGTCCGAGGCCAGGGATGCCGGGACGGTTCCGCTCGGCCTGCGGGTGCGGCACGCGCTCTTCGACCGCCTCGTCTACGCCAGGCTGCGCGAGGCCATGGGCGGCAAGGTGCAGTACGCGGTGTCGGGGGGCGCCCCTCTCGGCACCCGCCTGGGGCACTTCTTCCGTGGCATCGGCGTGACGATTCTCGAGGGGTACGGGCTGACGGAGACCACCGCGCCCGCCACCGTCAACCGGCCGGGCGCCATGCGCATCGGCTCCGTCGGCCTGCCCCTGCCGGGCGTCGACGTGCGGGTCGCCGACGACGGCGAGGTGTGCCTGCGCGGCGTCAACGTCTTCCGGGGCTACCGCGGGAACGCCACCGCAACCGCCGAGTCCATCCGCGAGGGCTGGTTCCGTACCGGCGACCTCGGCGAGCTCGACGCCGACGGGTTCCTGCGGATCACGGGCCGCAAGAAGGAGATCCTCGTGACCGCGGGGGGCAAGAACGTCGCTCCCGCAGTGCTGGAGGACCGCCTACGGTCCCATCCTCTCGTCAGCCAGTGCATCGTCGTCGGCGACGGGAAGCCGTACATCGCCGCCCTCGTCACCCTCGACGAGGAGATGTACCCGTCGTGGGCCGCCAACCACGGGCTCGACGGCGTCGCCTTCGCGGCCGCCCGCACCGACGAACGCGTGGTCGGTGAGATCCAGAGTGCGGTCGACGAGGCCAACACCGCGGTCTCCAAGGCCGAGTCGATCCGCAAGTTCGCCCTGCTCGAGGGTGACTTCACCGAGGAGTCCGGCCACCTCACCCCGTCCCTGAAGCTCAAGCGCAACGTCGTCATGCGCGACTTCGAGGACGAGGTCGACGCGCTCTACGGTGGCTGACGCCGCCCCAGGACGCGCGGCGGCGCCCGCCGCGGCGCCGCCCGTCGGGCCGTCGGTGAGGCGCAGGACGACCTCGATCGCGGCAGTCGTCCTCGGTGCCGCGTGGCTCGCCTGGTTCGCGGCCCTCCAGTGGAGTGTCGTGCGGTTCGAGGTGCCGATCGTCCTCACGCTGACCACCTGCACGGCACTCCTCGTGTGGTGGCTGGCGCGGCGGCTCCGCATCGACGTGCCCCGGTGGGTCCCGCCCGCCGTGGTCGTCGCCTCGGTCGCCATCACGCTCACCGTGCCGCTGTTCAGCTATCTGCGCGGCGGGTGGCTCACTGCCGCGCTCGCAGTGCTGACGACCGGCGGCCTCGGCTGCGCCGCGCTGCTCGCGCGACCAGGACGCACGGCGGCCGTGGCGGCATACGTGCTCGCGCTGCTCACGCACTCCGTCATGGCCGTCCTCACGATCCTCGGTGACCGGG
This sequence comes from uncultured Nostocoides sp., assembly GCA_937907685.1. Classification (GTDB taxonomy): domain Bacteria; phylum Actinomycetota; class Actinomycetes; order Actinomycetales; family Dermatophilaceae; genus Fodinibacter. The sequence continues at coordinate 29,370 of CALCXF010000148.1, forward strand.
CGCCGAGGATCGACGTGTGGGTGCTCCTCCAGCAGGGAGCGGACGCGCTCGGGCGCGGAGAGAACCTCTACACGCAGCAGTGGGCCGGCTCGCCGGGCGTGCAGGACCAGTTCACCTACCTGCCGTGGATGGCGGTGACGACGGCGCCCGGCCGGTGGCTGGCTGGGGACGTGCGGTGGGCGGTGCTCGTCTGGTCACTCGTGCTCTATGCCGGGTTGTGGGCTCTCGCGCACGGACGCGCCGAGCGTGCCGCTGCGGTGACGGCGGTGCTCGTCCTCGCTCCGGGCACCCTGACCCAGGTCGACCAGGCGTGGACCGAGCCGGTGCTGGCCGCCGCGCTCGTGTGGTGGGCGGTGCTCGTGCGGCGTGGCCACGCGTGGTGGGCAGTGCTCCCGCTTGCCATGGCGTGCGCGAGCAAGCAACACCTGGTGCTCCTCGCTCCGGTGCTCCTCGTCTGGCGCCCGTTCGGGGTGCGCCGGACCCTTGCGAGCGGAGGGCTCGCCGCCGTCCTCGTCCTCCCGTGGGTGCTCGCCGACCCGGCGGCGTTCGTCGACGACACGGTGACGACCCTGCTCACGTTCCACCCCATCCGCTTCGCGAACACCTGGTACCTCTACGCCCTCAACGAGCACGGGGTGACCCTGCCCTTCGCGGTGACCGGCGCGGCGATGCTCGGAGCCGTCACCGGCATCGCGTATGCCGTGTGGCGCCGTCAGCCCGACACCGCCGAGCTGCTGAGGTGGCTGGCGCTCGCTCTCGCCGTCGTGAACCTCGTCAACAAGCAGGCCTTCTACAACCAGTTCTGGCTCGTCGCGGCGCTCGTCGCCGCCTCGCTGGCCCTTCCGCAGCGTGGGTCGGCGAACGACGGGCGGCTCCTGCAGGGCAGCACACGGATCAACCGGCGAGGTCCTCCAGGCGTGCCCGCCAGTCCCGAGTGAGATCCGCTCGCGTCGTCCGCAGCTCGCTCCCCAGGGCCCGGTCAGTCGCGGCCTCCGCCTGGGCGTCGGTGCCCGTCGACGACGAGGCCACGATCAGCCGGCGGACGGCATCCTCCCCATGGCGCTGCACGAGCAGCTCGACCGCCTGCCAGGCGGCAAGGTAGGGGACCTCGATGTCCGACGTCGACGGGTCCAGCTCGCCTGCCGTGGGCAGCTGCACCGGTCCCCGCCCGGCCCTGACCTCTTCGAGCAGCGGTTCGAGGAGCCGTCCCGGCGGGACGTCGGAGCGCGTGTACCCGACGTGGTCGGCGTATCCCTCGGCGAGCCAGAGTGCGGCACCCCCCGGCACGCTGCCTCGCACGGCCACGTGCACGAGCTCATGGGTGAGCACGACGTCGCGTCCCGCCGGCGTCAGGCGGGCATAGGCGGTCGGGTCGAGGACGATCCGGTCGCCGGTGGCCCTGCCGTCGGGTCCGGTCGGGCCCTCGGTGGTCGCGGCCACACCGCTGTGCCCTGCCCCGGCGGGGCGGCCGAGAAGGGTGTGCGCCTCGGTCGGGGTGCCGGGCGCGAGGACGAGGACGGTGCGGGGGGCCCGGTCCCAGCCGGTCACCAGGGCTGGCAGGGCGCGGTCGACGACGGCGGCGTGCTCCTCGAGCCGCGACTCCGGTACGGTGCCCGCCACCACGGCATGGGGCGTGCGGACCACCCGGAGGCCGGGCATGGCGAGCCACGGCGGCGCCGGCGCAGTGCCGACCGGTCCCTCTGCGGCGACGGCCCAGGCGCCGCCGGAGCGGACGAGGTCGTACGCCACCCTGGTGGTGCGGTCCGCGGTGTCGAGGTGGTCGACGCGGTACCGGACCTCGACCTCCGCCCGCACCGACGGCCTGTCGGGGTCCGGCGTGGTCGTCACTGCCCCGTGTGTGAACCGGGCCAGCCGCAGCGACCGCGCGGCCCGATAGGCGGCGAGCTGTCGCTCGCCCGGCCCGGTCGAACGGTCGGCCACCGTGGCGGCGAAGCCGGCCTCGTCCCCCGCGACCAGGGCCTGGGCGCGCCGCTGCAACAGGTCGGCCACCTCGGTCCGCGTCGGCGTCGACACCGACGTCGTGGATCGGGCGGTGGAGGTCGGCGCCGCAGCAGATCTCGTGTCGACCAGCGGGCCGGAGCTGCACGCACCCGCCGCCACGAGGACACCGATCACGAGCGCGGCCGACAGCGCGGGTCGTCCGCGTCGGCAGAGGAGTGATCCGGAGAACGACTGGCCGTGCACCGGCCCATCGTAGGAAGGCTCACCCGACGGCGCGGCCCTCCTCCCCGCGCACGGGGGCGGGCGCACCGGCTGACTCGCGGACCGCCCTGGCCCCTGCTGCGGTCTCGGGGTCGACGAGGCCGGCCTGCACGAGGAGCGTGACGGCGGCCCGCTCCTCGGGGTCGAGGACGTGGTCGAGGCGCACCGACGGCGCGGTGAGGTCGAGCAGGACGGGAACCATGCAGTCACCGCAGTGCAGCTCGCGCACCGGGCACGTCCTGCACTCGACGGTCAACGTCGTGTCGTGGGCGGTCATCGGTCACACCCCTTCCAGGTGGTCTGCGACCACGGTATGGCCCGCCACCGACAGGCCCACGGTCACCGCCCGCGCGCCTTCCCGAGGGTGTCGGTGCGCACGCCTACGGTCGCCGCATGACGATGGTCCAGGGCACGTTCGACGACCTGGGGACTCCCCTGTCGAGCGTGACCTTCGTCGTCGTCGACCTCGAGACCACGGGCGGCAGCCCGGTCGAGTGCGGCATCACCGAGATCGGTGCCGTCAAGGTGAGGGGCGGGGAGGTGGTCGGTGAGTTCCAGACGCTCGTCAACCCGGGAGGGCCGATCCCGGCATTCATCTCCGTGCTCACCGGCATCACCGACGCCATGGTCTCCGGCGCCCCACGGATCGAGGCGGCACTGCCGGCCTTTCTCGAGTTCGCCACCGGCTCCGTGCTCGTCGCCCACAACGCGGGCTTCGACATCTCCTTCCTCAAGGCCGCCGCCCGCCGCACCGAACACGAGTGGCCGGGCTACCCCGTCCTCGACACGGTGCACCTGGCCCGCCAGCTCGTGCACCGCGACGAGGTGCCGAACCACCGCCTCGCCTCCCTGGCACGGCTCTTCCGGGCGACGACCACCCCCGACCACCGGGCCCTCCACGACGCCCGGGCGACCGTCGACGTGCTCCACGGCCTCCTCGAGCGCGTCGGGTCCCTCCGTGTGCACTCCCTCGAGGAGCTCCTCGACTACACGGCCCGGGTCTCCCCTGCGCGCCGTCGCAAGCGCCACCTCGCCGACGACCTGCCGGACGCCCCGGGCGTCTACCTCTTCAAGGACGGCCGCGGCAGGGTCCTCTACATCGGCACCTCGGTCTCCATCCGCACCCGCGTCCGGTCCTACTTCACCGCGTCGGAGCACCGCCGACGCATGGGCGAGATGGTCCGCATCGCGGAGTCGGTGAGTCCCATCGTCTGCGCGACGACCCTCGAGGCAGAGGTGCGCGAGCTGCGCCTCATCGCCGAGCACAAGCCTCACTACAACCGCCGGTCACGGCATCCGGAGCGGGCGCTGTGGGTCAAGCTCACCGTCGAGCCGTTCCCCCGGCTCTCCATCGTCCGCGCCGTCGTCGACGACGGGGCGCGGTATGCCGGCCCGTTCGGCTCCCGCTCCGCGGCCGAGGCTGCCGTCGCCGCGGTCCACGAGGTGCTGCCGCTGCGCCAGTGCCTCGAGCGGCTGACCCCCAGCCGACCGCGCTCCGCGTGCGTGCTCGCCGAGATGGGCAGGTGCGGGGCGCCCTGCACGGGTGCACAGTCCGTCGCCGAGTACGCCGTGGTGGCCGATCGGGCCGTCGAGCTCCTGGCCGGAGAGACGCGGGACCTGCTCGCCGCGCTCCGCCGGCGGATGGCCGATCTCGCTGCCGGGGAGCGCTTCGAGGACGCCCAGGTGGTCCGCGAGCGGTTCGTCGCCCTCGTGCGCGGCACGTCGCGGTCCCAGCGCCTCGACCCCCTCGCGCGCATCGGCGAGCTGGTCGCCGCCCGGCGGTCCGTGGTGGGCGGCTGGGAGGTCGTCTGCGTGCGCCACGGGCGGCTCGCAGGCACCACGAGCTCGCCCCGCGGAGCCGATCCCATGCCGTACATCGCTGCGCTGCGCGCCAGCGCGGAGGTCGTCGCACCCCCGGTCGCGCCGTCGACGGCGGCGACGCCGGAGGAGAGCGAGAAGGTCCTCCGCTGGCTCGAGTCTCCCGGCGTCCGCATCGTCGACGTCGACGGTGCCTGGACCTGCCCGGTGGGTGGTGCCGCGCCGGTCCGGGCGGAGCTCGAGCCGCTCGAGACGGCTCGCCGCGAGGTCTCCGGCTTCGCGGCGGTGCACTGACATCGCAACTAGTCTGGGCCGGTGATCACCGCCATCGTCCTCATCACCGCCGACGTCGACCGCATCCCCGAGGTGGCGCAGGAGATCGCCGAGCTCGACGGCGTCACGGAGGTCTACTCGGTCGCCGGTGATGCCGACCTCGTCGCCATGGTGCGGGTCCGTCAGCACGAGGAGCTCGCCGACGTCATCGCCGACCGGGTGAACAAGGTCACCGGCGTCACCGGCACCAACACCCACATCGCGTTCCGCACCTACTCCGCGCACGACCTCGAGGCCGCGTTCAGCCTGGGCCTGGAGAGCTGACTCCGTCCGAGCGGAGCGCGGACGGAGTCAGCCCTGAGACTGCGTGATCCGGCCCCACCGCTCGAGCAGCCGCCGCGCGTCACCGGAGTCGATGGCGGCCTCGGCCCCGGTCATTCCCGCGCGCACCGCCTCGCTGAGGGCCGTCCGGGTCGTGGTGGGCTGCCCGAGCCCGGATGCCGTGGCCAACGCGATGCCGGCATTGAGCACGACCGCGTCGCGCACCGCTCCGCGCTGACCAGCCAGCAGGTCCCGCGCGACCTGGGCGTTGTGTGCAGCCTCACCGCCGCGCAGCTCCTCGACCGGCTGACGGTCGAGGCCGAGGTCGGCGGGGTCCAGGGTCAGCTCGGCCACCTGGCCGTCGCGCACCCACCAGACCGTCGACGTCGTGGCCAGGGTCAGCTCGTCGAGCCCGTCGTCCCCGCGGAACACCGACGCCGCACGGCCGCGGTCGGCGAACACGCCGGCGATGATCGGCGCCATGCGGGCGTCCGCGACGCCGACCGCGGCGTAGGTCGGCTGCGCGGGGTTGGTCAGGGGTCCGAGGACGTTGAACGCGGTGCCCACCCCGAGGTCGCGGCGTGCCACGGCGGCATGGCGCATCGACGGGTGGAAGGCCTGGGCGAAGCAGAAGGTGATGCCCGCCTCCTCGGCCACCGAGGCGACCCGGTCGGGGGTCAGCGTCAGCGAGACTCCAAGCGCCTCCAGCACGTCGGCGGAGCCCGAACGCGAGGACGCCGCACGGTTGCCGTGCTTGACGACGCGCAGGCCCGTGGCCGCCACGACGATGGAGGCCATGGTCGAGATGTTGACCGACTGCATCCGGTCCCCGCCGGTCCCCACGACGTCGATGCTGGGGCCCGGCACGTCGATCCGGTTCGCGTGCTCCAGCATGACGTCGGCCAGAGCCCGCAGCTCGGCGACCGTCTCGCCCTTGGCCCGCAGGGCCACGAGGAACCCGGCGAGCTGGACGGGGGTCGCCTCGCCGGTCATGACCTCCGTCATGGCCCAACGCGCCTGCTCCGGTGAGAGGTGCTCGCCGCGCAGCAGTGCGGCGAGCAGGTCCGGCCAGCTGGTGTGGACCGGCGGCGGTGTCGACACCCGGGTCAGCCGACCCCGACCCGCTGCCGCGCGAGGTCCGCGATGGCCTCGGACACGGCGATCGGGTCGAGGGGGTGCGGCACGACGCGGTCGGCGAGCGACCAGCCCGCCAGCCAGCCGTCCTGCGGCCGGCCGATGAGCACGAGGATCGGGGGGCACCGGAAGATCTCGTTCTTGAGCTGGCGGCACAGGCCGAGACCGCCCACCGGGGTCGCCTCGCCGTCGAGGACGACGACGTCGTGCCCTCCGGCGTCCAGCGCCTCGATGACGGCCTCCGCGGTGGCGCACTCACGCCAGGCCGCGACCTCCACGTCACGCGCCGGGCGGCGCCCGGCCGCGGCCCGGACGGCGTCGCGGACGGTGATGTCGTCGCTGTAGAGGAGGACCGACACACGGCGGACGCCGTCGGTCGCCGAGGGCTGCGCGGGGGTCCCGGCAGCGTGCGAAGAGGTCATGCGGGCATCGTAGCGGCGGCCGCTCTCCCAACTTGTCGAGCCTTTCGGGGGGTCCGCGCTACGGACGTCGGTGTAGCACGGCATAATCGCGAGCGTGGCGACTTCGACTGCAGCTCCCGAGACCCGCCCGGCGGGACCCGTCCCGTCGATCCCGGGTCAGGGCCCCGCGACCCGACCCAACCTCGTCGCCGTCGGGACGATGGTCTGGCTCGCCAGCGAGCTCATGTTCTTCGCGGCGCTGTTCGCCTTCTACTTCACGATCCGCGGCCACGAGGCGGACCTGTGGGCCGAGCGCACCGAGATGCTCAACGTACCGTTCGCCCTCGCCAACACCATCGTCCTCGTCGTCTCCTCGGTGTGGTGCCAGCTCGGTGTGCTCCAGGCGGAGAAGGGGATCGTCTCCCGCCCGGCCGGGTCGTCGCTCACCCGGGTCGCCGCCTGGGGGATGCGTGAGTGGTACGTCCTCACCTACTTCTTCGGCGCCGTGTTCATCGCCGGTCAGGTGTACGAGTACGCACACCTCGTCGAGGAGGGGGTGACACTCGCCTCGGATCCCTACGGCTCGGTGTTCTACCTGGCAACCGGGTTCCACGGCCTCCACGTCACCGGCGGGCTGGTCGCGTTCCTGCTCATCATCGGGCGCACCTTCACGACCCGGCGCTACACCCACGCACAGGCCACCGGTGCCGTCGTGACGTCCTACTACTGGCACTTCGTCGACGTCGTGTGGATCGCCCTGTTCATCATGATCTACGTCCTGCAATGACCGCTTCCGCATCCCGACCGGGCACCGAGCCGCAGACGACGACAGGAACGCACCCGTGAACGCACTGGCAGCCCGCCGCCGGCACCCGGCGGCGATCGCCATCCTCATCATCCTCGGGCTCTTCCTCACGGGCGCCGTCTACGCCGCCCTGGCACCCAAGCCGGCGGACGCCACGACCCGCGCACTGCCGGCGCAGTCGGTCGAGGAGGGCAAGGCACTGTTCCGGGCCAACTGCTCCACGTGCCACGGCCTCAACGCCGAGGGGCGGGCGACGGGCACCGGAGACCAGATCGCCGGTCCGCCGCTCGCCGGGGTCGGTGCCGCGGCCGTCGACTTCCAGGTCGGCACCGGTCGGATGCCGTTGCCTCGCCCGGACGTCCAGGCGCCGGCGAACAACGAGATCAAGTTCACCCAGGAGGAGATCGACTCCATGGGGGCGTACATCGCCTCTCTCGCACCGGGACCTGGGGTGCCGAGCGAGGAGGCGGTCGACCCGACCAAGGGGGACGCTGCACGTGGTGGCGAGCTGTTCCGCGTCAACTGCGCGATGTGCCACAACTTCGCCGGCGCCGGCGGGGCCCTCACCCGGGGCAAGTACGCCCCGCCCATCGAAGGAGTGTCGGGCCGCCACATCTACGAGGCCATGGTCACCGGGCCCCAGAGCATGCCCGTCTTCAACGACGCCAACCTCACGCCCGAGAGCAAGCGCGACATCATCGCCTTCCTGTACACCATCGACGAGGCGGAGAGTCCGGGTGGGATGACCCTCGGCTCGCTGGGGCCGGTGAGCGAGGGCCTGTTCGCGTGGGTCTTCGGCCTCGGCCTCCTCGTGGCGTCCGCCGTCTGGATCGGCGCCAAGTCCGCCTAGCCCTCATCCGTCTACACCCGCCCATCGACGACAGATCGGTATCCCGATGAACGAGCAGGACACACCCACCCACGGCAGCGAGGTGGGGCCGACGGGACACGGGACCGCCGTGCGCCTGGACCAGGGGCACATCATCGGGGACGGCGGCATCCCGGAGCGCTTCTCGAACCCGGGGCTGCCCGTTCACGTCCCCCGGGCGGCCGACCTGGACGAGGACGCCGCGCGCCGTGCGGAGAAGCAGGTCACGACGTTGTTCGGCATCTCCATCCTCGGCACGCTGCTGTTCATCGTCCTGTACTTCCTCATCGACGTCGAGGAGACCATCTACGTCCCGGGAATCGGCGTGACCAGCGCGTCGAACCTCGCTCTCGGCGTGACCCTCGCGCTCGCCCTGCTCGGGATCGGCTTCGGGGCGATCCACTGGGCGAAGACGTTGATGCCGGACCACGAGATGGTCGAGGAGCGGCACCCCCTCCGGGCGACGGACGAGTCCCGTGACCGCGTCGTCCATGAGATGAGGGAGGGCGGCAACAGCTCCCAGCTCACCCGGCGGCCGTTCCTGAAGTACACGCTCGGTGGAGCCCTCGGCCTCTTCGCGGTGCCGCTCGTGCTCCAGGTGGCCGGGAGCCTCGGGCCGATGCCGCAGAAGAGTCTCTCGCTGACCTTCTGGCACGGGGGTCCGAGCGGTCCCGGGCAGGAACCCGAGTTCAGGCCCCTACGCCTCATGCGCGACCCGGAGAACACGCCCGTCAGGGCGGACGAGGTCACCGTCGGGTCGGTGTACCACATCCTCCCCGAGGGACTGCTGGACCTGGAGGAGGGTGTGCTGGAGGAGAAGGCCAAGGCTGCCGTCCTGCTCGTCCGTCTCCAGGAGGACGAGATCCAGTCGGAGAAGCAGCTCGACTGGGGGTACCAGGGCATCGTCGCCTACTCCAAGATCTGCACGCACGTCGGATGTCCGGTGGGCCTGTACGAGCAGGTGACGCACCACCTGTTGTGCCCGTGCCACCAGTCGACGTTCGACGTGACCCGGGACTGCGAGGTCATCTTCGGACCTGCGAAGCGGTCCTTGCCCCAGCTGAAGATCACCGTCGATGATGAGGGATATCTCGTCTCCGAACAGCCGTTCGCTGAAGCGGTCGGCCCGAGCTACTGGGAGCGTGGCCAATGAGCACAGCACCCACCCGCCCTGCGGACGCCCTTCGTGAGGGCGACCGTCCGGCCGAGTCGCGCCCAGGCGCTGCCGCCCGCACCGTGGGCGGCGTCGCCGGCTGGGTCGACGACCGCACGGGGGCCGCCAAGCCCGTCGGCTACCTCATGAAGAAGGTGTTCCCCGACCACTGGTCCTTCATGCTCGGCGAGATCGCGATGTACTCGATGATCGTCTGCCTGCTGACGGGTGCCTTCCTCACCTTCTGGTTCGTCCCCAGCGCGGGACACACGATCTACGACGGTTCCTACGTCCCGCTCCGCGGGGTCAGCATGTCGGAGGCCTATGCCTCCACCCTCAACATCTCGTTCGACATCAAGGGCGGCCTGATCATCCGCCAGATCCACCACTGGTCGGCGCTGATGTTCATCGTCGCCCTCGTGGTCCACATGTTCCGGGTGTTCTTCACCGGGGCGTTCCGCAAGCCCCGCGAGATCAACTGGGCGATCGGTTCCGTCCTGGCGCTCCTCGCGATCATCGAGGGCTTCGCCGGCTACTCCCTGCCCGACGACCTGCTCTCGGGCACCGGCATCCGCGCCATGCAGGGCTTCGTCCAGACCGCACCGGTCATCGGGACCTATCTCGTGTACGCCATCTTCGGCGGCCCGTTCCCGGGGGAGATGATCATTCCGCGGTTGTACAGCGCGCACATCCTCCTCATCCCGGCGCTGCTCGTCGGCCTGTTCACCGCGCACATCGGTCTCGTGTTCCTCCAGAAGCACACCCAGTACCCGGGCCCGGGCCGGACGGAGAAGAACGTCGTCGGGTTCCCCGTGATGCCGGTGTACGCGGCCAAGGCCGGTGGCTTCTTCTTCATCGTCTTCGGCATCCTCTCCCTCATCGCGGCCGTGGTGCAGATCAACCCGATCTGGGCCTACGGCCCCTACGACCCCTCCGCGGTCACCGCGGGGTCCCAGCCGGACTGGTACATGGGGTTCGCGGACGGTGCCCTACGACTCCTGCCGGGCTGGCTCGAGTTCGAGATCTTCGGGTACACCCTGTCGATGAACATCTTCCCGGGCGCCCTCCTCCTGCTTCCCCTCGTGTACGTCGTGCTGGGCGTCTATCCGTTCCTCGAACGCTGGGTCACCGGTGACAACCGTGAGCACCACCTGCTCCAGCGGCCCCGGAACTCGCCTGTCCGCACCGGCATCGGCATGGCGGCCATCACCGCCTACTCGGTGCTCCTCTTCGCCTCCGGGAACGACATCATGGCGATCAAGCTCGGGATGTCGATCAACGACCTCACCTGGTTCTTCCGCATCGGATTCTTCGTGCTCCCGCCACTCGCCTTCTGGGTGACCAAGCGGATCTGCCTGTCCCTCCAGCGGCGTGACCGGGACACCGTCCTCCACGGCCGGGAGACCGGCACGATCGTCCGCACCCCGGACGGCCGCTTCTTCGAACGGCACGACACCGAGCTGACCCCGGACCAGTGGATCCTCGTCCAGCACGAGCCCGTGGCGCCGCTCGAGCTGGAGCCCGCGGTCGACGAGAACGGCGTGGCCCGCCCGGCCGCCCGCAAGGACCGCCTGCGCGCGCGCCTGTCGCGCTTCTACTTCGCCGACGCCGTGAACCCGGTGACTCCGGCGGAGCTGGCAGCGGCCCACTACCACGGTGAGGAGCACGAGGCGATCGAGCCGTCGGAGACCTCCGCCTCAGGCGGCGCGGCGCCGATCGAGTCCGCGGAGGCGGGCCGTCACTGACCGGCCGTCTCTTCGCACCGCCGCGTGTGCCGCCCGCCCCCTCGGGGACGGGCGGCACCTCGGCGTCTGCCGGGCCGACGGGGGCACGGGGTGCTTCCCCGTTTGGGCACGGCGGTGCCCAGCGCCGGTGGTGGGAGGCTGGACGCGTGCACCCGATGACCGACGAGCAGTTCGACGCGATCGTCGAGGAGGCCCTCGATGACGTTCCGGGCGAGCTGATGGCGATGCTCGACAACGTCGCCTTCTTCGTCGAGGCCGAGCCACCTCCTGAGGACCCGGACCTGCTGGGGATCTACGAGGGCACGCCGCTCACCGAACGCGGGGAGTGGTGGAGCCAGGGATCGCTCCCCGACCGCATCACCCTGTACCGGGGACCGCTGACCCGCATGTGCGAGGACGCGGCCGAGCTGCGCGAGGAGATCGCGGTCACCGTGGTCCACGAGATCGCCCACCACTTCGGCATCGAGGAGGCGGCACTGCACGAGCTCGGCTGGGGTTGAGCCCACCGCCAGGGCGCGTTGAGCCCGGTTCAGCGCACGGGAGGAGACGTGACCGGTGCCGCCCTCGCTCAGAGGGCGTGCTCGCCCTTCCAGTACTCGAAGGTCCAGCCGACGAGCGCCGGCACCGCGAAGAACGCCCCGATGATGAACAGCCACCAGCCCACGGCGAGGCCGAGGAAGCAGATGGCCGCGGCAGCGCCCAGGAAGAGGGGCCACCAGCTGTGGGGGCTGAAGAAGCCGTAGTCACCCTGGATCTCGTCGATGTCACCGAGCGGGTCGTCGGAGGGGTCCCTCTCGAGCCGGCGCCGCGTCATCCAGAGGTACCAGGCGATCATGAAGCCCAGCAGTCCCCCGAGGATGAGCCCGATGACGCCGACCCACTCGAAGCCGACCTCGTTGGAGCCCGTCCAGGCGCCGTAGATGGCCGCGACGGCGAACGCGAACACGCCGATGAGGATGCCGATGCGCTCCATCGCCCGCATGCGTCAGCTCTCCTTCTTCTCGTCGACGAAGGCATTGCCACCGAGGTCGGCTGGCCCGAGGGCCTCGACGAGGCCGCTGTCGCGGGCGACCGCCTGGTCGTGGACGCCGGGCGGTGCGGCCTCCGGGTGGTGGAGGTCGAACGCCGGCCGCTCGGAACGGATCCGCGGAATGCTGTCGAAGTTGTGTCGCGGCGGCGGGCAGGACGTCGCCCACTCGAGGGAGGCGCCGTAGCCCCACGGGTCGTCGGTCTCGACGAGGGGGGCGGTGCGCCAGGTCTTCCAGAGGTTGTACGCGAACGGGAGCATCGACGCACCGAGGAGGAACGCCCCGGCGCTCGAGATCTGGTTGCCGAGGGTGAAGCCGTCCTCGGGCATGTAGTCGGCGTAGCGGCGCGGCATCCCCTGCATGCCCAGCAGGTGCTGGACGAAGAAGGTGGTGTGGAAGCCGATGAACAGCATCCAGAAGTGGATCTTCCCGAGGCGCTCGTCGAGCATCCGGCCGGTGAGCTTGGGCCACCAGAAGTAGAACCCCGCGAACATCGCGAACACGACGGTGCCGAAGACGACGTAGTGGAAGTGCGCCACGACGAAGTAGCTGTCGGACAGCTGGAAGTCCAGTGCCGGGCTGGCGAGGATGATCCCGGTCAGCCCGCCGAAGAGGAAGGTGACGAGGAAGCCCAGCGCCCAGAGCATCGGGGTGGCGATGACGAGCTTCCCGCCCCACATCGTCCCGATCCAGTTGAAGAACTTCACCCCGGTGGGCACGGCGATGAGCATCGTCATGATCGCGAAGAACGGCAGCAGCACCTGACCCGTGGCGTACATGTGGTGCGCCCAGACGCTCACCGACAGGGCAGCGATGGCGATGGTGGCGTAGACCAGCGTCTTGTAGCCGAAGATGGGCTTGCGGGAGAAGACCGGAAGCACCTCGGAGATGATCCCGAAGAAGGGCAGCGCGATGATGTAGACCTCCGGGTGCCCGAAGAACCAGAAGATGTGCTGCCACAGCATCGGCCCGCCGTTCTCCGGGTCGAAGACGTGGGCCCCGAAGCGCCGGTCGGCACCGAGGGCGAAGAGGGCGGCGGCCAGGGCCGGGAAGACGAGCAGGACGAGGATCGAGGTGATGAGCACGGTCCACGTGAAGATCGGCATCCGGAACATCGTCATGCCGGGAGCCCGCATGCAGAGGATCGTCGTGATGAAGTTGACGGCGCCCATGATGGTGCCGAAACCGGCGAGGGCCAGGCCGAAGACCCACAGGTCGCCGCCGGGGCCGGGGCTGTAGCTGTTGTCGGACAGCGGCGCGTAGGCGAACCAGCCGAACGCCGCCGCCCCGCTGGGGGTGAGGAAGCCGGCACCGGCGATGAGACCTCCGAACAGGTACAGCCAGTAGGCCAACATGTTGAGGCGGGGGAAGGCGACGTCCGGGGACCCGATCTGGATCGGCATGAGCGCGTTCGCGAAGCCGGCGAACAAGGGGGTGGCGAAGAGCAGCAGCATGATCGTGCCGTGCATCGTGAACAGCTGGTTGTACTGGTCGGGGTTGTCCACCACCTGCAGACCGGGGTTCAACAGCTCCGCGCGGATGATGAGAGCCATGAGCCCGGCCAGGATGAACCAGATGAACGAGGTGATGAAGTAGAGGTTGCCGATGACCTTGTGGTCGGTCGTCGTCATCCACTTGATCACCGTCTGCCCCGGCGCGAGGCGGCGGGTGCGGGCCGGCGCGGAGGTCGTGGTCCGGAGCATCGTCGTGTCGGTCGCGGCGCTCATCGTCAGTTCCCTCCGTCGATGTCGTCGGAGACGGGGTCGGGGTCGTTCATGAGCTCTTCCCGGTTGAGCGTGTTGTTGAGGAGGCCGGTCTGGCCCTTGGCGCGCAGGTCAGCGATGTGCTGGTCGTACTCGGCCCGAGGGACGACCTTGACGTTGAAGAGCATCTGCGAGTGGTACGTCCCGCACAGCTCGGCGCACTTTCCCTTGAAGGTGCCCTCCTGGGTCGTGACGACCTGGAAGGCGTTCACCCGACCGGGGATCATGTCCATCTTCTGGAGGAAGGCCGGCACCCAGAACGAGTGGATGACGTCGCGAGCGGTGAGCACGAACTCGACGCGCTCACCGACCGGCAGGAAGAGGGTGGGGACGGTCTCCGGGGCGCCGGGCTCCCCGGTGAGGATCGCCTGGGCCCCGACCTCGTGAACCTCGTCCTCGACGTAGTTGAAGTCCCAGCTCCACTGCTTCCCGACGACGTTGATGGTGACGTCGGGCTCCTGGGAGGTGTCCACCAGCGTGGACTCGTCACGGGCGGTGTAGTAGAAGAGCACGACGACCATGAAGATCGGGACGACGGTGTAGAGGATCTCGATCGGGATGTTGTACCGCAGCTGGACCGGAAGCTCGGTGTCGTCCCTGCGTCGGCGGTAGGCGACGACGCACCAGCCCACCAGGCCCCAGACCAGGGCTCCCACGGCCAGGGCCGCGATCCATGCTCCGATCCAGAGGTTGGTGACCACTTCACCGTTCTCGGTGACGGCCGGCGGCAGCCACCCGGTCGAGGCGTTGCCGCGCAGCTCGTCCGCCGCACATCCGCTCAGCACGGCCACGGACAGCACGCCGACGAGCGCCGCAGAACCGAAGCGGCGCAAGGGTCGTCGGGGCGAGAGGAGGTCGTGCTGGCGCACCGCTGCACCCTTCGTCTGGAGGAGGTGACGGACGGCTCAAACCCTACTGCACCACCTCCCGCGCCATCAGGCAGGTGCGACTACCGTCTAACCGTGGCGCGCCCCCCGACCGACGCTGACGTCGCGGGTCTCCTGGACGCCTCGAGGGGACCCCTCCACCCCGTCGCGGCCCGCACGCTGGAGGCGTCGCTCTCCGTCGCCTGGGCCGATCCCACCCGGCTCCACCAGCCCGCCAGGCGGGCGCGTGCCCTCCTCGACACCGCGCGCGAGGTCCTCGCCGAAGCCCTGGGCGTCCGCCCCGACGAGCTCTCGATCCACGACAGTCCCGAACGCGCCCTCGAGCTCGGGATCGCCGGGCTGCGTCACGCCCGACGCCGTGCCGGCGAGCGCGTGGTCGCTGGTGCGACCGAGCGGTCCGTGGTCCTGCTCCAGCCCGGCACCGAACCCCCCGTGCCGGTCGACCACACGGGTCGCGTGCAGGTGCAGGCGTATGCCGGCGCGCTGACGGCGGGCGGGGTCGCCGCCGCGGTTCTCCAGAGCGCCAACGGGGAGGTCGGCACGCGTCAGCCGGTCGACGAGGTTGACGACCTGTGCCGGGCGAGCGGCGTGCCGCTCCTGCTCGACCTCACCGCGTCGCTGGGTCGGGACGGTGGCACGGCGCTCCGGTCACCGACCGCCGGCGCGGTGCTCGTTGCCGACGCGGCATCCTTCGGCGGCCCACCGATCGGACTGCTCGCGGTGCGCACGGGCGCCCGCTGGAGCCTGCCCGGGCCACGCCGGGCGGCGGAGCACGGGCGGGAGCACGCTCCTCCCTGGGTCCCGCTCGTCCTCGCGGCGGCCGAGGCGTGGCGGCAGACGTCCGCGGCGCGCGAGCTGGAGGAGCCTGCCGCCAGGGCGCTCGTCGACGAGGTGCGCCGCGCGGCAGCGGCCGTCCCGGACGTGGAGGTCGTGGGCGACCCGGAGGCCCGGCTCCCCCACGTCGTCACCTTCAGCGTGTTGTACGCCGATGGCGAGGTGCTGCTCGAGGAGCTGGCCGCCCGCGACCTCGTCGTCGCATCCGGCTCCGCCTGTACGTCGAGTGTGCTTCGGCCGAGCCACGTCCTGGCCGCCATGGGAGTCCTCACCCACGGCAACGTCCGGGTCACGCTGCCCCTCGAGGCGGTGTCACCCACTCGGGCGGAGGACGTCGGGCGCCTCTGCCGAGAGCTTCCCGACGCCGTCGCGGCGGTCCGTCAGCGCCTCGGGACGGAACACCTGTGAGCCGCGGGCCGAACGAGACCGAACCGATGCGCGGGCCGGCGGGTGTGCCGGTCGTGGACGCCCGCGGCACGCGGTGCCCGGTACCCGTCATCCGGCTCGCCCGTGCCGTGCGCGGTCTGCCGCCCGGCGCCACCGTGGTGCTGCTGGCGGACGACGTCGCCGCCTGGTCCGACGTCCCGGCCTGGGCCCGGATGAAGGGGCACGCCGTCTCGCTGCACGAGGAGGACGAGGGCTGGACGGTCTACGAGGTGGTCCTCGGCGCTCGGGGACCTGCGCCTCAGGACGCCAGGTCGACCTGAGGCGCGCGGAGGGCGTCGACCAGGCGCGCGAGGTAGTGCTCGCGCGGCCACTCCTGCGCCCCGAGACCACGGAGGTGGTCGGTGGCCCACTGGACGTCGACGAGGCGCCGGGGGTCGCCGTCTGCATGGAACCGCTCGGCGAGGCCCACGAGGGCCACCTTGGAGGCGTCCCTCACGGCGTGGAACATGGACTCCCCCGCGAAGAGGCCACCGATGGACACCCCGTAGAGCCCGCCGACGAGCTCTCCGTCCTGCCACGCCTCGACGCTGTGGGCCCAGCCGAGCTCGTGGAGCCGTCGGTAGGCGGCGGCGATGTCCTCGGTGATCCACCGGCCGTCGCGACCCGGGTCGGCGCAGCGGCGGACGACCTCGTCGAACACGGTGTCGACACGCACCTCGAACCGCCCCACGGCCTGGCGCAGGGAGCGCCGCACGCGCAGGCTCCCGGCCGGGATGACGCCACGGGGGTCGGGCGACCACCAGCCCGTCGTCCCGCTCCCGTGTGGGCCCAGCCCCATGGGGAACAGCCCCAGCCGGTAGGCGGCGAGCAGGGTCCCCGGCTCGAGGTCCGCACCCGCCGCCACGAGGTCCTCACCGGGCTCGGCCCGCGCCGCGTCGAGCAGCCACGACGTGGGCGGGGGTTCGACGGGTGGGTGGACCATGGCGGAGCCGGGACTGCGTCAGTCCCGCGCCGAGCGCACCAGCGGCCCGATCTCCTGCGCCGCCGCGTCACCGTAGGCGGCGGCCACCCGGTGGAGGAACCCGCTGCGGGTCACGACGTACTCCTGGGTTCCCACCGTCTCGAGCACGTGGGCAGCGAGGACCGAGCCGATCTGGGCACAGCGCTCGTGGCTGAGGCCACCGGTGAGCCCCACGAGGAAGCCCGCCCGGAACGCGTCCCCGACGCCGGTCGGGTCCACCCGCTCCACGTCACCGGCGATGGGCACGTGGACAGGCTCCTCACCGCGGGTGCGGATGTCCGCCCCGTCCTTGCCCCGGGTGATGACCCGGGTCGTGACCCGTTCGTCGATCTCCTCCTGGGTCCACCCGGTCTTGGTCTGCGTGAGGTGGGACTCGTACTCGTTGGTGAAGAGGTAGTCGGCGCCGTCGATGAGCCGCCGGATGAACGGTCCGTCGGCGAACGCGAGCTGCTGTGAGGGGTCGGCCACGAAGCGGATGCCGCGGGCCCGGCACTCCTCGGTGTGCCGCAGCATCGCCTCGGGGTCGTCGGCGCCGATGAGGACGAGGTCGAGACCCCACTGCTCATGGATCGGGCCGAGCTCGATCATCCGCGCCTCTGACATGGCACCGGCGTAGAACGTGGCGATCTGGGCCATCGTGTCGTCCGTCGTGCACACGAACCTCGCGGTGTGCTTCGACTCGGAGATGTGCACGTGGTCGGTGACGACTCCGTGCCGGCTGAGCCAGCTGCGGTAGTCGGCGAAGTCCTCCCCGGCAGCGCCCACGAGGATCGGCCGTGCCCCGAGGACCGCCATCCCGAAGCACATGTTGCCGGCGACCCCTCCACGCCGGATCTCGAGGGTGTCGGCGAGGAAGCTCACGGAGATCTTGTCGAGCTGTTCGACGACGAGGGAGTCGGAGAAGCTGCCACGGAAGGTCATGAGGTGGTCGGTCGCGATGGACCCGGTGACGGCGATCTGCACGCCACCGAACCTACAGCGCACGCGACGAGGCGGGACGACGAGAGGGCCCGCGCCACGACCGTGGCTCGGGCCCTCTCGAGGTGCTCGTCAGCTGAAGCTGTCGCCGCAGGCGCAGGAGCTGCCGGCGTTGGGGTTGTCGATAGTGAAGCCCTGCTTCTCGATGGTGTCGGCGAAGTCGATCGTCGCGCCTTCGAGGTAGGGGGCGCTCATCCGGTCCACGACGACCTCGACCCCGCCGAAGTCGCGGACGAGGTCACCGTCGAGCGTCCGCTCGTCGAAGTAGAGCTGGTAGATGAGTCCGGAGCAGCCGCCGGGCTGGACGCCGACGCGCAGCCGCAGGTCGTCGCGCCCCTCCTGCGAGAGCAGGGACTGGACCTTGCCCGCCGCGACGTCCGTGAGGACGACACCGTGCGCGGCGGCCTCGTCGGTCCCGGCCTGGGTGGTCTGGAGCTGGTCGCTCATGGGGGTGCACTCCTCGTGCTGGCAGTGGCCTGACATGGGCCCGGTCGACGTGGACAACCCCCGAGGGGCTGCCGGTGTTCCCCGGGCACGTCAAGGATACGTCGCCGGGCGGTCAGCACCGGCACCGAGCCGCCATGCGGCGGCGACGCGTCCTCCCAGGCGTCCTGCCCAGGGCGTCCTCAGCGGCCGGGCGACCACGTCCGGGCGACGCGCGCGGTGCGCGCGGCGAGGGTGGCCACCGGGTCGGCGACCATCGCCTCGACATCGCGGGGCGAGTCGGCGACGGCATACGTGCCGGCAAGTCCGAGGCTCATCGTCTCCCGACGGCCTACGAGGCACTCTCCGGCGACGAGCACGGTGGGTCGGCCGGTCTCGAGGGTGGCGGCGGCCACACCGGAGACGACCGAACCCCCCAGGGTGCTCCAGTCGACCTTGCCGGCGCCGGTGACGACGAGGTCGCTGCGCGCGGCGGCCACCCGGAAGCCGCAGTCACGCAGGACCTGGTCCACGCCGCCGACACGCCGCGCACCGAGGACCAGCAGGGCATAGCCGAGCCCCCCGGCGGCCCCGGCCCCGACCTCCCGCTCCATCCGGCGTGGTCGGCCGGTGAGGAGGTCCACCGGGATGCTCGGCAGGGCGCGGACGACGAGGTCGGTGAAGTGGCCGAGGGCCGCCTCGAGCGCCTGAGCCTGCTCCGGGGAGGCGCCCTTGCGGGGCGCCTCGACGGCACTGGTCCCCTGGAGCCCGAGCAGTGGTGTCTCGTCGTCCGTGGCGAGGACGATCTCCACGTCCACGAAGCGGTCGAGGACGGCCGGCAGGGCGAGCAGTGCGTCGTCGGGAGCGTCCGCGAGGGCCAGGCCTCCGCGGGCGAGCGCGGAGTCCGGCCCTGCCCCGAGGGCAGCCAGCAGGCCGGCGCCGCCGTCGTTCGTGCTCCCCCCACCGACCCCGACGACCACTCGCTGCGCTCCCTCGGCGACAGCGGTCTCGAGGAGCTCGCCGACACCCCACGTGCTCGTGAGGCCTGGGTCGCGCTCGTCCGCGGCGAGGAGGTGCAGGCCGGTGGACTGGCACGCCTCCACGTATGCCGTCCGCCTGCCTCCGTCGTCCACGACGAGCACCGCGGCGGGCACCTCGCGACCCAGGGGGTCGCTCACGGTGGTCGCGACGGTGGTGCCGCCGAGGGCCCGTGCGAGGACGTCGAGGAACCCGGGACCCCCGTCGGAGAGGGGCAGCAGCTCGAGCTCGTCGTGCGGCGCCGCCTCCGACCAGCCCTGCGCCATCGCCGTCGCTGCCTGGACCGGACCGAGCGTGGACCCGAAGGAGTCGGGGGCGATGAGCACGCGCACGCGGTGAGGGTATCGGTGCCCGAGGGTCCGGGTGGACGGAGCCGACGGCATACGATCAAGGGGTGACGACGACCGCCGGCTCGGCTCCCGCGCCGCTCCCACTCCTCGTGCTGGGGCACGGGCGCGACCTTGCCACCGAGCGGGGTGTCGAGTGTCCCGGGGACCTGCCGGCCCCGTCGGACCCGGACCTCGTCGCGCGGGCCAGGGCGGCACGCGCCACCCTCGGCGACCGCGCCTTCGTTCTCGGCCACCACTACCAGCGCGACGAGGTGATCGAGTTCGCCGACGTCACGGGTGACTCGTTCAAGCTCGCGAAGGAGGCGGCGGCACGGCCAGACGCCGAGTACGTCGTGTTCTGCGGCGTGCACTTCATGGCCGAGTCCGCCGACATCCTCACCGCCGACAGCCAGACCGTCGTCCTGCCCGACCTGGCCGCGGGGTGCTCGATGGCCGACATGGCCGCCATCGACCAGGTGGAGGAGTGCTGGGACGAGCTGGCAGAGGCTGGCGTCGCGGACGTCACGGTGCCGGTGACCTACATGAACTCCTCCGCCGCCATCAAGGCGTTCACCGGTCGCCACGGCGGGACGGTCTGCACGTCCTCCAACGCCCGGACCGCGCTGACGTGGGCGCTGGACCGGGCGGGCTCGGGCGGCAAGGTGCTCTTCCTGCCCGACCAGCACCTCGGCCGGAACACCTACGCCCGGGACCTCGGTGGTGCTCTCGAGGACTGTGTCGTCTGGGACCCGCACCGCCCCATGGGAGGCCTCACCGCTGAGCAGCTGCGCGCCGCGACGATGATCCTGTGGCGCGGCCACTGCTCCGTGCACGGACGCTTCTCGGTGGAGGCCGTGCAGGCGGCTCGCCGGGACATCCCCGACGTTCGGATCATCGTGCACCCGGAGTGCCGGCATGAGGTCGTCGAGCTGGCCGACGAGGTGGGCTCCACGGAGAGGATCATCCGGACGATTTCCGCTGCACCGCCGGGGACGGCGTGGGCCGTCGGGACCGAGCTCAACCTCGTGCGCCGGCTCGCGGCCCAGTTCCCCGAGCAGCGGATCGCCTTCCTCGAGAAGAACGTCTGCTACTGCTCGACGATGAACCGCATCGACCTGCCCCACCTCGTCTGGGCGCTGGAGTCCCTCGTGGACGGTCGGGTCGTCAACGCGATCCGGGTCGAGGAGCAGGTGGCCCACTGGGCCCGCGTGGCCCTCGACCAGATGCTCGCCCTACCGGGCGAGACCAGCCGCGACTGACTCGCCAGGCCGGCCAACCCGCCCCCGCCTCCCCGACTTCGTCTGTGAGGATGCAGCGACACGCTGTCTTCTGCGTCTCCGAACGGCGATCTGGCAGACGAAGTCCGGGAGCCCGTCAGTTGAGGCGGGATCCAGCTGCCCTGTTGGTCGCCGACCCAGCCGCAGCTCTCCGGGGCCCGCTCGCCCTCGAGCGTGGGCCCCGTCGTGAGCAGTCGGCTGAACACGGAGTCGCACGGGCGGTCATCGCCCTCCGTCGGGCGCAGGACGACCGAGCCGTCGGGTCGGAGGATGATGCTCCCCCGCTCCTCAGGGGCAGTCCACCCGTCGCCGTCGCCGTCCCCGTCCACCACGTACTCCCCCTCCGTGGAGGAGGTGGGCACCACGACGAGGATGGTGCCCGTCCCACGCAGCAGCCAGGTGCCCATGACCTCGATCATCAGCGTCGCCGGGCGTGCCGGTGTGCCAGATACGAGGGTCGACCCCTGGGTCGGTGCGGAACCCGCAAGAGACATCGGGGAGACCTGGACGAAGGACCACGTCGTGCCGTCCGAGAAGGCCCCGCACGCGGTCTCGGTGTCCACGGGGGTCAGGGTCATCCTGCCCTCGGCGCTCAGGTCCACGGCCGCCGGGCATCGGATGTGATCGCCGCCGAGGACGATCTTGCCCTCTTCGATGGTGTAGGGCTCCAGATTCTCCGCCAGGGTGAAGACCTCCTGCACGTTGTTGGACTGGTCGACGTACCCGTCGGCGGTGAAGGTCCAGACATATCCGTTGTCGTCGTCGAGCCACCACATGCCGACAAGGTCTTTGCGTTGGTGGGGGAGGAGGTCGCGGGCGAAGCGGGC
>CALCXF010000149.1 GCA_937907685.1 uncultured Nostocoides sp.
TCTTCTTGATCATCTTCTTGATGTCGTCCTTCTTGGCCGCGGCGACGTCCTTGGCGGACGCCATGCCGAGGGCCTGCATCCGGTCGAGAACGAGGTTGCGCCGGTCCTGGGCCGCCGCGGGGTTGATGACCGGGTTGTATGCCGTGGGCTGCTGGACGGTGCCCGCGAGCACCGCCGCCTGGCCGAGGGTGAGCTTGGCGGCACTGACCCCGAAGTAGTTGTTCGCGGCGGCCTCCACGCCGTAGGCCTGGTCGCCGTAGTAGACGAGGTTGAGGTAGCCCTCGAGGATCTGCTCCTTGGTGAAGTTCTCCTCGACGTTGAGCGCGTACTTCAGCTCCTGGAGCTTGCGCGAGTACGTCTTGTCGACGGCAGCGGCGGCGGCCTCCTTGTCGCCTCGACGCAGGGCGTTCTCCTGGAGGGTGATCTTCACGTACTGCTGCGTGAGCGTCGAGGCGCCCTGGACGTCACCGCCCTGGAGGTTGGAGATCATCGCGCGGCTGAAGCCCCGGACGTCGAGGCCGCCGTGCTCGTAGAACCGGGCGTCCTCGATGGCGATCTGGGCGTTCTGCATGTTCGTGGAGATCTTCGCGAGCGGCACGATGATGCGGTTCTCGTCGTAGGGGTTCGCGATGAGCTTGCCGTCCGCGTCGAGGATGCGGGACTGCTGGGCGAGCGGGGAGACGGTGAACTCGCTCGGCAGGTCGTTGAAGAAGTCGACACCACCCTTGGCCACCTGCCCCGTCGCGCCGACCGCCGGGATGGCGAGCCCGGCCATCAGCAGACCTGCCACGGTGCTGAGCACGACGAAGCCGAACAGCAGCCGGAGCACGGCGGAGACATTCTGGGCGCGACCCTCCATGGGGTTCAGGGTAACCCGAGCGCCCGGCACCACCGGCCACCGCGACGGCCCGCGGACCCAGGTTCCTCGCTGCCGGAACCACTTCGGCGGCTGTGGCCGTCCTCAACCGTTCGGCCAACGCCTCCACCGTTTCGGCTGATATGCGGTGAAGAGCCGTCTCCGTAGTGTGGCCGACAGGTCGCCGGTCCACGAGGACGGGCGCGGAGCGGACGGTCCCGTCGGAACAGAGGTCGACATGAGCGTTGCCCCCCAGGTTGCGAACACCGAGGGCCAGTGGGTCTCGGACTGGTCGGCGCTGGGTCGCTGCGCCGGCACCGACCCCGATGCCCTGTTCGTCCAGGGCAAGGCCCAGCGTGAGGCCAAGGTCGTGTGCAAGGGTTGTCCCGTCGTGGCCGAGTGCCTTGCAGACGCGCTCGACAACCGGACCGAGTTCGGTGTCTGGGGCGGGATGACCGAGCGGGAGCGCCGTGCGCTGCTCCGCCGCCGGCCCGATGTCCGCTCCTGGACCGAGCTCCTTGCCCACGCCAAGATCGGCATGGCGCAGGGCGCCATCGCCTGACCGGTCAGCCGGCAGCGAGCGCCGCGCCCACCTCGCGCAGGCCGTCGAGGTCGTGGATGTCCGTCGCGCTCGCGGGAACCGTGGACACGCGTACCCGGGGGTGACCCGCGACGAACCGACGCACGTGCCCCTCGTGGCGGGCGGCCACCTCGGCCAGGTCGGCGTGCAGCCGCAGCAAGGCCTCCGTGAGTCCGGCGAGGTCGTCGGATGCCGTGTCGTCCCCTTCCGCGGACGCCGTCTCCTCGAGCTGCTCGGCCGCCGCGGCGGCCCGTCCCCCGGTGAGCGACGGTGCGGCGAGGGTCTGCAGCCGGTTGACGACGACCCCGGCGAGCGGCATCCCCTCGCTCTCCAGCCGGTCGACGAAGTAGGCCGCCTCGCGCAGGGCGTCCCGCTCGGGGGCCGCGACGACGACGAATGCCGTCGCGGGCTCCTTGAGCAGGGCGTAGGTGACGTCGGCCCGCTCCCGGAACCCGCCGAACATCGTGTCCAAGGCCGCCACGAAGGTCTGCACGTCGGCGAGGAGCTGGCCGCCGAGGACCTTCGTCAGCGTCGCCGCCGTGACCGTCGCGCCCACGCTGAAGACCTTGAGGTAGGCCTTCCCACCCGCGCGCGCGGGCGCGGTGAGCAGCCGGATGAAGCGACCGTCCAGGAAGGAGCCGAGCCGCTTCGGTGCGTCGAGGAAGTCGAGGGCGGAGCGCGACGGCGGGGTGTCGACGACGATGAGATCCCAGGACCCCTCCCGTTCGGCCTCGGCGCGGAGCTGGCCGAGCCTCTCCATCGCCATGTACTCCTGGGTGCCCGCGAACGAGCTCGACACCGACTGGTAGAAGGGGTTGGCGAGGATCTGCGCCGCCTTCTCGGGCGTGGAGTGCGCCTCGACGACGTCGTCGAACGTGCGCTTCATGTCGAGCATCATCGCGTCGAGGGAGCCGCCGTTCTCGGAGCCGACGGCGGCGACCGGGCGGGGCACGTTGTCGAGCTCGGTGAGCCCGAGCGACTGCGCGAGGCGTCGCGCGGGGTCGATCGTCAACACCACGACCCGGCGGCCGGCCTCCGCCGCGCGAAGCCCGAGGGCGGCCGCGGTCGTCGTCTTTCCGACGCCCCCGGAGCCGCAGCACACGACGATCCCCGTGGTGGGGTCCGCGAGCAGCGCGTCGAGGTCGAGGGGCTCGGGCCCGCGGCGGGCGGCGGTCATCGGACCCCCTGCTCGACGAGCTCGTCCGCCAGCACCGAGATGCCACCGTCCTCGACGCCTGAGGGCAGTGCCGGCAGGGACAGCGTGGGCAGGCCCTGACTCGCCACCTCCTTGGCGAGGGCACGCTCGAGAGCCACCCGTTCCGCATGGTCGTGCGCCTCGGTGAGGAGACCCGTGACCGTCCGCCCCGTGGCCCGGACCCCCGCGGCGGCGAGGTCCTCCCGGACCCGCGCCTCCACCCGCTCCGGCTCTGCCGCCGCCACGTCGAGCAGCGCCTCGTGGACCAGCGGCTCGCGCACCTGGTTGACGACCACGGCACCGAGGCCGAACCCCGCCTCACCGAGCTCGGAGATCGCGTCGGCGCTCTCCTGCACGGGCATCTCCTCGAGCAGCGTGACGACGTGGACGACGCTCTGGCGGTGGCGCAGCATCCGGGTGATCGACTCCGCCTGGGAGCGGATCGGCCCCATCCGGGCAAGGTCCGCGACCTGCACGTTGACGTTGAGGAAGCGCGTGATGCGCCCGGTCGGTGGGGCGTCGAGGACGATCGCGTCCCAGGCCATGGGACCGTGGCCTCGCCTGGACCCCCGCCGGCGCCCGACCGCCTCGTAGACCTTGCCGGTGAGGAGCACGTCCCGCACGCCCGGCGCGATGGTCGTGGCGAAGTCCACCACGCCCATCCGCTCGAGGGCTCCACCCGCCCGGCCGAGCTTGTAGTACATCTGGAGGTACTCGAGGAGGGCGGCCTTGGCGTCGACGGAGAGTCCCCAGAGCTCCCCACCCGAAGCGTGGGTGACGAGGCGCACCTCGTCGACGCCGAGCGGGGGCACGTCGAAGGTCTGGCTGATTCCCTGCCGACCCTCCACCTCGATGAGCAGCACGCGCTTGCCCAGCCGGGCGAGCGCGAGCGCCAACGCAGATGCGACCGACGTCTTGCCGACGCCGCCCTTCCCGGTGACCACGTGCAGCCGCACGCCGTCGACGGCACGAGAGAGGGAGGGAGTCGCCACGCGCCAAGCCTAGGTCGCCGTCGTGAGGCTTCCCGAACCGCCCCGGGGTCAGTGGAGGGTGAGCTCCTCGACCTCGGAGAGCAGCAGGAGGTATGCCGGCTGGTCGGGGTCGATGAGGTCGAAGTGGTCGGCGCCCCGGGCGATGGCGACGTGTAGAGGCTCCTCCGGGGAGCGGGAAGAGACGTACCGCTCCACGACGGATGCGGGCACGACGTCGTCCCGGTCACCGGTGACGATGACGGCGGGGACGGTCAGGCGCTGGCGTGCCGGGTCGGCATCCGCCCAGGCGTCCGGGAGGTCCTCGGGTGTGCCTCCGACGAGCGCGACCGCCGCACCTTCGCTGAGCCCGAGCCGAGCGACCTCACCGAGGTCCGCCGCCGGTGCGACGGCCAGCACACCGGTCAGCCAGGGTGCCCGGTCCTGGGAGGCGAGCCACAGGGCGAGGTGGCCGCCCGCCGAGTGGCCGACGACGACGACCCGGTCCGGGAGGTGGGTGTCGGCACGCACGGACTCGACCCGGTCCAGGAGGGAGGTGCCGGTGCCCGGCCAGCCGCCCCCCGGCATCCCGATGCGTGGGTACTCCAGGCTCGCGACGTGGAAGCCGTCGCGGCGAGGGCCTCGGCGAGCGGCGACTGGTGTGCACGGTCGTACTGCTCACGCCAGAAGCCTCCGTGGACCAGCGCGACGGTGATGCCGCGGGCGCGGTGGTCGCCACGGGGCTCCCACACGTCGTAGACGTCGGTCTGCTCCGGACCCGTCACCTCGGTGCGGTCCGGCGGGCGGACGCGGCGGGTGAGGATCTCGGGGTCGACGTCGCTCATCGCGGCCCACCGTAGCCGGGAGGGCTCGGGGATAGGGTGGCGCGCATGCAGAAGTGGGAGTACGCGACCGTGCCGCTCATCGTCCACGCGACGAAGCAGATCCTCGACCAGTGGGGCGAGGACGGCTGGGAGCTGGTGCAGGTCCTCGCCATGCCGGAGGGCAACCTCGTCGCCTACCTCAAGCGCCAGCGGGGCTGAGCGTGGGGGCTGTCGAGGACCGCCTTGCCGAGCTCGGCCTCACGGTTCCGGAGGTCGTCCCGCCGGTCGCGGCGTACGCCCCTGCGGTGCTCGACGGCTCGCGGGTCTACGTCTCAGGTCAGGTCCCCATGGTGGACGGCGTCCTCCCGGCGACCGGCCGGGTCGGCGAGGGAGAGGGGCTCGTCGATCCCGAGCGCGCCAAGGAGCTCGCCGCCTTCTGCGCCCTCAACGCCCTCGCCGCCGTGAAGTCGGTCGTCGGCGACCTCGACCGGGTGGTGCGCGTGGTCAAGGTCGTCGGCTTCGTCGCCTCGGACCCGTCCTTCACGGGGCAGCCGGGCGTCGTCAACGGTGCCAGTGAGCTCTTCGGCAAGGTGTTCGGGGATGCCGGGGTGCACGCCCGCTCAGCGGTCGGTGTCGTCGCGCTTCCGCTCGACGCCCCGGTGGAGGTCGAGGTCATCGTCCACGTCCGCGACTGACGGCATGCGGAGCGGGGCGGGCGCGGCGGGGGGACAGGGGCCGTCGGGCACCGTCGTCCACCACCCGATCTCGAGCGACCCGGGGCTCGACGCGCGTGCGCGGCTCTGGCTGGCCGACGCCGACCGGGTCGTGGTCCCCGCGCGCCCCGCCGCGACGGTGATGATCGTCCGCGACGGCGCGGGCGGACCGCAGGTGTTCGTGCAGCGTCGGGTGGC
The DNA here is from genome assembly GCA_937907685.1 of uncultured Nostocoides sp. GTDB lineage: Bacteria > Actinomycetota > Actinomycetes > Actinomycetales > Dermatophilaceae > Fodinibacter. Next base: position 5,335 of record CALCXF010000149.1, read on the forward strand.
CACGATGGCGTTCGCGCCCTCGACCGTCGTCTTCCCCGGTGGAGGGGTGGACCCGGCCGACCACTCCCTCGACCCGGCCACGCCGGGTCTCGCCGAGCTCGCCGGCGCGATGGGGGTCACCCCCGAGGAGGCGGCGCCCTACGCGGCGGCGGCCCTGCGGGAGGTGGAGGAGGAGTGCGGCGTGCGCCTCTCGGTGTCGGACCTGCGGGGTCGTGGGCACTGGGTGACTCCGGAGTTCGAGCCCCGGCGCTACGACACGTGGATCCTCGCGGCTGGGATGCCGCCCGGCCAGCACGCCCGGGGCACGACGACCGAGTCGGACCACAGCACCTGGGTGCGTGCTGCGGACCTGCTCTCCCGGCACACGGCGGGGGAGGTGCGGATGCTGCCACCGACCGTCGTGTCGCTCGAGCAGCTCGCCGCCTTCGACGACGCGACCACGTTCCTCGCCGACCGCCCGAGGGTGGCGCGGGTCCTTCCGCAGCTCGTGGAGACCGCGGCCGGCTCACTCGTCCTGCGGACCGTGCTCCCCTGAGCCGGCCCTGTGGCCCTGTCGCGTCGGCGAGCCGGCCGGGTCCGTGAGGCGACGCCGGCGCCCGCGGAAGTGAGGCGGACGGCATACTCGTGAACCGTGACCGCCAGCCCACCGCCGTCGGTGACGGCACCGTGGTCGGGGGGCACGATCACGGCTCGTGCGCACTGTGTCCTCGCGCCGAACCCCGGGCCGATGACGTTGGACGGCACGAACACGTGGGTCCTGCTCGAGCCGGGCTCGACGCAGGCCGTCGTCGTCGACCCGGGGCCACTCGTGGAGCAGCACCTACATGCAGTCCTCGACCGGGTCGAGGCACTCGGGGCACGGGTGTCCCTCACGGTCCTCACCCACCGCCACCACGACCACGCGGAGGCGGCACCCCGGTTCGCCGAGCTGACCGGGAGCCCGGTTCGGGCCGTCGGCAGCGGGCACGACGACGTGGGTGACGGCGAGGTGCTGCGGGTCGGCGGTCTGGAGGTCCGGGTGGTGGCCACGCCCGGGCACACCTCCGACTCGATCTCGTTCGCGCTCCCCGCAGACCACGCCCTGCTCACCGGTGACACGGTGCTCGGCCGCGGCACCACGGTCGTCGCGCACCCGGACGGCGAGCTGGCGGCATACCTCGACTCGCTCGAGCGCATCGCCGGGCTCACCGGGGACGGCGAGGTGACCGCCATCCTTCCCGGCCACGGACCGGTCGTGCCGGATGCCGCGGCGATGGTCGCGTTCTACCGCGTGCACCGCTCGGAGCGGCTCGAGCAGGTGCGCCAGGCCCTTGCGGACGGCGCCGCGACGGAGGACGACCCGGTGGAGGGCGTCCTGCAGCGGGTGTACGCGGACGTTCCGTCGAGCGTGTGGCCGGCGGCGCGGCTCTCCGTCCGCGCCCAGCTGGAGTTCCTCAGCGCGCCCGGCGCTTGAGGCGCTCGACGTCGAGGAGCAGGACGGCGCGCGCCTCCAGGCGCAGCCATCCGCGGGAGGCGAAGTCGGCGAGCGCCTTGTTGACCGTCTCCCGTGAGGCGCCGACGAGCTGCGCGAGCTCCTCCTGGGTGAGGTCGTGGGCGACCATGACCCCTTCGTCGACCGGTCGACCGAACCGCCCCGCGAGGTCGAGGAGCGCCTTGGCGACCCGGCCGGGGACATCGGTGAAGACGAGGTCGGCCAGCGACTCGTTCGTCCGGCGGAGCCGGCGGGCCAGCGCGGCGAGCAGGGTCGGTGCCACGCCCGGACGCTGGTGGAGGAACTCCTTGAGCTGCTCGTGCCCCATCGAGACCACCTGCGTCTCGGCGACGGCCGTGGCGGTCGCCGTGCGCGGCCCCGGGTCGAAGAGCGACAGCTCTCCGAACATCTCGCCCGGGCCGAGGATCGCGAGGAGGTTCTCCCGGCCGTCGCTGCTCGTGCGGCCGAGCTTGATCTTGCCCTCGCCGATGACGTAGAGCCGGTCGCCCTGGTCGCCCTCGTTGAAGAGGACGTCGCCGCGCTCCATCCGCGCGGGGACCATCGAGGCGATGAGGGACTCGGCCGTCTGGTCGTCGAGGGCGGCGAACAGCGGCGCTCTTCTCACGACGTCGTGGTCCACGCGGCCAGTGTGCCAGAGTCGGTCCTGCCGGCGATGACGACGGCGGGCGCGGTGGGTAGTTGTCGGCCTGGCCCACGGGCCTGCTGTGCGGCAGCGGTGTCGCCGGCACGACGTACGCTGAGCCGGTGCCCGTGACGCCCTCGTATGCCGTGCGGCGCGCCCGCACCGGTGAGGAGTCCTCGGTCGCCAGGACGCGGCGCGCCCGCCGGATCCACCGCGCGCTCCTCGAGCGGTATCCGTACGCGCACTGCGAGCTCGACTTCGAGACCCCGCTCCAGCTGCTCGTCGCCACCGTGCTGTCCGCGCAGACCACCGACGTTCTGGTCAACAGCGTGACGCCGACGCTGTTCTCCCGCTGGCCCACGGCCGCGGCGCTGGCGGGTGCGGACCGCGAGGAGATGGAGGCGGTGATCCGCCCGACAGGCTTCTTCCGGGCGAAGACGAACTCCCTCATCACCCTCAGCGCGGCGATCGTCGAGCGGTTCGGGGGTGAGGTCCCCGGACGTCTCGAGGACCTCGTCACCCTCCCGGGCGTCGGCCGGAAGACGGCGAATGTCGTGCTGGGCAATGCCTTCGGCGTCCCCGGCATCACCGTGGACACCCATGTCGGGCGGCTCGCACGCCGCTTCGGCTGGACCCAGGAGACCGACCCGGTCAAGGTCGAGCACGCGATCGGCCCCCTCTTCCCCCGGCGTGAGTGGACGATGCTCAGCCACCTGCTGATCTTCCACGGCCGTCGCACCTGCCATGCGCGTAGACCGGCGTGCGGTGCCTGTCCCGTGGCGAGGTGGTGCCCGGCATACGGCGAGGGTGAGACCGACCCGGTCAAGGCCCGCGCCCTCCTGGCGTACGAGCTGGCTCCCGGCGCGCTCCTGCCCGACCCCCCGCCCGGTCCCCTCCCAGACGACCCGCCGGCGAGCCCGTGAGCGTCCCCGCCCCCGACTGGCTCACCGCACTCGCTGCTCGCACGGACATCGCCGACCACGAGTGGTTCTCGTCGTTCGCTCCCCCAGCGGAGCACGAGCGTCGTTCTGCGGTGCTCATGCTCTTCGGTCCCGACCCTCGCGGCGGCGAGGACGTCGTGCTCACCGAGCGAGCACACACCCTGAGGTCACATCCCGGGCAGGTCTCGTTCCCCGGCGGCAGGGTCGACCCCGACGACGACGGCTCGGTCGGTGCGGCCCTCCGCGAGGCGGAGGAGGAGGTGGGCCTCGACCCGGCCGGCGTCCAGGTGCTCGCCACCTTCCCGGAGCTCTTCCTCACCCCGAGCCAGAACGCGGTCACGCCGGTGCTCGCGTGGTGGCCCAGACCCGTGCCCGTGGGGGTCGTCGACCGGGGCGAGGTCGAGCGCGTCCTGCGTGTGCCGGTGACCCACCTCCTCGACCCCGCCAACCGGTTCACCACGGTGTTGGGTCCCTACCGCGGACCGGGGTTCGAGGTCCACGGGCTCTTCGTCTGGGGCTTCACGGCGATGCTGCTCAGCAGCCTCTTCGACCTCGGGGGGATGACGCAGCCCTGGGACACGACCGCGGAGCGGGCTCTGCCCGACCGAGTGCTCTCGCCGTGGATGCGGGAGAGCAGCGAGTGAGCGGCGCGGTCCTGCTCGACCTCGTGCTCGTCGGCCTGCTGGCGGTCTATGCGTGGAGCGGGTGGCGACAGGGCTTCCTGTCCGCGGTCCTCGGCCTCGTGGGACTCGTCGGGGGTGGGTTCCTCGCCCTCCGCTTCGTTCCCGAATGGCTCGAGGAGCAGGGTCTCTACCCGTCGACGACCGCCGGTGCCCTCGCCCTCGTCCTCGTCGTGCTCGCCTCGGCCGCCCTGGGTCAGGGACTGATGCTGCTGCTGGCCCGTCGGCTCCGCGACTCGGTGCGCGCGCCGAGTGCCCGGGCGGTCGACGCCGCCCTCGGCCTCGTGGCAGTGCTCGTCGCCTCCGTGCTCGTCCTGTGGGTCGTGGCCGGGGCGGTTCGGGTCGGTGGACCGCCCGGCGCCCAGGCCCTCCTCGCCCGCTCCGCGGTCGTCACGGCCGTCGACGAGGTGGTTCCGCCGTCGGCCGGCCGCCTCGTCGAGGAGGTCACCTCGGCCCTCGATGGTGGCGTGTTCCCACGGGTCTTCGAGGGGCTGGGTCCCGAGCCGATCTCACCGGTGGCACCCCCCGACACCGCGCTTGCGCAGGACCCCGACATCGCGCGGGCACTGGGCTCCGTCGTCCACGTGCGGGCGGAGTCGGAGACGTGTGACCAGGCGCAGGTCGGAAGCGGCTGGGTCGTCGCGCCGGGGCGCGTCGCGACCAACGCCCATGTCGTCGCAGGAAGCGACTCCGTGAACGTGAGCGTCCAGGGCACC
>CALCXF010000150.1 GCA_937907685.1 uncultured Nostocoides sp.
GCCCGCACTCGCCGCCGGCAACACCGTCGTCCTCAAGCCCGCCGAGCTGACGCCGCTCACGGCGGTCCGCCTCGGCGAGCTCGCGCTCGAGGCGGGCATCCCGTACGGCGTCCTCACCGTCCTTCCCGGGAAGGGGTCCGTCGTGGGGGAGCGGTTCGTGTCGCACCCGGACGTCCGCAAGGTGTGCTTCACGGGCTCGACGGCCGTGGGTCAGGGCATCATGCGCAAGGCCGCGGACCAGCTCAAGCGGGTGACCCTCGAGCTCGGGGGCAAGTCGGCGAACATCGTCTTCGCCGACGCCGACCTCGACAGGGCGGCGGCATCCGCGCCGATGAGCTTCCTCGACAACGCAGGACAGGACTGCTGCGCCCGCAGCCGGATCCTCGTGCAGCGCAACGTGTTCGACTCCTTCATGGAGCGCTTCGAACGGGCCGTCAAGGGCGTCGTCGTCGGCGACCCCGGTGACGAGGCGACCCAGATGGGGCCGCTGGTGTCGTCGGGCCAGCGCGACAGCGTGCGGGGGTTCGTCGACGACGCCGGTGACGGCGGCCCAGCCACCGTCGACGTCGCCTTCCGCGGGTCGGCGCCGGAGGGGCCCGGATGGTGGTACCCGCCGACCGTGGTCCTCCCGAGCGGTCCGCAGGACCGGGTGTGGCAGGAGGAGGTGTTCGGCCCGGTCGTCGCCGTCATGGCCTTCGACGACGAGGACGACGCGGTCCGCAAGGCCAACGACACGGCATACGGCCTCTCCGGGTCGATCTGGACGCGGGACCTCGGCCGTGCCATCCGGGTCGCCCGCGGGGTCGAGGCAGGGAACCTCTCGGTCAACAGCCACAGCTCCGTGCGGTACTCCACACCGTTCGGCGGCTTCAAGGCGAGCGGCATCGGCCGGGAGCTGGGCCCGGACGCGCTGGACGCCTTCACCGAGGTCAAGAACGTCTTCCTCAGCACCGAGGCATGACCAAGGCATAGGAGAGGCACATGGCAGGCAGGCTCGAGGGCAAGGTCGCGGTGGTGACGGGCGGCTGCTCCGGCATCGGCCTGGCGACCGTCCGGCGGTTCGCCGAGGAGGCCGCCACGGTCGTCGTCGCGGACCTCGCGGACGAGGCCGGTGAGACGATCGCCAGCGAGGTCGGCGGCATGTACGTCCACACGGACGTGGCCAGCAAGGAGGAGGTCGACCGGCTCTTCGCCAGGACGGTGGAGCGCTACGGCCGGCTCGACATCGCGTTCAACAACGCCGGGATCAGCCCACCCGACGACGACTCCATCCTCGACACGGACCTCGAGGCCTGGCGACGGGTCCAGGAGGTCAACCTCACCTCCGTCTACCTGTGCTGCAAGGCAGCCCTGCCGTACATGCTTGAGCGGCGGTCCGGCTCGATCATCAACACCGCGAGCTTCGTGGCGGTCATGGGCGCCGCCACCTCCCAGATCTCCTACTCGGCGTCCAAGGGTGGAGTCCTCGCGATGACCCGTGAGCTGGGCGTGCAGTTCGCGCGCGACGGGATCCGGGTGAACGCCCTGTGTCCGGGACCGGTGAACACACCGCTGCTCAAGGAGCTCTTCGCGAAGGACGCCGAGCGCGCCGCGCGCCGGCTCGTCCACGTGCCGATGGGGCGCTTCGGTGAGCCGGAGGAGATGGCGAACGCGGTGCTCTTCCTCGCCTCCGACGAGTCGAGCTTCATGACCGCCTCGACATTCCTCGTCGACGGGGGCATCTCCGGCGCATACGTCACACCCCTGTGAGCGTGCCGTCATGACGACCTCTGCCCGACCCTTCGTGGGGGTGTCCTCGTACGTCGAGGACGTCGACCGCTCTCCGTGGAGGGCGCAGCGCAGCGCCCTCGTGCCGCACCGGTACATCGCGCACCTGGAGCGGGCCGGCGCCCTCGTCGTGGTGCTGCCGCCTCGACCGGATGCGGACGACGAGATGGCTCATGCCGTCCTCGACCGGATCGACGCCCTCGTCATCGCCGGCGGAGCGGACGTCGAGGCGAGCCGGTACGGCGCTGGACCGCACGAGCGGGCGCAGCGGCCACGGCGCGACAGGGACGCCTGGGAGCTGGCCCTCGCCCGGGCGTCGGCCGATCGGGACCTGCCGGTGCTCGGGATCTGCCGGGGCATGCAGGTGATGGCGGTGGCTTCCGGCGGCGTCCTCGAGCAGCACCTGCCGGACCGCGTCGGGCACGACGCGCACTCCCCGCGTCCGGGCGAGTACGCCTCGCACCACGCAGAACCCGTCGAGGGCACTCGGCTCGCCGAGCTGCTCGGCACCCAACCGCTCGACGTCCCGACCTACCACCACCAGGCGGTGCGGCCCGAGTCGCTGGAGGGCACGCCGTACCAGGCGTCGGCGTGGCACGCGGACGGGACGCTGGAGGCGATGGAGGACCCGACCGCACGCTTCCGGCTCGCGGTCCAGTGGCATCCGGAGGCTGGGGAGGACGGGCGGCTCTTCGACGCCCTCGTGGCCGCCGCCGCCGCGCCGCAGAGCGTTCGGGACGTGGCGACGCCGACGCACATCCGGCGAGACGTCCGGCGCGCCGACGACGCACCACGCACAATGGACCCGTGACCAAGCTCAACCGACTCGCCATCGCGGCCGGCGCCGCGAGCGCCCTCGGTGCACTCGCCGTGACGGGCCGGGGCGTCAACGCCTCGATGGGCTCACGGCCGAACGGCGATCGCCTGGAGCGGATGCGACGCTCGCCGCAGTACCGTGCCGGCGCCTTCCACAACACCGGTCCGGGCACCGCTGTGATGCCCGCCGGACAGCGGGACGCGCTGCAGCGGTTCCTCGCCGGGGCTGAGCTGCGTCGTCCGCGGGGCCCGATCCCGGTGGTCAGCGCGTCCCGCGAGCCGGCGACCGACGGGCTCCACGTCACGTGGTTCGGGCACGCCTCGTGCCTCGTCGAGCTCGACGGGGTGCGGCTGCTGCTCGACCCGGTGTGGAGCGAACGGTGCTCGCCCAGCCAGCACGTAGGTCCCCGTCGCCTCCACGAGGTGCCCGTGCCGCTCGCCGGTCTCGGACGGGTCGACGCCGTCGTGATCTCCCACGACCACTACGACCACCTCGACATGGACACGATCCGCTCGCTCACGGAGCTGTCGGATGCCGTCTTCGTCGTCCCCCTCGGCGTCGGCGCACACCTCGACAGCTGGGGTGTGCCCGCCGACCGTGTCGTCGAGTGCGACTGGGGCGAGGGCTTCGACGTCGGCGCCGTGCGCCTGACTGCCGTCGAGGCCCAGCACTTCTCCGGCCGGGGCCTGCGGCGGGACGGGACCCTGTGGGCGTCGTGGGTCCTCGCCGGGTCGTCGGCCAGGGTCTTCTTCAGCGGCGACACCGGATTCTTCGACGGCTACTCGGGCATCGGTGCCGAGCACGGGCCGTTCGACCTCTCGCTCATGGCCGTCGGTGCCTACGACGTGGCCTGGCACGACATCCACCTCGACCCCGAGGAGGCCGTCGAGGCCACCCGCCTGCTGGGGGGCGGGCTGCTGGTCCCGATCCACTGGTGCACGTTCGTGCTCGCCCCCCACCCATGGGCCGAGCCAGTCGAACGGCTCCTCGTCGCGGCGGCGACGCACGGCATCCCCGTGGCGGTGCCGCGGGTCGGAGACCGGGTCGACGTCGCCGAACCCCCTGGGCTCGACGCCTGGTGGGAGCTCGGCTGACCCCTCGACGTCAACGTCACGCGGTGGGTGACGCCAGACCGACGATGTGCCACGCCAGACCTCGGCGGTGGTATGCCAGCTCGAGCCCCGAGGTGCCTGCGGCGGCCATCATCGCGTCGGGCGGGTGGGCGTACGTGCGGAAGGGGCTGCCCCGCACCCGGAACAGGAGGTTCTCGCCGGTGGCGGCTGCTCGGGTGAAGGGGTTGCGCGGCGGGTGGCTGAAGATCAGGAGGCGGCGTGCGCGCGCCGCAGCCGCGGTCAGCAGCGCCTGGTGGTCGGGATAGCAGCACACCACCCGGTGGAGGACGACGACATCGTGTGGCTCCACCGCCTCGGGGCTGCGCGCGAGGTCGACTCGCCGGCGGCTCACCCTGTCGGCGACTCCCGCCTCTCGCGCGAGAGCCGCCGCATCGGCCTCGTAGGCCTCGGCCAGCTCGAGGTTGGTGGTCCGCGCCGCTCCCCGGCGCAGAAGCTCCAGCTGGATCGCCCCCACGCCGCCTCCCACCTCGAGGACTGAGGCGCCCTCCACCCCGTGCTCTGCGACGACGTCGACGATTCTCGTGGCCGTCCGGTCCAGACCCCGCCGGCGGTAGCGCCGCGCCAGCCGCCGGGAGAAGGCGGCGCCGAACATGGTGTCGTAACCCTCCGGTTCGCAGCAGCCGCCCATGAGGAGCAGTATCCGCCCCGCGTGCGGTCGCGCCGCCTGCGCGGCGCCAGCATGTGGACGGGTCGTGTTCAGCCACACCCGGCTCGTGGGACAGTGTCGGCGTGACGCTCCGTGACGTGGTCACCACCACGATCATTATCGGCTAGCGCGACGAGACGTTTCTCGTCGCGCAGACCTCCCGCACCCGGGGGGTCTTTTGCTTGTCGGGAGCGGCGCGGGCGCGGCGGGACCGGGAAGCAAGGTCGCACCGCCCCCACCCCGGACGGTGCGGCGGCAGCGCCGGCCGACAATGGGTCACGAGCACCACACGTCATCGCCCCGGCCCTCACGGGCCGGGGCACGAACGCCGGGCGACCGGCATACCGATGCAGGTGAGCACCGATGACCGACCTCCACGTCTACGACACGACGCTGCGTGACGGCGCGCAGCAGGAGGGGCTGAACCTCACGGTGGCCGACAAGCTGGCCATCGCGTCCCACCTCGACGAGCTGGGCGTCGGCTTCATCGAGGGCGGCTGGCCCGGTGCGAACCCCAAGGACACCGAGTTCTTCGCACGTGCCGCTGAGCAGCTGACGCTGAGGAACGCGACGCTTGCAGCGTTCGGCGCCACTCGACGGGCCGACGGCACGGCGGAGTCCGACCCGCAGGTCCGCGCCTTGCTCGACAGCCGTGCGCAGGTCGTCACCCTGGTCGCCAAGTCGCACGCCGGACACGTGGAGAGAGCGCTGCGCACGACACTCGAGGAGAACCTCGAGATGATCCGCGACACGGTGACCTTCCTGCGGTCGGAGGGGCGGCGCGTCTTCCTCGACGCCGAGCACTTCTTCGACGGGTATGCCGTGAACCGCGACTACGCGCTCGAGGCCGTCCGCGTCGCGGCGGAGTCCGGGGCGGAGGTCATCGCCCTGTGCGACACCAACGGCGGCATGTTGCCGAGCACCGTCGCAGAGGTGGTCCACGAGGTCGTCACGACGACCGGGGCGCGCATCGGCATCCACTGCCACAACGACACCGGGTGCGCCGTCGCGAACTCGATGGCCGCGGTCGACGCGGGCGCGACGCACGTGCAGGGCACCGTCAACGGCTACGGCGAGCGCACCGGGAACGCCGACCTCCTCACCGTGGTGGCGAACCTGCAGCTCAAGAAGGGCCTGTCCCTCCTCGAGCCGCACCGCCTCCAGGAGTCCACTCGCATCGCTCACGCCATCGCCGAGGTCACGAACATCGCTCCCTACTCGCGCCAGCCCTACGTCGGGTCGAGCGCCTTCGCGCACAAGGCCGGCCTGCACGCGAGCGCCATCAAGGTGGACCCGGACCTCTACCAGCACATGGACCCCAAGCAGGTGGGCAACGACATGCGGATGCTCGTCTCGGACATGGCCGGTCGTGCGTCGATCGAGCTGAAGTCACGTGAGCTGGGATTCCACCTCGACGCCTCGGACGAGCAGCACAACGCGACCCTCGCCCGCGTGCTGCGCACCGTGAAGGAACGGGAGCTGCGGGGTTACACCTTCGACGCGGCCGACGCCAGCTTCGAGCTGCTCCTGCGGCACGAGGTCGACGGCGCCCTTCCGGCGTTCTTCGAGGTGGAGTCGTGGCGCGTGATCACCGACGCGCGCGGTGACGACGACGCGCTCTCGGAGGCGACCGTCAAGGTGCGTGCGGCCGGCGAGCGGGTCGTCGCGACCGGGGAGGGGAACGGCCCGGTCAACGCACTCGACCACGCACTGCGCCAGTCCATCTCGGGCGCCTATCCGGAGATCGGCCACCTCGAGCTCATCGACTACAAGGTGCGCATCCTCGACGCGGCACACGGCACCGATGCCGTCACCCGGGTGCTCATCGAGACGTCCGACGGCACGACCTCGTGGACGACCATCGGCGTCGCGGCGAACATCCTCGAGGCGTCCTGGGACGCGCTCATCGAGTCCGTGACGTATGGCCTCGTCCGAGCGGGGGTCACCCCCCGCTGACGGCGTCCCTGGTACCGGCGCGTTCGCCCCGGAGTCCGAGGGACCCCATCGAGGTGCGGGCGCACGCCCGAGGGACTACCAGCCACCACCCCCGCCGTCGCCACCGCCGTCCGAGGCACCCGCGCCGCCGTGCGACGAGTCGAAGGGTCCCGCGCGGCCCCTCCGGTTCCACGGCAGGTCATCCGCCTTGCTGGCGCCGGTCGAGCCGCGACGGTCCATCATCTTCGCGGCGAACACCAGGAGGGCGACGAACAGCAGGATCCAGACCCACATCCACATGGCGGGTCTCCTCTCCGCGCCCACCACACCGGCAGGCAACGGACCAAGTCTCTGCCTGGAAGCAGGCCCACGTCCACCCTCGCGCCGTGCCGGCCCGCTGAGGTCCCGGGTACGGCCATGAGGCCCCGGGAACCCGTGCCACGGGCCATTCGTCGGAAGGGACGATGGTGTGCGTCACCCTTCCAGACCGATGAGGACCCCCATGCACAGGACGATCGCGATCGCGGCGGTGACCGCGCTGGCCCTCGCCCTGAGTGCGTGCGGCGACGACCCCGAGCCGGATGCTGCGCCCAGCGCTGCCAGACCCACGGTCACCTCCCCGCCCGGCAGCGCCACGCCCAGCCCGTCCACGGGGATCGAGGGCGTGGTCTACGTCGCCCTGGGTGACTCGCTCGCCGCCGGCTACCAGCCGGGCGGCACGGAGCTGCGCGAGACGGCATACCCGGCGCTGACGGCCGGCCGGCTCGCCGGCGAGGGGCCAGGGCTCGAGGTCGAGAACCTGGGGTGCAGCGGGGAGACGACGACGTCGCTCATCGAGGGCGGAAAGTGCGACTTCGACGAGGGCAGCCAGCTGGCACAGGCCGAGTCGGTGCTCGAGCAGCGCGGCGACGACGTCGCGCTGGTCACCATCGACATCGGCGGCAACGACCTCCTGCGCTGCGTGCGAGGCGGAGCCGAGGTCGACACCGTCTGCGTCGCGGACGGTGTCCAGACGGTCGAGAAGAACCTCCCGACCATCCTCGGGCGACTGCGGGCCGCTGCGGGCGACGACGTGCCCGTGCTCGTGCTGGGCTACTACAACCCCTGGCTCGCCGCGAAGGCGCTGGACCAGCCGGTGAAGAACCTGGACGACGCGGCCAAGGCCTACACCGCCCTCAGCCGCGCGATCCGGGACGCCGCCGAGGCCACGCAGACGACGTTCGTGGGGCTCGACGAGGCCTTCGCCACGACGGACACGACACCGACCGAGATCAACGGGCGGACCGTGCCCGAGAACGCCGCCCGCATCTGCACGCTGACGAACATCTGCACCGTGGGCGACATCCACCTCACCGACGAGGGAGCTGCCACGGTGGCCCGTGTCCTGGCGGAGGCCGCGGCGGATGCCGGGGTCCGCGCCTCGTCGTGACCGACCACCGCTCGTCGACACCGCCTCGAGGTGCGTGCGTTCGCCCCGCGCCTGACGCGGACGTCCGCTCCCGACGCGGGTAGATGCGCGTCCACGACGGACTGCCGCGTCGGGTCAGACACGTCGAGGGTCCGTCCCGGCCGATGGTCGCCGGTGATCGCGACCGTAGGCTCCACCCATGCGCATCGCGAGGTTCACGACGGGGGAGGACCCGGCATACGGGCTGGTCGACGGAGCGGGCGAGAAGGTCGCCGAGATCACCGGCGACCCGCTGTACCAGCGGATCGAGCTGACCGGAGCGGTGCACCAGGTGGACGACGTCCGCCTGCTGGCCCCCGTCATCCCGCGCAGCAAGGTCATCGGCATCGGTCGCAACTACGTCGACCACGCCCAGGAGATGGGCGGCGAGCCGCCCGCGGAGCCGATGATGTTCCTCGTGCCCAACACGGCGGTGGTCGGGCCCGGAGATCCCGTCGTCATGCCGCCGCAGACGTCCGAGGTGAGCTACGAGGGCGAGCTCGCGGTGGTCATCGGCCGGGTGTGCAAGGACGTCGACGTCCACGACGCCCCGGGGGTGGTGTTCGGGTACACCTGCGCCAACGACGTCACCGCCCGAGACCTCCAGCGCACCGACGGGCAGTGGGCACGCGCCAAGGGCTTCGACACGTTCTGCCCCCTCGGGCCCTGGATCGAGACCGACCTCGACCCAGGCGCTCAGCGCATCACCACCCGCCTCGACGGGACGGTGGTCCAGGACGGCCGGACGGCGCAGATGGTCCACGGCGTCGCGGCGCTGGTCTCCCACGCGTCCCGGGCCTTCACCCTCCTCCCGGGTGACGTGATCCTCACCGGAACGCCCGCCGGCGTGGGCCCGGTTCGGCCGGGGCAGCGGGTCGAGGTGGAGGTCGACGGCATCGGCGTGCTGAGCAACCCGTTCGTGCGTCACTAGGCTGTCCCCACCATGAGCGACTCGACGTATGCCGGTGCCGCCGGCGACCCATCCGACATCGCCGGCGCCCACGACGTCGCAGACACGGCCCTCCGTGCCGGCACCGACCAGACCGCCGGTACGCGGCCCGCCGCCCCTGGGGAGGGGCTCCCCGGCACCGTCCGGCTGCGGGTGGCGCCGTCGCCGACCGGCGACCCGCACGTCGGAACGGCGTACATGTCTCTCTTCAACCTCGCGTTCGTGCGGCAGCAGGGTGGGCGCTTCGTGCTGCGGATCGAGGACACCGACCAGGCCCGCTTCCGTGAGGACTCCGAGCGGCAGGTCTTCGACACCCTGCGCTGGCTCGGGCTGAATTGGGACGAGGGACCGGACGTCGGCGGCCCCTGCGCGCCCTACCGGCAGAGCGAGCGGCTCGACACGTACGCGCCCTACGTGGACCGACTGCTGGCCGACGGGAACGCCTACCGATGCTGGTGCTCCCCCGAGCGCCTCGCACAGATGCGCGAGGAGCAGCAGAGAGCCAAGCGCCCCACCGGATACGACCGGCTGTGCCTCGGCAAGAGCGAGGAGGAGCGGCAGGCGCTCCCTGGCTTCTCCCCGACGTCCGTCGTGCGCATGCTCGTGCCGGACGACGCGCCCCTGGAGTTCGACGACCTCATCCGTGGACGGGTCTCCGCGCCCCGTCCCGACGACCAGGTCATCCTCAAGGCCGACGGGTTCCCCACCTACCACCTCGCCGTGGTCGTCGACGACCACGAGATGGGCATCACCCACGTCGTGCGCGGAGAGGAGTGGATCTCCTCGACCCCCAAGCACGTGCTCCTCTACCGGTGGATCGGCGTCGAACCGCCCCGCTTCGCCCACATGCCCCTGTTGCGCAACCCGGACAGGTCGAAGATCTCCAAGCGGAGGAACCCGGCTGCGCGGCTCACCTGGTTCCAGGAGCAGGGCTACCTCCCCGAGGCCCTCGTGAACTTCCTCGCCCTCCTGGCCTACCCGCCGGCAGAGGGTGCGGAGGGGGAGGACGTCGAGGTGTTCACCTTCGAGGAGTTCTCGACGCGGTTCGACTGGACCGAGGTCAACCCGGTGGGCCCCATCTTCGACCTGAGAAAGCTCGACTGGCTCAACGGGGTGTACCTGCGTGCGCTGGACCTCGACGACTTCACCGCACGGCTCCTGCCGTTCCTCCAGGGCACCGGCGTGCTGGGGGAGAACCCGTCGCTCGGGGAGCTGGCGCGGCTGCGGAGTGTCGCCGCCCTCATCCAGACGCGCATCGTGCACCTCACCGAGGCGGCGGACCTCGTGGCCCCTTTCTACGTCGACGACCACGCCGTGGCGGTCGCAGACGACGCCCGTACGTCCCTCGGGGACGACGCTCCGCAGGTGCTGGACGCGGCGATCGAGGCACTCGTCGTGGTGCCGGAGGACCGGTCCGGGGTGCTCGGCTCGGAGTCCTCGTGGACAGCCGGCGCCGTGGAGGGCGCGCTGCGGGCCGCGCTGGTCGACGGCCTCGGCGTCAAGCCGAGGTTCGCGTTCGGCCCGTTGCGCACCGCCGTCTCCGGTCGTCGAGTGTCGCCGCCGCTGTTCGAGTCGATGGAGATCCTCGGCAAGGAGGCGACCCTGACCCGGCTGCGGACCTTCAGGGCCGCCCTCTGAGGGGCCCCACCACGGGGAACGCCTCCGGCATCCGACCGCCGGAACCAGGGCGAGTGATTTGGGTGGCGGGGCAGCCGACCGGTATCATCACTGCCCGGTTCGCCGAACGTCGACCTGCTCGCGGGACGACGTTCGGTATACCCCATGGGGTATGGTGTAATTGGCAACACTGGTGATTCTGGTTCATCCGTTCTAGGTTCGAGTCCTGGTACCCCAGCTCTCGTCCTCGGCCGCAGCCGGCTGGGGTCGATTCGGAGAAGGTCCACCGTTTCGGTAAGGTTCTTCTCCGTTGCCTGCCGCCGACGTGCAGTGGGTGAAGGTCACGGCCCCGTTGTGTAGTGGCCTAGCACGCCGCCCTCTCAAGGCGGTAGCGCGGGTTCGAATCCCGTCGGGGCTACTTAGGAAGTCGCTAGTCAGCGCCTGTTTCTCATCCACTCTCAATGTAACCACCTCCGTTCCGGTACAAACTGGGTACACATCAGCGAGCGCTGAAGCCCTCGCCACGTCCATTGCTTCGGCCACTACGTCGAGCCGATCCCCGAACAGGTGGCCGTATTGAGGCTCTAGTTGATCAACTGCCGGCGCGTGTCCTCGGTGGCTGCGGCCCGCGCCTGTCACGAGGGTCGCTGGCAGCATCTAGAAGCGCCCGAGGTGATGACTCGGAGCTGCAAATGATCTTGCTCCATGGTGGTCACGCGCGACTCGATCAGCGGGTCGTCGCTGCGCCCGACCCGCGTCCCGGGAAGGCGGAGCTGTGCCGAGCGGTCGTCGGGTATCTGGCCCTTGATGGGCAACAGTGTGATCATGCCTCCGCCGTGGACTACGTTGGCCTGCAGTGACGCGGTCTCAGCCCGTGCCCGGCTTGGAGTTGGGTGACGACCTCGGCAAGATCATTTGACAGGTTCCTAGGATCGGCGGGCATCGCACGCCTGGGCTCCCCAAGCTCCTAGCTATTGCAGCTGTCGCCGCAGGCCGAGCCAGGCCATCGCCGCTGCCAGTAGCTCCGCCACCCCTGTCAGCGCAGTTATCGACCGATTCGGGTGCCGCCAGGCCTGCCGAACCGACTTCTCGGCCGGATACCCGAGGCTCATCATCACACCCAGGATTCCGAGCGTCTTTGCCGCACTGGAACGGTGCCGGGTCATCTGTAGGAAGGTTGCCAGCGCCTGGGCGAGGAGCATCCACGCCGGCGCCGACAGGTTAGTGCCCATGAACCAAAGATCGCGTTTCATTGTTGCCGGCGATCCACGCAGAAAACCAAAGTCGTATACGGTTCCGTCACGCAGCGCCTTGCGCAGCCCCAGGAGGCCCAAGCCGAGTTGCACGGCTGAGATCACGCCCAACAATCTCACAGCCGTAGCCTAGGCATTGCCGGCATCTGTATGGAACTCAGCCCCAATTGCCGACCTTGGTCCCGCCGAGCAAGGGCGTCGGGACGACGTCGGGTCAGCTTGTCGCGCGGAGGAACCGATCGGCGTTTCTTCTGCTAGGCACAGTCCCGCCGGAACGCGTTTCCCGCGGGGATGTTGCGGTGAGCGTTCCGCTCACCTCACCCGACGATCAGCCGACTGCTCGGCTTGGGTGAGGTCCACCCGAGGGATGGCGTTATTGGCTCGCCCGAGGGTGGGCTCGATGGGCGGTACCTTGGCCTATGGCCGTCCAGCGATTCATGTGGCGGGCCTGTTATGAGGCTTTGGCGAAGCGGGTGTCGACGCCGGACTGGGCGTTCATGAACTATGGCTATGCTCCGGCGTCGGTAGATGTCGGCATGCTGCCGTTGAGGCCCTCTGATGAACCGGATCGGCTGTGCATCCAGCTGTATTCGCACGCGATCGACAGCTGTGATTTGCGGGACAGTGATGTCTTGGAGGTGGGCTCGGGACGAGGTGGCGGCGCCTCCTACATAAGCCGTTACCTGCAGCCGCGCTCGATGACGGGGATGGACTTCTCCCAGGAAGCGGTGGACTTGTGCAACCGGCACCGGCTTGCACCCGGCTTGGCATTCGTGTGTGGGGACACCCAATCAATGCCGTTCCCGGCCTCCTCCTTCGATGCCGTCGTCAACATCGAGTCCTCCCACTGCTATGAGTCCATGGACAACTTTCTCGCCGAGGTGTGCCGGGTGCTGCGACCGGGTGGCCGGTTTTTCTTCGCCGATCTGAGGAATCTGGACGGCGTTGACACGCTCCGGGAACAGTTCAAGGCCTGCGGCCTGACGGTGGAGAAGGAGACCGACATCACCACCAACGTTCTGACCGCCTTGCGGCTGGACAATGCACGCAAGCTGGAGCTCATCGACGCCTTGATCCCGCGAGTGTTTCGCCGGCCGTTTCGTGTGTTCGCCGGCATCGCAGGAACAAGGAACTATGCCGGGCTTGAGAGCGCAACGCTGCGCTACCTCAGCGCACAGCTGGCTAAGAGAGTTCCGCATCGGCCTGAGTGGCGACGGACCCAAGGTCCGGCGCCGCAGAACGGTCGGCTGGCGCGACGCGGTAGAGGTGAGGCAGTCGAGCTCGAGCTCGGGTTCACGCGCCGTACCGCTATCCGAAATGGTGCGGCCTTCGTGACGAGCCTCCAAATCCAGCGGCGGGATTGCGTGGGCATGGTCGAGGATCACTTCCGGCGTTCCCG
>CALCXF010000151.1 GCA_937907685.1 uncultured Nostocoides sp.
ACGGGCCGATCGCGGCCTTCCTCGCCGCCCTCGAGCCGCTGGGGGTGGACGTCCGTGTGCTCGACTACCAGGAGCACGCGCTGTCCGCCGGAGGGGACGCTCGCGCGGCCGCCTACGTCGAGTGCGCCGTCGGCGAGCGGGTCCTGTGGGGCGTCGGCCTCCACGAGTCGATCGTCAAGGCGTCGCTGCGGGCGATCATGTCGGCAGTCAACCGCGCCGAGCGCGACGCCGTCGTCACGTCGTGACGGGGCCTGTCGTCCTGGCCTGCGGCCTGGCGACCGTCGACGTCATCCAGACCGTCGACCACGTCCCGAGCGCCAACGAGAAGGTCGTTGCCGTGGGCACCCGCGTCGAGGCGGGCGGCCCTGCCCTCAACGCCGCCGTCACCGCGGCGCTGCTGGGGCTGCCTGCTCGCCTCGTCACCGCCGTCGGTGGGTCTGCGCTCGGGCGGGTCGTGCTGGACGACTGCGCCACCCACGGCGTCGTCGTCGTCGACACCGCTCGCGAAGGGTTCGTCCTGCCCGTGTCGACGGTCCTCGTCACGGTGTCCACGGGCGAGCGCGCCGTTGCGTCACGGAACTCCGTCGGCTCGACGCCGACTGCCGTCCTCGCGGCCGAACGCGTCGACGAGGCCCTCGACGGTGTCACGGCGGTGCTCGTCGACGGGCACCACCTCCCCGTCGCGATGGCGGTGGCGGCGGCGGCGCGTGAACGGGGGATCCCCGTGCTCGCCGACGGGGGGTCGTGGAAGCCGGGGCTGGAGGGGCTCCTGGCCCACGTCGACGTGCTCGTCGTCTCGGATGACTTCCGGCGAGGTACGGATGATGGGGAGGTCGACCTGGGAGACCTCCTGGGCCTCGGGCCGAGGTGGGTCGCTCGCACCGCCGGTGGCGACCCGGTTCGCTGGCTCGCTGCCGACGGGTCCTCCGGCAGCGTCCCGGTTCGCCCCACCGTGGTCGTCGACACCCTGGGTGCGGGCGACGTCCTCCACGGTGCGCTGGTGGCCGACATCGCCCAGCACGGGACAGGCGACCTGCCGGCATCCCTCGCCCGCTCGGTGGCGCTCGCGACGATGTCCGTGGCCGCTCACGGAGCGCGTGGGTGGGCGCCGGTCACCGCACTCCGCGGGTCCTGAACTGGATGGAGATCCGGGGGCCGACGGGTCGTGCGGTCTTGGGGACGCAGTGGTCCCAGGTGCGCTGACAGGAGCCGCCCATGACCACGAGGTCCCCGTGGCCCGCGGGCACCCGGATCGACGTCCCGCCGCCACGTGGTCGGAGCATGAGATCGCGGGGTGCGCCGACCGACAGGATGGCCACGATCGTGTCGAGGTCACGGGCGCGACCGATGCGGTCTCCGTGCCATGCCACCGAGTCCTGGCCGTCGCGGTAGAGGCAGAGCCCGGCCGTTCGGAAGGGCTCCCCGAGCTCGTCGCGGTAGTGGGCGGAGAGGACGTCGCGGCACTCGCTCAGGGCCGCGTGCGGGAGAGCCTCGTCCTCCCCGTAGAACTTCAGGAGCCGGGGGACGTCGACGATGGAGTCGTACATCTGGCGCCGCTCGGCCTGCCACGGCACGTCGCGACGCAGGACGGCATAGAGCTCGTCCGCCCCGCCGACCCAGCCCGGCAGGACGTCCACCCAGGCGCTCTGCGCGAGCGGCATCCGGGTCAGGCCGCTCAGCGGGCGGACCACGACGTCATCGGCGAGGTCGAGGAGCGACCCCTGCAGTGCGGTCATCCAGACATCGTAGACGGCATTCGAACACGTGTCCACGATTCCCGGGTCCGGCGTCGCGTCGAACGTTCGAGGTCTCGCTTGCGGTCGCCCTCGGGATGCCGTGGGGTGGCCCCATGAGCGCTCACCCACTCTCTGGCTCGGTCGTCGCCGTGGTGGGGGCTTCCGGTGAGCTCGGGTCGCGCCTCGCGCGTGGTGCGGCGCAGCGTGGTGCGCACGTGGTGCTGGTCGGCCGCGACGAGCGACGACTGTCGTGCGTCGTCGAGGCGGTGCCGGTGGTGGTCGGCGACCTCGCCGACGCGGCGTTGGGCGAGCGCGTCGCGGCGACGGCACTCGAGCACCACGGCCGGCTCGACGGCGTCGTCAACGCGGCCGGGGTGGTGGCGTTCGGTCCTCTCGCGGACACGGACGATGCGGTGCTCGAGGAGCTGTTCCTCACCAACGTCCTCGGACCTCTCTGGCTGACCCGGCGGGTGCTGCCGGCCCTCTCGAACTCACGTGGCTTCGTCGTCCAGCTCAGCGCGGTCGTCGCCGAGCAGCCCCTGCCCGGGATGGTCGCATACGCGGCCAGCAAGGCGGCCCTGACGGCAGCCGACCGGGCCCTCGGACGCGAGCTGCGGCGCCTGGGCGTCGACGTGCTCGACGTCCGGCCACCCCACACCGAGACCGGGCTGGCGGGCCGCCCCCTCGCCGGTACCGCGCCGAGGTTGCCACCCGGGCTCGACCCGGATGCGGTGGCCGGGCGCATCCTCGACGCCGTCGAGGCCGGCGAGAGCGAGCTCGCGTCGACCCACTTCGGCTGATCGTGTCGCCCGTCGACCTGCGCGCGCTGCGGGCGTTCCTCCTCGCGCACACCGTCGCCGGCCTCGACACGGTCGAGCACCTCGCCGACGGGTCGAGCCGGCACCAGCGGTGGGTGACGGGGGAGGGCGGCCCGGCGCTGCTCACGGTGACCCTGCCGGCACTCGACGTCGGCACCCCGACCTTGGCGGCCGACGGTCCGGCGGATGCCGTCCGGTGGGCCCTCGCGGCCGGCCACCGCTGGGTGGGCCTCGACGTCGACCCGAGTGCGGGCGTCTCTGCGCTCGCCGAGGACCCCGTCCTGGGCCCGCTCGTCCGAGCCAGACCGCACCTGCGCGTGCCCGGCGCCGCGGACCCGTTCGAGACGGCGGTCCTCGTGGTGCTGGGGCAGCACGTCTCGCTGGCCGCGGGCCGCCGGTTTGCCGCCCGCCTCGTCGCATCCTTCGGGGTTGGATGCCCAGACGGCCGCCACCGGTTTCCCGGCCCTGCGCTCCTCGCGTCCCTCGACCC
This sequence comes from uncultured Nostocoides sp., assembly GCA_937907685.1. Taxonomy (GTDB): domain Bacteria; phylum Actinomycetota; class Actinomycetes; order Actinomycetales; family Dermatophilaceae; genus Fodinibacter. The sequence goes on from CALCXF010000151.1 coordinate 3,045, forward strand.
GGTGGCCCTGCAGCGGGCGGTCGGCATCACGGCGTCCAGGGCCAACGCTGTCGTCGCGCTCGCCCGGGCGGTCGTCGACAGGCGTCTCACCTTGTCCTCGACCGCTGACCGGAGGTCCACCCGGGGCGTGTTGCTGGATCTGCCCGGAGTCGGTCCGTGGACCGCCGACCTCGTCGCCCTGCGCTGCCTGGGCGACCCCGACGTCTTCCTCCCCGGCGACCTCGTCCTCCGCAGGGCGCTCGGTGGTGTCTCGGCCGCTGACGCCGGTGACATGGCCCGGGCATGGGCACCACACCGGTCGCTGGCGGTGCTGCACCTGTGGACCGACCACGCGCTCGACCCGCACCGCTGATCGAGAACGGCGGCCCGGCATCCCGGCGATCCGTCGGTGAGGGCGGACAATGGTGCAGTGCCCCTCTACCGCGACGAGGCGATCGTCCTGCGCACCCAGAAGCTGGGCGAGGCCGACCGCATCGTCACCGTCCTCACCCGCCGCCTGGGGAAGGTGCGCGTCGTCGGCAAGGGTGTGCGGCGCACGAAGTCACGGTTCGGCTCGCGCCTGGAACCGGGGATGCACATCGACGTGCAGTGCTACGAGGGCCGAAGCCTCGACACGGTCACCCAGGTCGAGACGCTCGACCCGTGGGGCGACGCGATCGCGCGGGACTACCCGTCCTGGACCGCGGCGACCGCCGTCCTCGAGACCTGCGACCGGCTGACCGAGGAGCGGGAGCCGGCACTCCAGCAGTACCTTCTCCTCGCCGGCGCCGTGCGGTCGCTCGCAGGCAAGGAGCACGACCCGAACCTGGTCCTCGACGCCTACCTCCTGCGTGCGCTCGCCGTCGCGGGGTGGGCACCGAGCTTCCATGACTGCGCCAAGTGCGGTGCCCCCGGCCCGCACCGGGGTTTCCACGTCGTCGCGGGAGGTGCAGTGTGTCCGGGGTGCCGGCCGCCCGGCTCGGCGGCCCCGGCCCCCGAGACCCTGCTTCTCCTGGCCGCCCTGCTGGCCGGGAACTGGGTGGTCGCCGACGACTCCGACCCCCGGCACCGTCGGGAGGGGAGCGGGCTGACCGCCGCCTTCCTCCAGTGGCACCTGGAACGTGGGATCCGGAGCCTCCGAATGGTGGAACGGTGAGTGCGAGCCCCTACCCGCCACCCTTTCCCCACCCGTCCGGTGCCCGACCGCCCGCCATCGCCCTCGACCGGATGCCGCGCCACGTCGCCGTCGTCATGGACGGCAACGGCCGCTGGGCCAACTCGCGGGGCCTGCCTCGGACCAAGGGCCACGAGGCCGGTGAGGCCGCGCTGCTCGACGTCGTCGCCGGTGCCATCGAAGTGGGCGTGACACACCTGTCGGCCTACGCCTTCTCGACCGAGAACTGGAAGCGGAGCCCCGACGAGGTGCGTTTCCTCATGGGCTTCAACCGTGACGTCATCCGACGGCGTCGCGACCAGCTCCACGACTGGGGGGTACGGATGCGCTGGGTGGGTCGACGACCCAGGCTCTGGAGCTCGGTGATCCGGGAGCTCGAGACGGCGCAGGAGCTGACGCGGAACAACACCGGCCTCACCCTGTACTTCTGCGTGAACTACGGGGGCCGGGCCGAGATCGGGGATGCTGTGCAGCGGATCGCCGAGGACGTCGCCGGCGGGCGGCTCCGGTCGCGGGCGGTCGACGAGCGCACCGTGGCCCGGTACCTGCCCGAGCCGGGGATGCCTGACGTCGACCTCTTCGTGCGGTCCTCCGGCGAACAGCGCACGAGCAACTTCCTGCTCTGGCAGAGCGCCTACGCCGAGATGGTCTTCCAGGACCAGCTGTGGCCCGACTACGACCGGCGGGACCTGTGGGCGGCGATCCAGGCCTACGTCGATCGCGACCGGCGCTACGGCGGTGCGGTGGACGCCCATGGTTGACCCTGTCGTCGAGCTGTTTCCGCAGGTCGCCCGTGTGGCCGCCGACCTCGTGCGGCGGCCCGAGGTCACCGCACGCTGGTCCGAGGAGAGCGCCTGTGCCGGCATGACCGTGGGCGGGCTGGCCCACCACCTGGCCTCCCAGGCCCACAACGTCGTCGTCCTCCTGTCTGCCGAGCCGTCCCGCGACAGCCCCATACCCGCCCTGGAGCACTACCGCCGCGCCGCGTGGGTCAGCGCCGGCCACGACGACGACGTCAACGTCGAGATCCGCGCCTCAGCCGACGCCGGAGCCGCCGGGGGTCCGGCGGAGCTTGCCGACCGGGTGCACGCCGACCTCGAGGTCCTGCCGGGGGTGCTCGAGCCAGTGCTGTCCGGAGGTCGAGTGCCCGACTCCGTCCTCATTCCCTGGCAGGGATGGGCTCTGTCCGCCACCGACTTCGTCCTCACCCGCACGATGGAGGTTCTCGTCCACTCCGATGACCTCGCGTCGAGCATCGGCGTCGACACCCCCCGGTTCCCGGACGAGGCGGCGTATGCCGTGCTCGGCCTCCTCGCGTCGGTCGCCGCCGACCGGCACGGACAGGTGCCCGTGCTGCGCGCCCTCAGCCGTCCACAACGCGCCGAGGGGCCTGTGTCGGCCTTCTGACGACCTTGCTCCGGTGGCGCGAAGCGGTGCAGGCGGGACACAGTCCCTCCATCTCCATGGTGTGCCGCACCTGCGTGAACCCGTGGGCGGCGGCCACGGCCTCGGCCCAGCGCTCCACGGCATCCCCGGTGACCTCGACGGCCAGCCCGCACGAGCGGCACACGACGTGGTGATGGTGGTCGGTGGAGCAGGACCGGTAGACCGCCTCACCGTCCGGGGAGCGGATGACGTCGACCTCCCCGTCGGTCGCCATGGCCTGGAGGTTGCGATACACCGTCGCCAGCCCCACCCGAGTGCCGGACCCCGCGAGGTCCGCGTGGATCTCCTGCGCCGACCGGAACTCGGCAGACGCGGACAGCGCGCGCGCGATGGCCGCCCGCTGCCGGGTCGGCCGGCGCTCGGTCCCGGCCTGGTCCGTCATCGCCGCTCCACCGTCGTGTGCTGACCGTGCTCGTCGTAGTGGCCCTCGTGCGCGGCGTGGCGGTGGCCGTCGTGGAGGTAGTCGACGTGGCCTTCGTGACCGAGGGCGGGGTGGCCGCAGTCCGGGCCGTGTTCGTGGTCGTGTCGTTCTGCCCGGTCGTGGGCCGCGCTCCGGACCCGGGTGCCGAGGGCGGTCACCGTGCTGGCGAGGAGGAACGCCCCGACGGCCAGCAGCACGATGGTGCCGCCCGAGGGGGTCTCCGCGCTGTAGGAGACCACGACTCCACCCACGCTGCAGAGGACCCCGATGACCACGGCCCACCACATCGCCGACCGGAAGCTCCGGGCGAACAGCTGCGACGTCGCGTTGGGCAGGATCATCAGCGCGCTGATGAGGAGCAGTCCGACGACCCTCATCGAGACGACGACCGTCACGGCGGTGAGCACGGCGAGGAGCACGTTGTAGCCGAGGACGGGGATGCCCACCGCCCGGGCGTACTCCTCGTCGTTGGCGACCGCGAAGAACCGCGGCCGCAGGAGGAGCGTCGTCGCGAGGACCACTGCGGCCAGCGCGGCGAAGACGGCGATGTCCGTGGTGCTCGTCGTGAGGATCGCCCCGAAGAGATACCCCGTGAGGTTGGCCGGGGTGCCAGCGCTGGACCGGGCGATGAGCACCACGCCCAGCGCGATGCCGCCGTAGAACATCACCGCGAGAGCCGTGTCCCCGCTCGTCCGCCCCGAGGCGCGGATCAGCTCGATGGCCACCGCGGCGGCGACCGCGGCCGCGAGGGCGGTGAGCACCGGCGCCTGACCGGTGAGGACGCCTACGGCGACCCCCGCCAGGGCGACGTGCCCCATCCCGTCCCCGATGAGGGACATGCGGCGCTGCACGAGGAAGACCCCGACGAGCGGCGCGGCGAACCCCGCCAGGAGGGCGGCGAGCAACGCCTGCCGCATGAAGTCGAGAGCCAGCAGATCGGTCACGGAGCCACCTCCCGGGGCGCCGGGTCGAGGGGCGCCGCACCGATGACATGTCCGCGACGTGGGGTGACGTCGTCAGGGTGGTGGTGGCCCGAGCCCGCGGCATGCCCCGCAACGTGTGCGGCGTACGCTGCCGCGCTGCCGTCGAAGTCGACGTGACCGGCATCCAGGCACACGATGCGGCTGACGACACGCTCCAGCGCGGCCAGCTCGTGGGTGACGACGAGCATCGACGTGCCGCGGTCGACGAGCCGGCGGAGCACCCCGGCCAGGGCCTCCTGGCTGGCACGGTCCACGCCCGCAGTCGGCTCGTCCATGACGAGGACCTCCGGCTCACCGGCGAGGGCCCGGGCGATGAGCACGCGCCGCTGCTGTCCGCCGGAGAGGGAGGCCACCTCCTCCCGGGCCCGGTCGGCGAGCCCGACGTCCTCGATCGCCCGGCGGACGATGGCGCGGTCCTCGGACGAGGTCGGTCGCCACCAGGGGCGGTGGGGCAGCCGGCCGACCTCGACGATCTCGGTGACGGTCGCGCGCACCGAGGCGGACAACGAGTGCCGCTGGGGGACGTACCCGATCCGGGTGTGCTCGGTGAACCGCTCCCGCGGCCTGCCGAACAGCTGCACCTCCCCGCCCTGCTGCGTGGTGAGCCCGAGGATGCCGCGGACGAGCGTGGACTTCCCCGAGCCGTTGGGTCCGAGCAGCGCGACGACCTCACCCCTGTGGATGTCCAGGTCGATACCCGACACGACCACACGGTCGGCGTACCCGAACGACGCCGACCGGAGCCGCATGAGGGGAGGGTCGCTCAGGTGCACTGCTGCCCCTCTCGGAGCGCGCTCAGGTTGGCGCGCATCACCTCGAGGTAGTCGGCTCCTGCGGACTCCTCCGTGATGCCTTCGAGCGGATCGAGGACGGCGACATGGGCGCCGGTCTCGCGGGCGATCGTCTCCGCGAGGGCGGGGGAGACGAGCGTCTCCGCGTACACGGTCGTGACTCCCGCGTCGCGCACGTGCTCGGTGAGCTCGCGCAACGTCGCGGCGTTGGGCTCGGCGTCCGGACTGACGCCCGTGATGCCCTCCTGGCCGAGTCCGTAGCGGTCGGCGAGGTAGCCGAAGGCGGCGTGCCCGGTGACCAGCTCATCACTGCGACACTGCTCCAGACCGGCGGCGAACTCGTCATGGAGTGCGCCGAGGTCCTTGCCGAGTGCCGCCGCGGCGGCCCGGTAGTCGGTGGCGTTCTCGGGGTCGGCGGCGGCCAGCCGCTCCCCGATGGCGGTGGCGACCCCAGTGAGGCGGACCGGGTCCAACCAGAAGTGCGGGTCCTTCCCGCTGGTCTCGCCGGCGTGGTCGCCACCCTCCTCGGTCGCGGCCAGCGTGAGGTCGGCCGAGGGTGACACGTCGAAGGCGGCATCCTTGGCCTGGGTGTCCACGGCCTCGTCGACTGCGGGCTGGAAACCCTCGAGGTAGACGACGACATCGGATGCCGCGAGCTCGGCCACGGCCTTCGGCGTCAGCTCCAGGTCGTGCGGTTCCGCTCCCGGCTTGGTGAGCCCGCGCACGACGACGTGGTCGCCTCCGACACGCTCCGACGCCCACTGGAGGGGGTAGAACGCGGCGGTGACCCGGAGTCGCTCGCTGCTCCCGGCATCCGTCGCCGCGGAGTCCGACCCGCACCCGGTGACGGCGAGCACGGCGGCCGCACCGAGGACCAGAGCGGGGCGCGTGAGGTCCATGACAACGATTCTCATTCACGATGAGAATCGTTGTCAAATGCGATGTGACGCGTCAGCCGCGGGGCGCCGCCTGGGTGACCGTCACGGCGACCATGAGCGCGACGACGGCGAGGCGCATGAGGCGCTCCACGGTGCTGAGCCGCGGCCATGCCAGCACGAGGATCCACGTGAGGATGAGGGCGACGAGGGCGATGAGCACCCACCCCCACCCGGGCAGCAACACCCCCGCGAGGGTCAGGGCCATGATGGCCAGGAACGGCACGACCCGGGGCAAGCCGCTGAGGAACGTCAGGGCTGGCAGGCTGGCGCGTTCGAAGGACTCACGGAGGGTGGACACGGTCGACCAGCCTACGCGGGGCGCCTGCGGTGACCGGTTCGGCCGCGTGCCGTGCCCGCCGATAACCTTACGCGCATGGCCGCCCCCACCTCCGTCGTCGACACCGTCGTCTCGCTCTGCAAGCGACGGGGGTTCGTGTTCCCCTGCGGCGAAATCTACGGCGGCACTCGCTCGGCCTGGGACTACGGGCCGCTGGGCGTCGAGCTCAAGGAGAACATCAGGACCCAGTGGTGGCGCTCGATGGTGACGGCCCGCGAGGACGTCGTCGGTCTCGACTCCTCGATCATCCTCCCGCGCCAGACCTGGGTCGCCTCCGGCCACGTCGGTGAGTTCACCGACCCGCTGACGGAGTGTCTCAGCTGCCACAAGCGCTTTCGGGTCGACCACCTGCAGGAGGCGGTCGCCGATCGCGAGGCGAAGAAGGGACGTGACGTCGACCCCGACACGGTCGTGCTCGCCGACATCGCCTGCCCCAGCTGCGGCACCCGGGGGCAGTGGACGGAACCCCGCGAGTTCAACATGATGCTCAAGACCCACCTCGGCGTCATCGAGGACGATTCCGGCCTGCACTACCTCCGGCCCGAGACCGCCCAGGGCATCTTCATCAACTTCCTCAACGTCATGCAGGCCTCTCGCAGGAAGCCGCCCTTCGGCATCGCCCAGACCGGAAAGTCGTTCCGGAACGAGATCACCCCCGGCAACTTCATCTTCCGGACCAGGGAGTTCGAGCAGATGGAGATGGAGTTCTTCGTCAAGCCGGGTGAGGACGAGCAGTGGCACCAGTACTGGATCGAGGAGCGGACCCGCTGGTACACCGACCTGGGCATCCTTTCCGAGAACCTGCGGCACTACGAGCACCCGAAGGAGAAGCTCTCTCACTACTCGAAGCGCACGGTGGACATCGAGTACCGCTTCGGCTTCGCGGGCAGCGAGTGGGGGGAGCTCGAGGGCATCGCCAACCGCACCGACTTCGACCTCTCGACCCACACCAAGCACTCGGGCACCGACCTCGTCTACTTCGACCAGGCGACCGGGGAGAAGTACACCCCCTTCGTCATCGAACCGGCCGCGGGACTCTCCCGGAGTCTCATGACCTTTCTCGTCGACGCCTACACCGAGGACGAGGCGCCCAACACCAAGGGAGGCGTGGACAAGCGGGTGGTGCTCCGCCTCGACCCGCGCCTCGCACCGGTCAAGGCCGCCGTGCTGCCGCTCTCGCGCAACGCAGACCTCTCACCGAAGGCCCGCGACCTCGCGGCCGCGCTGCGTCGCAACTGGAACGTCGACTTCGACGACGCGGGCGCGATCGGCCGGCGGTACCGCCGCCAGGACGAGATCGGCACGCCGTACTGCATCACCGTCGACTTCGACACCCTCGACGACCACGCGGCCACCATCCGCGAGCGCGACACGATGGCACAGGAGCGGGTGGCGCTCGACAAGGTGGAGGGATGGCTCGCGGGGCGGCTCGTCGGAGCCTGAGCCTCAGGCTTCCGGCCCCCAGCCGTGCCACACCAGCTCGGCGTCCTCGCTGCGACCCCCACGATCGAGGGCGAGCGCCAGGGCACCGGCTGCCGCGACCCGCTCGTCGGTGAGCCCCGCGGCCCGGAGCTCGGCGAGGGATGCCCGCAGCCGGGGTTCGGCCTCGCGCAGCCGGTTGGCGTCCGCCAGCACGATGCCTGCCTCGGTACGCAGGACGAGCTCGAGCTCGGCACCGACGAGCGCTTCCGCGCGCCGGAGCCGGTCGACCGCGGCGTCGACGTGGCCGTGCCGGGCGAGGAGGTGGGCCCCCTGGCGCAGGACGTCCGGCTCGAGAACCTCGGGGTCGAACTCCTCCTCGTCGGCTCCGACCTGTTCGGCCAGCCGCTCGCCCGCGGGAATGGCGGCGTCGAGCTCGGCGATGCCGCTCGCGACCTCCCCGGTCTCCGCCCGCAACGCTGCCCGACCCCGCAGCACCTCGACGTGGAGGCTCACGACGCCTGCGCTGCGTGACGTCTCCACCGCTTCGTCGAAGTGACGCAAGGCGCGATCGGTGTCGCCGGCGTCCCAGGCCGCCGTGGCGGCGCGCCACTGTGCGTACGCGGCCTCCGCGCGCCGCCCTTGGGCGAGGAACGCGGCGGATGCCGTCTCGAACGCCGAGCGGGCGCTCGCCCACCGCTCGAGCAGGGCTCGGGCATTGCCCAGCGCCCAGGCGACCGGAGCCACGAGGCCCGGAGCGTGGACGACGAGCACCGGGAGTGCCGGCTCGAGGAGCTCGGCCGCCTCGGCCGGCCGGTCGGTCTCCAGGTAGGCCAGCCCGAGGAAGCGTTGACCGAAGGCGAGCAGCACCGAGTCGTGCAGACGGTTGCTCGCCGCCACGAGATCCGCGGCCGACTCCTCGAGCGCCGGCCAGTCGCACCGGTCGACGAGGACGTCACACAGGCTCAGCAGCAGGGTGAGGCGCGACCGCTCGGCGATCCCGGGCACCGCGACGGCCCGACGGAGGTTCGCCGCAGCCGTCTCATGGTCGCCCCTCGTCCGTGCGATCCTGCCTCGGAGCTCCAGACACATCGACCTGAGGACCGGGTGGTCGGCGACGAGCGGGTCGAGGACGTCCAGCCGGGTGGAGGCGGCCTCAGGGTCCGTCCGCGCGACGGCCATCGCCGCCTCCGCGAGGCAGAGCAGGCGGCGGTAGGGCTGCCCCGCGCGGTCATGGGCGTCGGCGGCCCGTTCCAGGCAGGCGACCGGGCGGTCGGGTGCACCGAACCAGGCGATCCGGCGCCACAAACCCCCGGCCTCGGCGTCGGCCCCCGTCGCGTCGAGCTGGGCGGCTCGTCGGCGGGCTCGTCCCCTGGCGTCCTCGGCGGTGCGGTTGAGCACCCTGCGGCCCGTCGTCCGGTCCCGGCTCGTACCCGCGGCGACGTCGAGGAGCGCCAGCTCGCCCTCGCACCGCAGGGCGGCAGCCTCGTCACCCGCTCGGGTGGCTGCCTCCAGGGCCGACTCCAACAGCTCCCGGTGCCCGCCCTCGCCGGCGTCCTGGGCGCTCGCCCTGTCGAGCAGGGAGACGGCGGCCCACTCCTGCGGTGTGGCCACCGGCAAGAGCGCCTCCCGGTCGCGCAGCCAGGCCTGGACCAGCGCGTCGAGGTCGGTGGCAACCGCCGCGATCCCCGCCTCCAGATCTGCGGCCCGCTCGAGCACGCCGCCGGGTGCCACGACGTGGCGCGGCGACGGCGTGCGAGCCCCGAAGACGCTCGGCAGGCGGGTCGGAGGAAGGATCGGCTCCGCGGCGACGAGGTCGTCGTCGTGGGCAGCGGCCAGGTCAGCCGAGGTGACGGTCGACCCGTAGCGACGGTCGAAGGACGCGGCGAGGACGTCCGCCGTCCGGCACAGGCGCGAGATGACCGCGTCGAGTGGCTCGCCGGCCACCACCTCGGGGGCCAGGCCCACGGCTGCCGCCCTGTCGAGCACATGGGACGCCGTTGCGCTGAACCACATGCGTGCGCGCGCCGTCGGCAGGTCGTCGAGCCAGGCCAGCCGAGGGAGGAGGAGGTCCACGGCGCGGTCGGCGTTGCCGAGCCGGAGCAGGACGAGAAGGCAGGAGCCCACCGTGCGCGAGGCCGTCGGGTCGTCCTGGACGAGGTGCCAGGCCCGGCGGAGGGACGCGACGGCGCCGTCCACGTCGCCGCTTGCCACCCGCAGGTAGGCGTCGACGCCCAGGGCGCCACGTGGCTCCTCGTCACACGCCAGCTCACCGAGCACCATCGGTTCGACGAGCCCCAGGGCCTGGTCCGGGTCGTCGCGCATGAGGAGCAGCGCCTGGTCACGCTGGTCACACGCCGGGCAGTCGAGGCGGTCGTTGCTCGGCTCGGCTCGCCAGGCCGAGAGATGGCGAGCCATGGCGTCCCGCTCGCCGATGTCGCGTGCGAGGCGTGCTCGAGCCGCATGGACCGCACGCAGCGGGTAGCCCTCGGCCCGCAGCGCCTCCGCGAGGTCGTTCACCGCGGCCACGACGCCGTCGAGGCCGACCTCCGGCGTGTCCTCCACGAGGTCGACCGCCCAGCTGAGACGCCACAGGACGGCATCCCGGTCGGCCTGGTCGAGGCCGCCGTCCGAGTCGAGCGAACGACGCAGCCACGCCACGTGCTCGAGGTCCCGAGGATCCCGGGGCACGTCCAGCAGTGCCTGCGTGAGGTCCAGGCGGGCCACGAACTCCTCGGCGAAGGACCGCGAGTGCTGCGCTCGACGCAACGCCTCCGCGTGGGCCTGCACGCGCTCGCGACCCGCGGGCGCCGTGTCGGCAGCGTTCGACACCCGCGCGAAGCCCTGGGACACGCGGTCCCACTGCCTCATGCCGGTTCACCGCCGGTGGCCCGGGACGGCAGCGAGGCGTCGGTCATGCTCCGATCCAAACAGACTTCGGGAGGCACCCCAACCTTCCGCCCGAGCCGGCGCATTGGGAGAGTGGGGTCCGAGGGCGACGACGGGCTCAGGAGGTGGCGCATGGGCACGATGGATGCCGCGTGGCCGGCCGACGTGGAGTTCGTCGAGTACGTGCGCGCCCGCCAGCACATGCTGCTCCGGGCGGCCTACCTCGTCTGCGGTGACCTGGCCCTTGCCGAGGACCTCCTGGAGGGGGCCCTCGTCAAGCTGGCGCGGCAGTGGGAGCGGGTGCGCGACGAGCAGCCCGATGCCTTCGTGCGCCGGATCCTCTACCGCGACGCCATCTCGTCGTGGCGCAACCGTCGGCCGGAGGTGGTCGGGATGGATGCCCTGTGGGAGGAGCCTCCGGACTCGTGGGACGCCGAGGAGGTCGAGCGGCGCCTCGACGTCCTGCGAGCCCTCGGCGGGCTCACGCCGAGGCAACGCGCCACCGTGGTGCTGCGGTACTTCGAGGACCGCACGGAGCAGGACACCGCGGAGGTCCTCGGCGTCTCGGTGGGCACGGTGAGGAGCCAGACCCACGACGCGCTGCGCCACCTCCGAGCCGCCCTGCCGCGCGTGGACCTGGGGACGGGAGGTGCCCGGTGACGGCGCTGCGGGAGCTGCTCGAGCTGGCGAGTGACGACGTGGCCGAGGTGGACCTCGCGCAGACGGCCTGGGACACCGCGGCAGACCAGCGCCGCAGCGTCCGCCGTCGCGCCGTCCTGGGCGCCGGCGTCGTCGCGGCCGTCACCGGCGTCGCGGTCGCCGTGCGGGAGGACACCACGTCCCCGCCCGACACGAGGAGGAGCGTCTCGCCTCCCGTCGTGCCCCGGTTGCCGAGCGCGGTGGTGGGCGGCGTCACCGTCCATCTGGGGCCGTCCCCCAGGGATGAGACTGCTCTGCCGCGCTACGTCGAGGCGGACACCCTCGCCCTCGGGGCGACGATCGGCTTCGAGGACGCATTCCGCCTGCCCCTCCTCGGGCCGACCGCGGGGCGCACCGACAACGCCGCCTCGGTGCGCGCGGTGCTCCTGAGCTGGAGTGCCCGTGCGGCCGCGCTGACGCCGGTGCTGCACACACCGAGAGGGCCCGCCGGCCGGGAGTACCTCGTGTGCCCGGACGTCACCCTCGTCCGCGCGGACCCGACCCAGACGGGCGAGGGCATGGTGCTCGACCAGCGCGCGGTACGGGTCGACCGCCGAGCCGTCGTGTTTCCCCAGCCCGGCCGGGTGGTCGTCCTCGACGCCCGCACCGGCATCGGCACGTCCATCCCGGTGCCCGACGAGACCCTCCACCGGGCGGGATGGGCCAGGGACGCCCGAACCATCGTCGCGCGCGGCCTGGAGCGATCCTGGCTCGTCGACAGCGAGGAGAAGACCGCGCGCCCGGTGGGCTCCCCGGTTGAGCCCGGGTGGGTCCAGCTGGCGACCACCGCGGCCACGACGTCCGTGCGGACGTTCTCCGGCTCCGGCGAGCTGACCGGGAGCAAGCCGCTGCGCGGGCCGGTGATCGAGGTGGACGGGCCCACCGTGGGCAACACGGAGGGGTGGGCCGCCGCCCATGCCTACCTGGGACAGACCTATGTCGGCGCCATCTCCCGCAGCCAGGGCCTCGTCGCGGTCCAGGGCGACCTGCGGCCCACACCACGCCTCCTTGCCGCGACGAGGTCGCCGGACGTGCCGTTGGGTGCGTACCGGCCGCTGTCCTGGGGACCTCAGGACGTCGTCATCCTCGAGTCGCGGTCCTTCTCCGGGATGACGGCCCTGCCGACCTTGCGGCTGCTCGCCTGGGACGTCATCGGCGGCTCGCTCTTCCGGATCGGCGAGGTCGGCCCGGTGCGCCCCGTCGAAGGAGGATTCACCGGCGCCTACGCCCTCTGAGGCGCTGCGCAGTCAGGGCTTGGGGCCGGTGGCCACCGGTCGCGACGGGTCCTCGATCCACTCGCTCCACGAGCCGACGTAGGGGATGGCATCGATGCCGGCCACGTGGAGCGCCAGCACCATCTGCGCCGCCGTGACCCCCGACCCGCACGCGGTCCCGACCGGGGTGTCGCGGTGGACGCCCACGGCGGCCACCCGCCGGCGGATGTCCTCGGGCGCCAGCAACGTGCCGTCCTCGGCGAGCAGGTCGGCCATCGGGAGGTTCACCGCTCCGGGGACGTGCCCGGCGACGTGGTCGATCGGCTCGTGGTCGCCGCGGTATCGCTCGGCTGTCCGCACGTCGAGGAGGACGCCGGCGCGCGCCATGTCGGCCGCACTCCGGGCGCCCAGGACGGGGACCGAGCCCGGGCGCACTCTTATCGAGCCGAATGCCGGGCGCGCCGGCTCGGCCGTCACCGGCTGTCCCGCCCGACGCCAGGCCGCGAGGCCGCCGTCGAGGACTCGCACCGAGGGGTGGCCGGCCCACCGGAGAACCCACCACGCCCGAGCGGCGCCGAGTGAGGTCTCCTGGTCGTACACGACGACGTCGTCCTCGTCGCTCAGCCCGCAGGCGCGCAGCGCCGCCTCGAGCACCTCCGGGTCCGGAAGGGGGTGACGACCTCTCACCCCGGGCGTGCCGGCCAACGCCGTGTCCAGGTCGAGGTGCGGGGCGCCAGGGAGGTGCGCACCGGCATACAGCTCGGAGCCGGGCGTTCCGCGCAGGCTGTACTGCACGTCGACCACCCGCACCTCCCCCCGCGCGAGGAGGGTGGCGAGGTCGTCGGCGGTGACGAGGGCGCTCATCGGCCCATCCAACCACCGGGTCGCGGACCCCCTCGGGGAGAATGGCCCCGTGGGAGAACCGGTGCGTGTCGTCCTCGTCCACGGGTCCCAGGTGAGCGGGGCGCAGTGGTGGCGCTACTCGACCTTGCTGGGCCCCGACGTCGACCTCGTCTCGCCCGACCTGCCCGGCCACGGTGCGCGCCGGGGCGAGGTGTTCACCTGGGAAGGCGCCCTGCGGACCATCGACGCGGCCGTCGACGGAGGGGTGTCCGGCGTGCCGGTCATCCTCGTCGGCCACAGCCTGGGCGGCTACCTCGCCCTGGCCTACGCCGCCGGGCACCCCCACCGGTTGGCGGGTCTGGGGCTGCTCGGGGCGTGCGCGGTGCCGGCAGGTCCCGGCGCGGCGTTCTACCGCGCTCTCGCCCGCGTCGAGCGGCGCCTGGGCATGGACCGCATGTCGCGTGCGCTGGACCGCCAGTTCGACTGGATGCTGCCCGCGGAGCTCGCCGCCGTGGTCAAGGAGGCGGGATACGGGTTCGATGCCGTTCCCGCCGCCTGGGCAGGGATCATGGACTCGTGCCGGCCCGAGATGCTGGCCGAGGTCACCGCGCCGGTGCTGCTCCTCAACGGCCAGTTCGACCAGCTCCGCGTCAACGCTCGACGCTTCGCGAGGGCCGCGCGATCGGCACCATGGGTGCGGGTGGTCACGGTGCGGCGCGGGCTGCACGTCTTCCCGCTGACCCACCCCTACGAGACGACCGCGGCGCTCTGGGAGCTCGTCAGCGCGGCGCGGAGGCACGCGGCCGTACGGTGACGGCTCCCCCCACCGGTACCACGTGGGGAGTGGCCTGGCTGCGTGCGGGGAGCACTTCGAGGAACCGCCGCCCGGGCACGGTCGTCCAGTCGAGCCGGCCGGTCGGCCACCCCGCGGGGTGAAGGGTGCCGTAGTGGATCGCGAGCACGTGGTGGGCGTCGGCCCGCCCTGCCGCCTCGGCGGCCTCGACAGGCCCCATGTGTCCCGGTGAGAGACGCGGGCCCCAGCCGCCGATCGGCAGCAGGGCCAGGTCCACCGGAGCGCCGGCGAGCTGCGGGAGCAGCCTCATGTCGGCGTGGAGGGAGGTGTCACCCGCGAACCACACCACCACCCCGCCGCCGCGCAGGAGCATCCCGGTGGCGCCGTTGGGGCGGTGCGGCATCGGCCGGGCGTCGTGGTCGGCTCGGACCAGGAGCACCTCGACGCCGGCTCCGACCGCCAGCCACTCGTCGATCACGGCCTCCGCGGTGCCGAGCCCCTGTCGGGCCAGCCAGGGGGTGTTCACCGGGTCGGTGACGACCGGGACGTGGCCGAGACGGCGTAGCGACGGGAGGTCGGCGTGGTCGTGGTGGAGGTGGGAGAGCAGGACCACGTCGACCTCGGGCACGTGCGGTGGCACAGGAAGGTCACGGCGCCTGCGGAGCGCGCCGACTCTCCGGCGCAGGAGGGGGTCGGTGAGGATTCTGAGCCCACCCATCTCGAGCAGGACCGTGGAGTGGCCCAGCCACGTCGCCCGGACGCCGTCGCCGTCGTGGGGGACGTCCACGGTCGGCATCTGGTCCACCGGACCACCGTAGGCCGTGCACGGCGGGTCACGAGCCGGGGGACAATGGTGGGCATCATGCGCTCTGCCACCCCGACCCACACCCCGACTCGACCCGTCCTGCCTCCGCTGCGGATCGGGCGCCACGTCGTGCAGTCCCCGGTGGTCCTCGCGCCGATGGCCGGCATCACCAACCGTGCGTTCCGACGGTTGTGCCGGGAGTACGGCACGGCGGGTCTCGACGCGGGCGGGGCGTCCGGTGCCACGAGCCTCTACGTCTCCGAGATGGTGACCTCCCGCGCCCTGGTGGAGCGCACCCCGGAGACGATGCGGCTGATCTCGCACGACCCCGACGAGTATCCGCGGTCGGTGCAGCTCTACTCGGTCGACCCGGTCACCGCTGGCCTCGCCGCGCGGCTGCTCGTCACCGAGGACCGTGCCGACCACATCGACCTCAACTTCGGGTGCCCGGTGCCGAAGGTGACCCGCAAGGGCGGGGGCGCGGCGCTGCCGTGGAAGACCGACCTGTTCCGAGGTGTCGTCGCGGCCGTCGTCCGTGAGGCGCAGCCGTATGCCGTGCCGGTCACCGTGAAGATGCGCGTGGGTATCGACGCCGACCACGTGACCTACCTCGACGCGGGCCGCATCGCGGAGGCCGAGGGCGCCGCGGCGGTGGCCCTCCACGCGCGCACGGCGGCTCAGGCCTATTCGGGCGAGGCGGACTGGTCGGCGATCGCCCGGCTCAAGGAGGCGGTCACGTCGGTCCCCGTGCTGGGGAACGGGGACATCTGGTCGGCGGAGGACGCCCTCACCATGGTGGAGCGGACGGGGTGTGATGGAGTCGTGGTCGGCCGAGGGTGCCTCGGTCGCCCCTGGCTCTTCACCGACCTCGCCGCCGCCTTCGCCGGGTCGTCGGCGCGTGTGCGCCCGGGCCTGCGTGAGGTGACCGCGACGCTCCGGCGGCACGCGGCATACCTCGTGGACCTCTACGACGGCGACGAGCTGCGGGGCTGCCGCGACATCCGCAAGCACATCGCCTGGTACCTCAAGGGCTTTCCCGCCGGGTCGACGGTCCGGAACCGCCTCGCCCTCGTGGACAGCCTCGCGGCGCTCGACGCGCTGATCGCGACGATGGACCTCGACGCTCCCTGGCCCGGGGACGCCGCCGAGGGCCCGCGAGGCCGAGCCGGCTCCCCGCGGGTCGTCGCCCTTCCCGAGCACTGGTTGCGTTCGCGAGAGCTCGACCGGATGCAGCGGGCGCAGGTCGCGGAGGCCGAGCTCAGCGTCTCGGGCGGCTGACCGGGCTCCCCGGAGAGGCTTTCGCGGGGTGTCGCTACGGTGAGGCCCATGGACGATCGCATCGGCACGCCGGGCGGGACACCCGACAAGCCGGCGCTGTTCTTCCGGGACGCGGAGGAGTTCGGGCGCTGGCTCGAGCTGCACCACGACACCGAGACCGAGCTGTGGATGGGCCTGTACCGGAAGGGCCACCCCGACGCCGGTCTGACCTGGGAGGCGGCCGTGCGCGAGGCGCTCTGCTGGGGCTGGATCGACAGCAAGGCGCAAGGCATCGACGAGCACACCCGTCGTCAGCGGTGGACCCCGCGCAAGCCGGGGAGCAACTGGTCGAGCGTCAACATCGCCGCCGTCGCCGAGCTGACCGCCGAGGGCCGGATGCGCCCACCGGGCGTCGCGGCCTTCGAGAGACGCCGGGCCGACCGGTCGGGAATCTACGCCTACGAGACCCGTGAGCTCGAGCTCGACCCGCCGTATGCCGCGGCACTTGCCGCCGACCCCGCGGCCGCCGCGTTCTGGGCCGAGGCCACACCGTCGTACCGCAAGCTCGCGGTCAACTGGGTCATGACGGCGAAGCAGCAGAAGACGAGAGACGCCCGGGCGGCCCAGCTCGTCGCCGACAGCGCGGCGGGGCGGCTCATCCCCAGCCAGCGCTACGGCACGCCGGCGAGGTGGGCGGAGCGCGCCGCCGCCGCCGCGGAGGCCGCCCGCCGCTGACACCTAGGGTTGCCCCGTGACGTACACCGAGCGCGACCGTGAGCGCTGGGTCGCCGAGGACCCCGCACACAAGCGCGCCGACCGCGACGACTTCGCCCGGGACCGCGCCAGGCTGGTGCACTCCGCGAGCCTGCGCCGGCTGTCCGCGAAGACCCAGGTCGTCCAGCCTGGGAGCGACGACTTCGTCCGCAACCGGCTGACCCATTCGCTGGAGGTGGCTCAGATCGGACGAGAGTTCGGCGCCGCCCTGGGCTGCAGCGCCGACCTCGTCGACACGGCGTGCCTGGCGCACGACCTCGGTCACCCACCGTTCGGCCACAACGGGGAGACCGCCCTGGACGCCGTCGCCACGGGCATCGGCGGCTTCGAGGGCAATGCCCAGACGCTGCGCCTCCTCACCCGCCTGGAGCCGAAGCGAGCTCACCCCGACGGGCGGCCGGCCGGGCTCAACCTCACCCGCGCCAGTCTCGACGCCTCCACGAAGTACCCGTGGCGCCGCGGCCGCGCCCCGCAGCCGTCGGTGAAGTTCGGGGTCTACGACGACGACCTGGACGTGTTCGCCTGGTTCCGCGACGGCGTGCCGGAGGGTCGCCGCTCGGTCGAGGCCGAGGTCATGGACTGGTCGGACGACGTCGCCTACTCGGTCCACGACGTCGAGGACGCCATCGCCTCCGGTTGGCTGGACCCGAGGCGGCTGCGGGACCGGGGCGATGTCGACGCGGTGCTCGCCGTCGCGGGTGAGGTCTACGACCCGGACCTGACGGCGGACGAGCTCGGCGATGCCCTGGACCGGCTCCTCGGCACGGGTGCGGTGCCCCAGGCGTACGACGGCTCCCGACCGTCGCTGGCGGCCCTCAAGGACATGACCTCCCGCCTCATCGGTCGTTTCGTCGTCTCCGTCGAGCGCGCGACGCGCGAGCGCCACGGCCCGGGCGCCCTGACGCGCCACCGGGGCGAGCTCGTCGTGCCCCGGGCGGCGCGGGCGGAGTGCACCGTGCTCAAGGCCGTGGCTGCGCACTACGTCATGTATGCCGCGGAGCGCGTCGCGCTGCACGCGCGCCAGCGTGACGTGGTCGCCGAGCTCGTCGCCGCCTACGAGGCCGACCCGGACCGGCTCGACCCCGACCTGCGTGGCGACTGGGAGGCGGCGAGCGGGGATGCCGCGGCGCTGCGGGTCCTCGTCGACCAGGTGGCCTCCCTCACCGACGTCCGGGCGCTGGCCCTCCACCGGCGTTGGTGCCGGCCGGGGACGACCTAGACTCGCGGCATACTTCAGGAGGGTCAGTGGCGGGTCGGATCCGGGCCGAGGACATCACGGCGGTCAAGGAGCGCACGTCCATCGAGGACGTCGTGCGTGACCACGTGACCCTGCGGCCGGCCGGCGTCGGGTCCCTGAAGGGTCTGTGCCCGTTCCACGACGAGAAGACCCCCAGCTTCACGGTGCGACCCGCTGTCGGGAGCTACCACTGCTTCGGGTGCGGGGAGGGTGGCGACGTCCTCTCGTTCGTCCAGAAGGTCGAGCACCTGAGCTTCACGGAGTCGGTCGAGCGGCTCGCCGCCAAGCTGGGTCTCGAGCTCCGGTACGAGGACGGCGCCGGCTCGGGTCGCGACGGCGGGATGTCTCTCGGCAAGCGGTCACGGCTCCTCGAGGCGCACCGTGTGGCACAGGAGTTCTACGCGTCGATCCTCCTCGACACGGCCAGCCCCGTGGCCCGGGTCGGCCGAGACTTCCTCCGCGACCGGGGTTTCGACTCCGCTGCCGCAGAACGCTTCGGAGTCGGCTTCGCCCCGGGTGACGGCGAGGTGCTCACCCGACACCTCCGCGAGCGGGGCTTCACCGAGGACGAGATGGTCACGGGCGGCCTGTCGGGACGGGGAAGCCGAGCGCTCTACGACCGGTTCCGCGGGCGCCTCGTCTGGCCCATCCGTGACACGACGGGGGACACGGTGGGCTTCGGCGCACGCCGCCTGTTCGACGACGACCGGATCGCCGCGAAGTACCTCAACACGTCCGAGACTCCGATCTACAAGAAGTCCCAGGTCCTCTACGGGCTCGACGCTGCGAAGAAGTCGATCGCCACCGAGCGTCAGGCGGTTGTCGTCGAGGGTTACACCGACGTCATGGCGGCGCATCTGGCCGGGGTGGAGGGTGCGGTGGCCACGTGCGGCACGGCATTCGGGGTCGAGCACATCAAGATCCTCCGCCGGATCATGCGGGACGAGGCCGAGCTCGCGCCGGCACGGGTGGTGTTCACCTTCGACGGTGACGCCGCGGGGCAGAAGGCGGCGATGAAGGCGTTCGGCGAGGACCAGCGGTGGGCCGCGCAGTCCTTCGTCGCGGTCGCGCCGGACGGCATGGACCCGTGCGACCTGCGGATCGCCAAAGGGGACGCGGCGGTGCGAGCGCTCGTCGACGGTGCCGTCCCGATGTTCGAGTTCGCCGCCCGGACGACGATCCGGCGCTTCGACCTCGACACCGCCGAGGGCCGCGTCGAGGCGATGAAGGCGGTGGCGCCCATCATCGGCTCGATCCGGGACACGAGCATGCGCCCGGAGTACACGCGAACCGTCTCCGGCTGGCTCGGCATCGAGGTGGAGCAGATGGCGGCGGAGGTTCGCAAGGCCGGCCGGGTGCGGCACGACGACACCCACGACCCGACCCGTCGGCCGGCCAGCACCGACGAGGTGCCGGAGCCCGCACCCGGTGAGGCCGCGGCATCCCTGCCGGTGCCGGACCTGCGCGACCCCGTCGTCTTCACCGAGCGCCAGCTGCTCCAGGCGCTCGTCCAGTACCCCCAGCAGTTCGACGACACCACGGTCCAGTCGCTCGAGCCCCAGGCCTTCGCCGCGCCGGCCCACCGCGCGGTGCTCGACGGCATCCGGATCGCGGCGCCCACCCACCGGCGCGGATCCACTGCCGCCTGGGTCGCCGCGGTCACGGACGCTGCTCCGCTGGCCGTCCGCGGGCTGGTGGCCGAGCTCTCCGTCGCCTCACTGCCGACACGCTTCGACCCCTCGACCGGGCTGCCGCCGCAGCGCTACCTCGAGGCGCTCGTCGGCGGCGTGCGTGACGCGCACCTCGGGCGGCAGATCGCCGACGCCATGGCGACGGTCCGCCGCGCCCAGAACGACCCGGACACCGACCCAGCCGACCTGCGGGAGCGCACCATGGCCCTGCACCGCCTCGAGATCGAGCGCGTGCGCCTCCGGGAGGGACTGTCCTCATGAGGCTCCACTGGACTGGACTGCGCCGACCCCCCGTCCCGCGCGACGTCGCCGGCGCGATCGCGCCCGAGCCGGGGGAGCGGCTGCTGGCCTGGGCGGTCGAGCCCGGCACAGGCACGACGGTCGTCGCCGGCCGTCATCGGCTGTATGCCGTGACCACCGGTGACGGAGCACCGCACGTTGCGCTGTCCCGGCCGTGGCACCTCGTCGACGCCGGCACCTGGAGCGGTGACGAGGCGGTCCTGCGCATCACCTGGGTCGATGGCGAGCGCCCGGCCCAGTTCGTCCTGGACCAGCCCGGGATGTTGCCCGAGACACTTCGGGAGCGTGTCCAGGCGTCGGTGGTGCTCGCCGAGGCCGTGGACCTCGGGCAGCGCCGCACGGCCCGCGTCGTCGTCCGCAAGGACCTCGCCACGGGTGCGTTGACGAGCCAGGCGGTGCTGGGGCCGGGCGTCCGCAGCACCGATCCGGGAGTTGCCGAACAGGTCCGTTCAGGGCTCGCCAGGGTGCGCGAGCAGGTCGGCCTGTCCTGAGCGCTGACGGCTTTTCGTGGCAGGCGCCCGCTTTGCTATCGTTGCCGGGCGCTGCTGCGGCGATCCCGTGGCGGCCTTTCCCCTGTAGCTCAACTGGCAGAGCATTCGGCTGTTAACCGAAGGGTTGTTGGTTCGAGTCCAACCGGGGG
>CALCXF010000152.1 GCA_937907685.1 uncultured Nostocoides sp.
CATGTCACCCGGGCCGGACCTCCTCCACGGTTGGGTTCGGATGCCGCGCCACCGCGTGCCGTGGGCTACGCCGTACCGGGTCCGCCCGCGCTCGCCATGCTGCGTCCGGCCCCGGCGACGCCGTGCTGTTCCGCTCCCAGCTCTCGGACTCCTGGGCGACGCGTCGCAGCGCGACCAGCACGGGGTCCAGCATGACCGTCCCGACGACGACGGCGTGCATCGCGGCCGCCGGGGAGTGTGCTCCGACGGCCACGTCGACGTCGACGGCCGCCACCTCGCGCATGGCCTCGGCGTACCGGCGGAGCGTCGACCGCTCGAGCCGCACGCCGGCGTCCCGCGCTGCGGTGACCGCGGCGCTGAGCGCCCGCAGGGCCGGCGCCGCAGGACCGACGCGCCAGCCCAGGTCCTCGACGAGCTCGGCCACCTCCTGGCTCACCGCAGTCCCTCCACCACTGGAGGGCAGGGCACAGTGGGCGACACCGAGGAAGTCGTGGCGTGAGGGAGGGGGTGCGGTGAGCGCCTCGAGGATGGAGTGCACCGCAGCGATCCCGACTCCTCCGTGCTCCACGAGCGCCCGCACCAGACGGACGCGCTCGAGGTGCTCAGGCCCGTACTCCGCGCGGGTCTGGCTCCTCGCCTCGCCGGGCATGAGGAGACCCTCGCGCAGGTAGTACTTCAGAGTGTGCACCGGGACGCCGGTCTCGGCGGCGAGCTCGGAGATTCGCATCCTTCTCCTTGACACTGGATAGCAGCACTATCCATCATGGGACGTCAGTTGGACAGCAACACTATCCAAAGGAAGCGACGATGGTCGAACGACTCACCCACGCCTACGACGGCCCACTGGCCGTCTTCCTCATCGGTCTTCGGGTCCACCAGCCCTGGCGGCTCCGCGTCGTCGGCCAGGCTGTGCGGGCGATGCCTCGGATGATCGCCGAGCTCGAGGAGAACAAGGCAGCCGCGGCGCGAGGGGACGCGGACTCGCTCGGCTACCTCGGCAGCCGGTCGACGGTCGACCTCTCCGGGACGACGATGATCCAGTGGTGGCGCAGCGTCGACGACATCTACGCGTACGCATCCTCGGCGGAGCACGAGCACCGCCCGGCGTGGCTCGAGTTCTACACCGTCGCCCGTTCGGCGCCGAGGGCCGTGACCATCTGGCACGAGACGTATGCCGTGCAACCCGGCGGTGCCGAGAGCGTCTACGCCGGTGCCAAGGCCTTCGGCCTCGGGGCGGTCGCGGGCACCATCCCGGTCTCTCGTCGCGGTGAGGGCGCCCGCCAACGGATGGGCCGGCGAGCGTCCTGAGACAAACTGGCTAGGCGCTCGTGCGCAGGGTGGCGGCCCACCCACACACCCGTGCGTCCATGTCGGGATCCCCGGTGGCGGCGTGGACCAGCCACGCATCGTGGAGGTCGGTGATGGTCGGCCAGCGGTTCTCCCACGAGACGAGCCGCTCGGCCAGCAGGTCGAAGATCTCGTCGCACAGCACCGGGGCGAACACGGCGACCGGTGTGGTGGAGCGGGTCAGTGCCGCGGCCCGTCGTGCGGCGAGCAGGCCCCCGCCGACCACCACCGCGCGGCGGCCGTGGCGGGGGAACGCCAGCAGCCGGGTCCGGTCCTTGGCGGTGTGCTGGGCGGTGGTACGAGACAACGGGGCCTCCTCGCGCGGCATCCGACGTGATGGCTGGATCCTGTCGCGCGGGTGTTGCCACCCCGCGTCCACCGTGTGACATCCCTGTTGCGGATGCCACGTCACGCGTTGTTCTGGACCTCCTGCTGCGCGGCGTGGCGGGCGAGGACCTCGGTGAGCTTCGTGGCACCGGCGATCACGGTGGCGGCGTGGAGGCGTCCGGGCTGGCGGGAGAGCCGCTCGATGGGGCCCGAGATCGACACGGCGGCGATGACCCGACCCGACGGTGACCGGACCGGGGCCGACACCGACGCAACACCCGGCTCACGCTCGCCGACGCTCTGCGCCCAGCCGCGTCGACGGACCCCTGAGAGAGCGGTGGCCGTGAAGGCAGCGCCCTGCAGACCGCGGTGCAGGCGGTCCGGCTCCTCCCAGGCGAGGAGGACCTGGGCGGCCGACCCGGCCCGCATGGACAGCGTCGCGCCGACGGGGATCGAGTCGCGTAGGCCCACCGGCCTCTCGGCCGCCGACACGCACACCCGGTGCTCGCCCTGCCTGCGGAAGAGCTGGGCGCTCTCGTTGGTGTGGTCACGCAGCGCACCGAGCACCGGGCCTGCGGCGGCGAGGAGGCGGTCCTCCCCGGCGGCGGCGGCCAGCTCACCCAGACGAGGCCCGAGGACGAAGCGGCCCTGGAGGTCGCGGGTCACGAGACGGTGGTGCTCCAGGGCGACGGCGAGTCGGTGCGCCGTCGGGCGGGCCAGGCCGGTGGCCGTGACGAGCTGTGCGAGCGTCGAAGGACCGGCCTCGAGGGCGCTGAGGACGATGGCTGCCTTGTCCAGGACGCCTACCCCGGAAGTGTTGTCCATGTCGTGATATTAGCGTCTCATTGCCTGAGACGCACGTTCCTCGACACCGCCGCCGTGCGAATCTCGGAGACGCGACGGTGCCGCTCGGCGTCGCGCCGTCGTGCAGCGTCGTGCGACCGCCGCTCGGCGGTCAGTCGTGGAGGTGGATGGGCATGGCCGGAACCCTGGCCGAGAAGGTGTGGGAGTCGCACGTCGTGCGCCGCGGCGAGGGCGAGCCGGACCTCCTCTACATCGACCTGCACCTGCTCCACGAGGTGACGAGTCCCCAGGCCTTCGACGGTCTGCGCCTCTCCGGCAGGCCGGTGCGACGCACGGACCTCACCCTGGCCACCGAGGACCACAACGTCCCGACGACGCCGGGCCCCATCACCGACCCGGTCAGCCGGACCCAGGTGGAGACGCTCCGGCGCAACTGCGAGGAGTTCGGCGTCCGGCTCTACCCGATGGGGGATGCCGAGCAGGGCATCGTCCACGTCGTCGGTCCGCAGCTCGGCCTGACCCAACCCGGCATGACCATCGTGTGCGGTGACAGCCACACCTCGACCCATGGAGCGTTCGGCGCTCTCGCCTTCGGCATCGGCACCTCCGAGGTCGAGCACGTCCTCGCGACCCAGACGCTGCCGCTGACGCCTTTTCGGACGATGGCCATCACCGTGGACGGGGAGCTGGGCCCCGGCGTCACCGCCAAGGACATCGTGCTCTCCGTCATCGCCAGGATCGGGACCGGCGGTGGCCAGGGCCACGTCCTCG
This sequence comes from uncultured Nostocoides sp., assembly GCA_937907685.1. GTDB lineage: Bacteria > Actinomycetota > Actinomycetes > Actinomycetales > Dermatophilaceae > Fodinibacter. The sequence continues at coordinate 3,250 of CALCXF010000152.1, forward strand.
AGTTCCGGGGCAGCGCCATCCGCGCACTGTCGATGGAGGCGCGGATGACCGTCTGCAACATGTCGATCGAGGCGGGCGCCAGGGCGGGGATGATCGCCCCCGACGAGACGACCTTCGCCTACCTCGAGGGCAGGGACCACGCCCCGTCCGGCGCGGACTGGGACGCCGCCGTCGAGGCGTGGCGGCTGCTGCGCAGCGACGACGACGCGGTGTTCGACGAGGAGGTCGTGCTCGACGCCGCCAGCCTCACCCCGTTCGTCACCTGGGGCACCAACCCGGGGCAGGGAGCACCGCTCGGGTCCGCGGTGCCCGACCCCGAGCTCATGCCCGACGAGAACGACAAGGCGGCGGCCCGCCGGGCGCTCGAGTACATGGGACTGGCCCCGGGCACGCCCCTACGCGAGGTCCCCGTGGACACGGTCTTCCTCGGCTCGTGCACCAATGGGCGCATCGAGGACCTACGCGCGGCGGCCGAGGTCGTCAGTGGTCGCCGGGTCGCCGAGGGCGTCCGCATGCTCGTCGTTCCGGGGTCCGCCCGGGTGCGCCTCCAGGCAGAGAGTGAGGGCCTCCACGAGGTGTTCACCGCTGCCGGGGCCGAGTGGCGCCTGCCCGGCTGCTCGATGTGCCTGGGGATGAACCCCGACCAGCTCGCGCCGGGGGAGCGCAGCGCCTCGACGAGCAACCGCAACTTCGAGGGCCGCCAGGGCAAGGGCGGCCGTACGCACCTCGTCAGCCCGCTCGTCGCCGCGGCGACCGCCGTCCGGGGGACGCTGTCGAGCCCCAGCGACCTCGATGACGTCACGGAGGCGAGCGCCTGATGGACGCGTTCACGAGCCACACAGGCATCGGTGTCCCGCTGCGCCGAAGCAACGTGGACACCGACCAGATCATCCCCGCCGAGTTCCTCAAGCGGGTGACCCGCTCCGGCTTCGAGGACGGGCTGTTCGCTGCGTGGCGCAGGGACGAGACGTTCGTCCTCAACGACCCCTCGTATGCCGCCGGCTCGGTGCTCGTCGCCGGACCCGACTTCGGCACGGGGTCATCGCGCGAGCACGCCGTCTGGGCGCTGATGAACTACGGGTTCCGGGTCGTCATCTCCTCGCGCTTCGCCGACATCTTCCGCGGGAACAGCGGCAAGCAGGGCCTTCTCACCGCTCAGTGCCGTCAGGACGACGTGGAGCTGCTGTGGAAGCTCCTGGAGAACCACCCGGGCACCTCGGTGACGGTGGACCTCGTCTCCCGCACCGTGACCGCCGGTGATCTGGTCGCCTCGTTCGAGGTCGACGACTACACCCGCTGGCGCCTGCTGGAGGGCCTGGACGACATCAGCCTGACGCTGCGGCACGAGGGTCTCATCACGGCATATGAGAGCTCTCGTCCACGCTGGCGGCCGACGGTCACTGCCTGAGATCAACGCCAGATAGACTGCAACACAACTGATTTGGTCATCGACTCTCGTGGCGCCCCGGCGTGCGGTGGGACGTATGTGGCGCGTGTGGCGACGCCGTCTGCCTCGATTCCGGCGAACCTGTTGTGCCACAAGGAAAAACACGCCCGCGTCGATGATGGAATATCGCTCGACTCAGGAATAGCGTCGTTCCAGGGCCGGCATCCGTCGGCCGACACCGCCGTCGGGCGTCGACCCGACACCGTCACGAGTTGGAGTTGATCCACTGTGAACAAGGCAGATCTCGTCAGGGAGCTGGAGAAGCGACTCGGCAGCCGCAGGGGTGCCAACGACGCCCTGGAGGCGGTCCTCGACACCATCGTCCGTGAGGTCGTGCGCGGCGGAAAGGTCTCGATCACCGGGTTCGGCACGTTCGACCGCGTCGAGCGGGCTGCCCGGACCGGCCGGAACCCGCACACCGGCACCTCCGTGCGCATCCCGAAGTCCAAGGCGCCGCGATTCCGCGCGGGCACGTCGTTCAAGTCCTACGTCAAGAAGCCGAACACCCTTCCCAAGTCGGCTCCGGCCACCGGCCGCGCGGCAGCGGGCGGCGCAGTTGGCGCCGCGGGGGCTGTCGCCTCCGCCGCCACCGCGCCCGTCAAGGCCGCAGCCCGGACCGCCGCAGCCGCCGCCACGGCTCCGGTGAAGGTGGCCGCCAAGGTGGCGTCGTCGGCGACCGGGGCGGCGAAGAAGGCGCCGGCGAGGACGGCGGGCGCCACGAAGGCGACGGCGAAGAAGGCGCCGACCAGGAAGGCAACGACCAGGAAGGCGACGACCACGAAGGCGACGGCCAGGAAGGCCTCGTCGAGGTCGACCGCGGGCTCGCGGTCCACGACGACGAAGCGCGCCGCGACGACGTCCACGGTCAAGAAGTCGGCGGCGAGGAAGGCCCCCGCCAAGAAGGTGACGGCGAAGAAGGCCCCCGCCAGGAAGGCCCCGGCGAAGAAGGCGCCCGCCAAGAAGGCCACGGCCCGGACCGCAGGGACCGCTCGCACCACCGCCAAGAAGGCACCGGCGCGTAAGAGCACGCGCTGAGGCACGGCGACCACGTCGCGGCGGTGACGAGCATCGTCACCGCCGGGCGTGGGGCCCCGCGATGAAGTTCAGCGAATCGTCTCTCCCGGACCGATTCCCACGACCCACACCCGAGTGGCCACGCGTCCGGCATCGTCGAGCTCGACGCTCACGCGCTGGCCGACCCGGAGATGGCGCAGGCCACTCGCGACGGCCGCGCCCGGCGGCACGACGACCTCGAGCCCGTCGTCGAGCAGCGCCGAACCCGAGCCGTCCTCACCGATCCGGTGGATGGTCGCCTGCACGCCCGGAAGGCTAGCGCGAGCAAGCGCCGCCGCGCTGTGCCGGCCCAGACCGATCCGGAACGCCGCAGCCATCGAGGCCGCGTCGTCGACGTCGACTCGCAGGCCGGGCAGGTCCAGCGAGACCCGGGTGTACCCGAGCCGCTCGTGGGCCGCTGCGCTCCCCGGGCCGAAGGCCGTGTGCACCTCGCCCGTCGCCGGAAGCATCAGCAGCGCCGTTCCGAAGTCGTCGGCGTCGGCAACGACCGCCCTTGGATGCCGCGCCACGGCGTGGAGAGCCGTCCGCACGTCGAGCGGTCGCAGCGCGGGGTGGTCGCCGAGGACGACCGCCACCCGGTTCGCACCTCGAGCACTCGCCGCCCGCACTCCGGCCGCGACGGCCGCGTCGAGTCCCGCACCGGCATCCGGCACGGCCTCGTGGCCGGCGAGCGCGACCCAGCCGCTGACGTCCGGGTCGCCGGTCACGACGAGCACCGGCATCCCCTCCGCGGCGCCGGCCATCGCGGCGACGGTGTCGCGGGCGAAGGCGTCGGCCAGGTCGGCGCGCGTGGCGCGGGGCAGCCGCAGACGGCTCTTCGCGAGCGGCCCGCCCTTGACCGGGACGACAGCCGCCCAGGCCTGCGCGGGAGGGGGCACCCGCTGATCCTCCCAATCCCCGGCGACGTCCTCGACATCCCCCCAGCAGGGGACCACAATGCCGGTGACCCGCACCCCCACGGAAGGCAGCGCGTGACGACCCCAACGGACCGTTCCCGGCCCTTCGCCTACCGTCTCGCGATCGCCATCATCCGGCCCCTCCTCATGGTCTTCACTCGCCGCGAGTGGAGCGGTGCCGAGAACCTGCCGACCGAGGGCGGCTACGTCGTGTGCCCCAACCACTACTCGTACCTCGAACCGCTCGTGTTCGGGCACTTCCTCGTCGACCACGGCCACGCGCCGCGCTACCTCGGCAAGATCGAGGTGTTCCAGGCGCCAGTGGTGGGGCGCATCGTGCGGGGCGCGGACCAGATCCCCGTCTACCGCGAGTCCGAGCGGGCCGGGGACGCGTACCGGGCGGCCGTGGCGGCGGTGCGCGCCGGCAAGGGCGTGGCCATCTATCCCGAGGGCACGCTGACCCGTGACCCGGACCTGTGGCCCATGCGTGGCAAGACGGGGGCCGCCCGCGTGGCCCTCGAGACGCAGTGCCCGGTCGTGCCGGTGGCGACGTGGGGCGCCCAGGAGATCTTCCCCCCGTACTCCAAGCGGCTGCATCTGCTGCCCCGCAAGACGGTGCGCGTGCGGGCCGGTCGACCCGTCCCGCTGACCGACCTCTACGGCAAGCCCTTGACGGCGGAGGTTCTCGGTGAGGCCACCTCGAGGATCATGGCCTCCATCACGGCCGAGCTCGAGGTGCTGCGAGGGGAGAAGGCTCCCCTCGTCCGCTACGACCCCCGGGCCCACCGCCAGACGCCCACCGGAAAGCCACGTCCCCTGGAGGAGGCCTCATGACGCGCGCAGCGGTCTACGGCACGGGGAGCTGGGGCACGGCATTCGCCTCGGTGCTCGCGGACGCCGGCACGACCGTGACGATGTGGGGCAGGCGATCGGAGGTCGTCGACCAGATCAACGCCGGCGTCAACGAGGACTACCTCCCCGAGCTGCGGCTCCCCTCGACCATTCGAGCGACCACCGACCCTGCGCAGGCGGGTGCGGGGGCCGACATCGTCGTGCTCGCCGTGCCGTCGCAGACGCTGCGCGACAACCTCATCGCCTGGGGCACCGGCCTTCCGTCGGACGCGGCGGTCGTCTCGCTGATGAAGGGTGTCGAGCTCGGGACGACGAAGCGGATGTCGGAGGTGGTCGCCGAGGTGGGCGGCGTGGAGCCCGAGCGGATCGTCGTGGTGTCGGGGCCCAACCTCGCGCGGGAGATCGCCGTGAAGCAGCCGGCGGCATCCGTCGTCGCGTCCTCGAGCGAGCACATGGCGGAGCGGGTGGCGAAGGCATGCGCGGCGCCGTACTTCCGGCCGTACACCGGCGCCGACGTCGTGGGCACCGAGATCGCCGGCGCGGTGAAGAACGTCATCGCGCTGGCCGTCGGCATGGCCGAGGGGCTGGGGATGGGTGACAACTCCAAGGCGTCGATCATCACGCGCGGGCTCGCCGAGACCATGCGGCTCGGCCTCGCTCTTGGCGGGGAGGCGGTGACCTTCGCCGGCCTGGCGGGCGTCGGCGACCTCATCGCGACGTGCATGTCGCCGCTGTCGCGGAACCACTCGTTCGGAGTGCGCCTCGGTCAGGGCATGGCCGTCTCGGAGGTCGTCGCGGTGACGAGGCAGACCGCGGAGGGCGTGAAGTCGTGCACCTCGATCCTCGAGCTCGCCCGCAAGAACGACGTCGAGGTGCCGATCATCGAACAGGTGGACGCGATGATCCAGCACGACCGCACCGCACAGGAGGTCGTCGCGGCCCTGCTCTCCCGACCGCGCAAGGCCGAGACCGCCTGACCCTCGCCTCCCCTGCCTCCCCGACGTCGTCTGTGACGGTGTCGCGACACGCGGGGTGAGGCGACGCGCCCACAGACGAGGTCGGGGAGGCGCGGGCAGGTCACGCCCGGTCGAGGGCCCGGGCGAGGTCGCGCCAGAGGTCGTCGACGTCCTCGATGCCGACGGACAGGCGCAGCAGGTTCTCGGGCACCTGGGCCGGCTCGTGCTCGATGCGCCGCCGCCGCTCCACCTGGCTCTCGACCCCACCCAGGCTCGTCGAGTCGACCCAGATGCGGGTGGCCGCCGCCACCCCGTCCGCGCCGTCGGCCCCGCCGGTCACCTCGATCGAGACGATCGCACCCCAGCCGGGATGCCGGACGCGCACCACCGCGGGGTGTCCGGCCAGCCGCTCGGCCAGGACCAGGGCGTTGGCGTTGGCGCGCTCCACCCTCAGATGCAGCGTTCGGAGCCCGCGCAGCGCCAGCCACACTTCCATCGGGCCGGCGATCGCGCCGTGCAGCGTCCGGTGGGTGACGAGCCGTGCTGCGAGCGCGCGACCGGCATCGGTGGCCGGGGTGACGACGACGCCGAGCAGGACGTCGCTGTGACCGGACAGGTACTTGGTCACCGAGTGCACGACGACGTCCGCGCCCATCTCCAACGGGCGCTGGAGGATCGGTGTCGCGAAGGTGTTGTCGACGACGGTGAGCACCCCCCGGTCGCGGGCAGCCGCGAGGAGGACGGGGAGTTCGGCGACCTCGAGGAGGGGGTTCGTCGGTGACTCCAGCCACAGCAGGTGGGCACCGTCGAGGGCCGCGACCACGGCATCCGTGTCGGTGACGTCGACGCGCCGGACGACGGCGGAGCCCTCGGCCTCCCGCTCGGCGAGGGTCGACACCACACCGTTGTACGCGACGTCGGGTGCGACGACGGTCCCGCCGTGGGGAAGCAACGAGAGCGCGGCGGTGACGGCCGCCATGCCGGACGCGAGCACGAGGGCCTCGCCGCCCTCGAGGTCGCCGACGGCCGCCTCGAAGGCGCTCCACGTCGGGTTGCCCGTGCGGGCATACACGACATCACCGCCCGCGTGGTACGTCGAGGTGAGCACCAGGGGAGCGCCGACCTGCGCTCCGGGCGCCGCGGGCTCCCGACCGAGGGCGACGACGCGGGTGGCTGGGGAGAGGCCGTCAGGAACGGGTGCGGAAGGCGTGGGCGTCACGCCCGTCAGGCTATGTGGTGCACCGGCGGCGGCCCCAAGGGGACCAGCATCGAGGCCTCGCGTGGCGCAGCACCGGCCGCCACACCCCGGCGCCACACGGGCGCCACTCCAGCCGACACACCAGGCGCCACACCGGGCGGCGGGCCGTCGCAGGGCCTTCCGGCCAGCCGCTAGAGTCGCGGGCGATGAGCACCGACGAGTCGCGCCCCGTCCCACCCGGCGACGGGACCGCACCCCGGCGCATCCGCGTCGCGGTCGTCTTCGGAGGGCGCTCGTCGGAGCACGCGGTGTCCTGCGCGACCGCCGCGAGCGTCCTCGAGGCACTCGACCGCGACCGCTACGACGTCGTGCCTGTCGGCATCGCGAAGGACGGTCACTGGGTGCTCGCCCCCGACGACCCAGAGGCGTTCCGGCTCGCGCCAGGGCACGTGCCCGAGGTCGACACCCGAGCGGCGAGCGTTCTCGTCCCGACGAGTGCCACCGACCGGACCCTCGTCGTCCAGGAGGCCGGACAGCCGCCGCGCACGCTCGGGGAGGTCGACGTCGTCTTTCCCCTCCTGCACGGACCCTTCGGCGAGGACGGCACCATCCAAGGCCTGCTGGACCTCGCCGACGTCCGCTACGTGGGATCGGGCGTCACGGCATCCGCCGTCATGATGGACAAGCACGTCATGAAGGTGCTGCTGTCGTCTGCCGGCCTCCCGGTCGGGCCCTACGTCGTCATCACCGACAAGGACTGGCGGCGTGACAAGGCAGCAGCGATGGATGCCGTGCACGGACTCTCCTGGCCCGTCTTCGTCAAGCCCGCTCGCGCCGGGTCGAGCATGGGGATCTCGAGGGTGACCGAGCCGGAGGCGTTGGAGGCGGCGATCGAGGTGGCGCGCGAGCACGACCCCAAGGTCGTCGTCGAGGCCGCGGTCTTCGGGCGCGAGATCGAGTGCGGCGTCCTCGAGGGACGCGACACCGAGCCCCCGAGGACGAGCGAGCTCGGCGAGTGCATCGTCGTCCGGAACCACGAGTTCTACGACTACGAGGCGAAGTACCTCGCCGGCGATGACGTTCGCCTCGAGTCGCCGGCCGACGTGCCCCCGGCCGTGGCCGACGAGATCCGCGAGATGGCGGCCCGGGCGTTCGAGCTGGCCGGCTGCGAGGGCCTGGCGCGGGTCGACTTCTTCCTGCCCGAGGGCGGCGGCGTGCTCGTCAACGAGGTCAACACGATGCCGGGGTTCACGCCCAGCTCGATGTACCCACGGATGTGGGCGGCGGCGGGGCTCGGCTACCCCGAGCTCATCGACGAGCTCATCGCCCTCGCCCTTGCTCGTCGCACCGGCCTGCGCTGAGGACATCCCCTCACGCCGCGGCTGACGGCATCCCCCTCACGGCCTCGGTTCACGGGACGCGCTGGTCCACACCTCAGCGGCATGCAAGGCCGTTCGTCGGCAGGGCACGGGCGGCCGGCCCGAAGACCGGCAGGAGCAGACCCTCCGGGGCGTACGCCCGCGGGACCAGCACCTCGACTGCGGGTTCGGTGCCGAAGGAGGTGAAACGCGTCCCGTCGCTCAGCTGCTCCGGTATCCACCCCACCCCGTCGACCTCCAGGCAGTCGACCGCGGTGGGAGCGGGCGCCGCGACGCCGCACCTCGCCACGACGGCCGGGTCTCCCCACGCCGCGACGGCAGGGGAGGCGGGGTCGGTGTCCCGACGCGGCATCCCGGACACCGTGTCGGGCCACCGGTCACCGACAGCGGCGCACTCGGGTCCGGACCCGGGTCCGGGGACGGTGACGGCCACGGCGGAGCCGCAGGCGGACAGCACGACGGCGGCCGCGCCGAGCGCTGCCGCCGTCGAGAGGGACCGGGCCGTGGTCAGACGTGCACCACCGTGCAGGTGAGGGTGCGGGTGATGCCCTCGACGTCCTGGATCTTCGCGATGACGAGCTTGCCGAGCTCATCCACGGACTGCGCCTCGACGCGCGCGATGACGTCGTACGGGCCAGTGACGTCCTCGGCCATGGCGACGCCGTCGAGCCCGGCGATCGCCGTGGCCACTGACGCGGCGCGGCCGACGTCGGTCTGGATCAGGATGTAGGCCTGTACCACTGCAGTGCCACCTCTTCGTGGGTCGTGGGCCGTTTCCGGCCTCTCGGGTCGAGGGCGCCCGTCGTGAGCGGCGCGCCCCAGACGCTACCGTGCCCGGTGTCCCCACGTCTCGGGAGGTGGTGCCGGTGCGGCTGCGCGACATCAGCGAGGGTGAGCTGCTCGCCCGCCTGTTTCCCCTGTACGCCGGGGCCCGGCCGGCGGTGCGCGCTTCGGTCCCGGTGGGGCCGGGTGACGACGCGGCCGTCGTCGGCGCTCCCGGGGGGTCGGTCGTCGCGACGACCGACTCGATGGTCCGAGGGTTGGACTGGCGGGACGAGTGGTCGTCGGCCCACGACGTGGGCGTCAAGGTGGCGGCGCAGAACCTCGCGGACATCGCAGCCATGGGTGCGCTCCCCACGGCGCTGCTGGTCTCGCTCGTCGCGGACCCCGACCTCGAGGTGGCCTGGGCTGTCGAGCTGGCGACAGGGGTCGCCTCGGTCGCCGAGCAGGCGGGGGCGCAGGTCGTCGGGGGCGACCTGTCGTCAGCGCCCGGCGGGGTGGTCGTCGTGTCGGTGACCGCCCTCGGCGACCTCGGGGGTCTCGCCCCTGTCCTGCGGTCTGGAGCCCGGGTGGGCGATGTCGTGGCGGTGTGCGGATCGTTGGGCCTCTCCGGCGGTGGGCTGGTCCTCTACGGACGCGGTGAGGCGGACCCCGATGCGGTTCGGGGGGGTTCCCGGCCGGGTGCCCACGTCGTGGACCCGCTCGACGACCGTTCACTCGCCGTCCGGGCCCTCATGCGCCACCATCGGGCGCCGCCCGTGCCGTGGGGCTGCGGACCGGTCGCGGCAGCGGCTGGCGCCCACGCGCTCGTCGACGTCTCGGACGGTCTGGTCACCGACCTCGGCCGGGTCGCCGCGGCGAGTGGGGTGTCGGTCGACCTCCACGGCTCCGTGCTGCGGGATCGGTATGCCGCCGGGCCCCTCACCGTGGCCCTGGGGCCGGACGAGGCGCTGCACCAGGTGCTCGCCGGAGGCGAGGAGCACTCGCTGGTGGGTGCGTTCGCCGACGCGGCCGCCCTCCCTGCGGGTGACGAACCGTGGCGGGTCATCGGCCGGGTCGTGGAGCCAGGACCGGAGGGCCCGTCGGTCACCGTCGACGGCCTGGTGCCCGACGCCCGGGGCTGGGACCACTTCGCCGGCTGACCGGCATCCGGCATCCGGCGCGGCACACGACGGCCCCCGCCTCCCGACCTCGTCTGTCAGGCGGCCGGTTCGGACGCAGTCCGACGGCGTGTCACGACACCCCGGCAGACGAGGTCGGGGAGGGCCGGGGGACGAGAGCGGGCGGCCCCCCGGTGGGAGCCGCCCGCGTCTGCAGTGCGTCAGGGAGTCAGCGCTTGACCTTGCCCGCCTTGAGGCAGGAGGTGCAGACGTTGAGCCGCTTCGGGGTCACACCGGCGTCTCCGACGAGCGCTTTGACGCGCTGGATGTTGGGGTTCCAGCGGCGCTTGGTGCGGCGGTGCGAGTGCGAGATGCTGTGCCCGAAACCGGGTCCCTTGCCGCAGACGTCGCAGTTGGCAGCCACGGGTGATCTCCTACGGATGTCGTGAATGGTGTCGTCGGCGGCGCGCAAGAGTGCGCGCGCAACCGGTCAAGCGTAGCCGAGCCCGCCCACGGCGACCAAAACGCCTCCCGGCCACGGTGGGACGGGCCAGTTACCCTGAGGCGCGTGCCGGACCTCTTCACCGCCGCCGATGCGCGTCACTGGGCGCTGCTGACCCGGGCGGCCCTCGCCGCTCGGCGCACCGAGATCGACGCCCTCAACGTCTTCCCGGTGCCCGACGGTGACACCGGCACCAACCTCTACCTCACCTTCGACGCGGCGATCGACGAGGTCGTCGCCATGCACGAGTCCGCCGGCCGCCTCGGCGAGGCCACCCTCGTCGACGAGTGCCGCTCGCTCAAGCGCGCGATCCTGCTCTCCGCGAGGGGGAACTCGGGGGTCATCGTCAGCCAGCTCGTCGGCGGGCTGTGCGAGACCGTCATCGACCGGGGGGCGGACGCCGTCGACCCCGTCCTCCTCGCCGACGCCTTCGCCCGTGGGGCCGCCGCCGCGCGCGCCTGCGTCGCGCACCCCCAGGAGGGCACGATCCTCACCGTGGCCGACGCGGGCGCCGCCGCGGCCGTGGAGGCGGCGGATGCCGGTGGCTCCCTCGACGACGTCTGCGCTGCGGCCGTCGACGCCGCCCAGGAGGCACTCGCGCGGACCCCGGACCAGCTGGAGGCGCTCCGGCACGCCGGGGTCGTGGACGCCGGAGGCGCCGGCTGCGTGCTCATGCTCGAGTCCTTCCACCGAGTGGTCACCGGCCGCTGGACCACCACCGACGAGGGCCTGCTCTCCGCCGGGCCGGCCCTGCACCGCCGCTCCGAGTGGCGCCACCTCCCCGCGTCAGGGCCCACGCTGCCGGCCGCCAGGGTCCCGACGGCAGCTGCCGACGCCCCGGCCGTGCCGGCCACCGGACCCGCGTGGAGGGCCGGCCTGTCGGGCCACGACCCCCTCGACCACGAGGGCGAGGCGATCGGCACCGGCCCGGCGTACGAGGTGATGTACCTCCTCAGCGACACGACGGAGGAGGCGGTCAAGGCGCTCACGAGCACTCTCGACGGGCTGGGGGACTCGCTGCTCGTCGTCGGCGGGCCGGAGCTCTGGAACGTCCACGTCCACGTCGACGACCCGGGAGCGGCCGTCGAGGCCGGGGTCACGGCCGGCCGGCCGGAACGCATCCGGATCACCCACTTCGCGAGCCAGGTCGCCTCCCGCGAGCACACGACGAGCCGGCTGGGCGTCGTCGCGTGCGCGGCGGGACCGGGGGTCGAAGCCCTCTTCGAGGAGGCCGGGGCCGTCGTCGTGGCGTCGGGACCGGCCCGGCGGGCCTCCGCCGGACAGCTCCTGGACGCCGTGCGCGAGACCGGTGCCACGGTGGTCGTGCTGCTTCCGGGGGACCGCGACACCCTCATGGCCGCCGAGATCGCCGCCAAGGCGGCGTCCGGCGAGGGCATCGACGCCCACGTCGTGCCCGCCCGAACGACGGTCCAGGCGATCGCCGCCCTGGCGGTCCTCGATCCCGCCGGGTCGCTGCACACCAACGTCGTCGCGATGACGGGTGCCGCTGTGTCCACACGCCATGGGGCGGTGACGGTCGCCACCAAGCAGGCGCTGACCTGGGCAGGGGTCTGCCACCCCGGTGACGTCCTCGGCATCGTCGACGGGGACGTGGCGTTCCTCGGCACCGACCTCGTGGAGGCGGCACGCGAGGTTCTCGGGCGCCTCCTGTCCGCAGGCGGGGAGCTCGTGACCCTCGTCGTCGGTGCCGACGCGGAGCCCGACCTCGCCACCCGCACCGCCGCAGCCCTCGACCACGACCGCCCCGACGTCGAGGTCGTCGTCGTCGACGGTGGACAGCCGGTCTACCCCCTCCTCATCGGGGTGGAGTGAGTGGGGGTGCGCTGAGTGGCCACCGAGTCGAGCACCCTGGGGCCGATCATCGCCACCGCGGCGAAGAAGTTCGCCTCCGCGCGCGACATCCACACCGTCGGTGACCTGCTGGCATTCTGGCCCCGCCGCTACCGCACCCGGGAGAGCGACCTCGGGTCCGTGACGCCCGGCGAGTACCTCGTCGGGGTCGCCGAGGTGAAGTCCGCCTCGACCCGACCCATGCGCGGCCGGAAGGGGACCATGCTCAACGTCGTCATCACCGACGGCCGCCATGACATCGACATCACGTTCTTCAAGGCCTGGGGGCACGAGCGGGTCCTCGTGCCCGGTGCTCGCGGCATCTTCGCGGGAACGGTCGGCACCTACAACCGCCGGCTGCAGCTCACGCACCCCGGGTACACCATGCTCGACGACTTCGACGCCGGGAACCGCAAGGCGCTCATCCCGATCTACCGGTCCGTGGGCTCCCTGCACACGTGGACGGTCACCGAGAGCGTCCGCCGGGTCCTCGAGGTCCTCGACGAGGTGCCCGACCCGCTCCCGCCCGAGGTGCGGGAACGGCGCGGGCTGCTCTCACGGATGGCTGCGCTGCGCGGCATCCACACGCCCGACAGCTGGGACGAGGTCGAGGAGGCTCGGCGCCGGCTGCGGTACGAGGAGGCCTTCGTCCTCCAGGTGACGTTGGCACAGCGCCGGCGGACGGCATCCGGCCAGGTGACGACCCCGCGCCCGGCGCGCGCCGGCGGCATCCTGGAGGCCTTCGACGAGCGACTGCCGTTCGAGCTGACGTCCGGCCAGCGAGAGATCGGCAGGACGGTCGCCGACGAGATGGCGCGTGACGTGCCGATGCACCGCCTCCTGCAGGGCGAGGTGGGATCCGGGAAGACGGTGGTCGCGCTGCGCGCGATGCTCGCGGCGGTGGATGCCGGGGGCCAGGCGGCCCTCCTCGCCCCCACCGAGGTGCTCGCCGCCCAGCACCACCGCACGATCACCGAGCTGCTCGGCGACCTCGCCCAGGGCGGCATGCTGGGTGGTGCCGAGTGTGCGACGCGGGTCGCGCTGCTCACCGGCAGCCAGTCCACTGCTGAGCGCCGCCGAACGCTCCTCGACGTGGCGAGCGGTGACGCGGGGATCGTCGTCGGGACCCACGCCCTGCTCCAGGAGACCGTCGACTTCTTCGACCTCGCCCTCGTCGTCGTCGACGAGCAGCACCGCTTCGGCGTCGAGCAGCGCGATGCCCTTCGCGGGAAGGGCTCGGTGCCACCGCACGTGCTCGTCATGACGGCCACGCCGATCCCGCGGACCGTCGCGATGACCGTCTTCGGCGACCTCGAGACGTCCACGCTGCGTGAGCTCCCCGCCGGCCGGGCGCCGATCACGACCCACGTCGTCCCCGAGGACCGGCCAGGGTGGATGTCCCGCACGTGGGCCCGGGTCGCCGAGGAGGTGCGATCAGGGCGCCAGGTCTTCGTCGTGTGTCCCCGCATCGGCGACGACGACGCCGTCGACGAGGGCACCGACCTGCGCGACGAGGTCACCGACGAGGACGGCGAGCCACCCGCGGCGGCTCGCCCGCTCAAGAGCGTGTATGCCGTGCACGCGGCTCTCGCCGAGGAGCCGGCGGTGTCCGGGCTGTCGGTCGAGGTGCTCCACGGCCGGCTCCCCCCAGAGGAGAAGGACGCCGTCATGGGGCGCTTTACACGTGGCGATCTCGACGTCCTCGTCTCCACCACAGTGGTCGAGGTCGGGGTAGACGTCCCCAACGCCACCGTCATGGTCGTCATGGACGCCGACCGCTTCGGCGTGTCCCAGCTGCACCAGCTGCGCGGGCGCATCGGCCGCGGCAGCCACCCGGGCCTGTGCCTCCTCGTCACGGGCAGCGACGCCGAGGCTGCGACCACGCGGCTGGACGCGGTCGCCGCGACGACCGACGGCTTCGAGCTGGCCCGGCTCGACCTCGCGCAGCGCCGCGAGGGCGACATCCTCGGCGCCGCGCAGCACGGTCGGCGCACCCAGCTCGAGTTCCTCCACATCCTGGAGGACGAGGACGTCATCGAGGCGGCGCGCGACGACGCGTTCGCCCTCGTCGCCGACGACCCCGAGCTGTCGGCACACCCAGTCCTTGCCGCGGGGGTCAGGGCGCGGGTGGACGCCGAGCAGGCCGCATACCTCGAGCGAGGCTGAGGTGACCGTCACGTGACCCGCATCATCGCCGGGACGGCCGGGGGGCGCATCCTGCGCACGCCGCCCGGACCTGGAACCCGTCCGACGAGCGACCGCGTCCGCGAGGCCGTGTTCTCGGCACTCGACGCACGGGACGCCGTCCGCGGCCATCGGGTCCTCGACCTGTATGCCGGGTCCGGGGCCCTCGGTCTGGAGGCGGCGAGCCGCGGCGCGTCGTCGGTGGTCCTCGTGGAGTCGGACTCCCGTGCCGCCGCGGTGATCAGCCGCAATGCCGCGCACCTGGGCCTCGCGGGCGTCGAGGTCGACCGGTCGGCGGTGCTCGTCGCGCTCGACCGTGAGCCCGCCCCCCACGAGGCCGCCGACCTCGTGCTCGTCGACCCTCCCTACTCGCTGGGGGAGGGGGAGCTGGCGGAGGTCCTCGGCCGGCTGGCGGCTGGGTGGCTCGCCCCAGGCGGGCTCCTCGTCGTCGAGCGCTCGACACGCAGCCCGGAGCCGGCCTGGCCGGCCGGCCTCCGCCGGTCGGGCAAGCCGAGGAAGTACGGCGAGACCACCGTGTGGCTCGCGGAACGCCACTGAGCCGCGGCCGGCGGGCGGCGGGCGGTCGTGGAACCGCCGGGGGACCGCCGGGACCGCCGAACATTGAAGAGAGACGGCACACAGACCCTCGCGACGACCGGCACTCCACCACACTGGGCCGATGACCGACACCGAGATCCCACGACCCACGGACGGCGACGTCGTCGATCGCATCCTCGAGGACCACCGGCTCTTCGAGGACCTCCTCCGGCAGTGCCGCCGCACGGACGTCGACCGAGCCGCCGCCCGAACCGCGCTCGCCGAAGTTCTCGTCGCCCACGCCGTCGCCGAGGAGGAGAAGGTCTACCCCGAGCTCCGCCGTAGCAGAGCCATCTCCGGCCACGAGGAGGAACACAGCGAGGAGGAGCACGCCGAGATCAACGAGGCGCTGCTGGCGTTCCTGCAGGCGAAGGGCACGGACACCCAGAAGTACGAGGACACCCTCGAGGAGCTGGCCACGGCGGTCAACCACCACGCCGGCGAGGAGGAGACGACGATCCTCAACCCGGCCCGCGAGGAGGTCGGGGAGGAGCGCCGGGCCGAGCTCGGGGCCGTCTGGCTCTCGCGGCGCAACCAGCTGCTCGACGAGGGCTGCGCGTCGGAGGAACAGGTGCAGGCCCTTCTCGACGAGGCAGAGGCGGAGGGGGTTCTCGCCCCCGAGGGTGCGCGCGAGGAGGCGGACGCCATCAAGGAGGAGGCCAAGAAGACCGCCGAGGAGATCGAGGAGAAGGCGAAGAAGGAGTCCGCCGGCTGAGGCGCGCTGCGGATCCCCCGCGCGGTGGCGCGGAGTCGTCATCGCCAGGCAGCCAGCAGCGCACGTCCAGCCGGCCCGCGGGTCGTGGGTAGCGTGGTGCCGTGACCTCTCGCCCCCGTCGCGCCGTGTGCCCCGGCTCCTACGACCCCGTGACCATGGGGCACCTCGACGTCCTGGAGCGGGCGGTGGCCCTCTACGACGAGGTGGTCGTCACCGTGCTGCACAACCCGGCGAAGGCCGGCACCTTCTCCGTCGAAGACCGGATCGGCTACGTCGAGCGGGCGCTCGAGGCTCGAGGGCTTGCGCACCAGGTACGGGTGCAGGCGTTCGGCGGGCGCCTCCTCGTCGAGGTGGCTCGCGAGCTGGATGCCGACGCCATCGTCAAGGGCCTTCGAGGCACCACCGACTTCACGTACGAGCTGCCGATGGCTCTCATGAACCGTCACCTCACCGGCATCGAGACCGTCTTCCTTCCGGGCGACCCGGCACTCGAGCACGTCTCGAGCTCACTGGTGAAGGAGGTCGCCCGTTTCGGCGGCGACGTCACCGGCCTGGTCCCCGACGAGGTGCGCGACGCGCTCGTCGCCAGGCAGCGTGCCGACAGCTGACGCCGCGGCCCTCGAAGAGCGGACCACCCGACCGCCGGAGGAGTCGGGCGCCGGCATCCGCCCCGAGCCCGGGCGCGGCCAGGGACCGGGACGCTCCTCCGGAACGCGGTTCCGTCCGGACATCGAGGGCCTGCGCGCCATCGCCATCCTCACCGTGCTGGCCTACCACGCCGGGCTCCCGCTGCGCGGCGGCTTCATCGGCGTCGACATCTTCTTCGTCATCTCGGGCTTCCTCATCACCGGACTCCTCGTCGTCGAGCTGGAGGCCACCGGGACCATCTCGTGGCTGAGGTTCCTGGGTCGCCGGGTCCGCCGGCTCATCCCGGCCGCGGTGCTCGTCCTCGTCGTCACCGCAGCGGTGTCGTTCGTCGTCGTCCCCGGGCTGCGACGGCGGGACATCGCCCTCGACATCGCGGCGGCATCCACCTACGTCGTCAACTGGGTGTTCGCGCGCCGCGAGGTGGACTACCTCGCCTCCGACGTGAGCCCCTCTCCGGTGCAGCACTACTGGTCCCTGGCGGTCGAGGAGCAGTACTACGTCGTCTGGCCCCTGCTCCTCATCCTGCTGGCACTCGTGGTGCGCCGCCCCAGCCGCAGGTCCGTGGCCACGGTGCTCGGCGCCCTCGTCGCGAGCTCCTTCGCGTGGTCGGTCTGGTCCTCGCACACCGACCCGCTCCCGGCATTCTTCACCTCCACCACCCGGGTCTGGGAGCTCGGTGTCGGGGCGCTCCTCGCGGTCGCCCTCGCCGGCAGGCCCCGCCCCCGGCGACCGGTGAGCGGCGCCGGACTGCTCGGCTGGGCGGCAGTGGCGGTGCTGCTCGCCGTGGCGGTGGCCCTGCCGGAGGACGTCGACTGGCCGGGCGCCTGGGCGCTGCTGGCCACCCTGCCCACGGCCGTCCTCCTCTGGGTCGGGTGGCAGCACACCACCGGCGGACCGCTCCGTGCGCTGGGTTCACGCCCGATGGTCTGGTTCGGCGCACTGTCATACTCGATCTACCTGTGGCACTGGCCGGTCATCGTCCTCGGTGAGTGGAGCGCGGACTGGGCCGGCATCGCCCTTCCGTCCTGGGGCAAGGTTGCGCTCGCGTTGGCGTCGATCGGCCCTGCGTGGCTGTCCTGGCGCTTCGTCGAGTCGCCCATCCACCACGGTCCCTGGCTGCGCCGGCGGCCGAAGGCCCTCGTGGCGAGCGGCCTGGCGATCTCGGCGGTGGGCGTCATCGCGGCCCTGGCCCTGGTCCCCTTGCGCTCGCCGTTCGTCACGACACCCCCCGGTGCGGAGCCGCCGCCCCCGTCTGCCCTCGGCGCCAACACCCTGAGGTCGGGGGAGCCGGTCCCACAGGTCGACGACCCGGGCTGGGTCACCCCGGACCCGTTGGTCGCGGGGCAGGACCGCCCCGCGGCGGACGTCGACCGCTGTCAGGTCGACGTCACCGTCACCTCACCGGTGGCGTGCGTGTTCGGCGACCCGCAAGGCACGACGACCGTCGCCCTCGTGGGCGACTCCAAGGCGATGCAGTGGCTGCCCGCCCTCGAGGAGGCTGCGGCCCTGCGGGGGTGGCGGATCGTCACGTGGGGGAAGTCGTCGTGCGCCTTCGCCGCGGTCCCGGCGACACGTGCAGGAACGGCATACCCGGAGTGCGACACGTGGAACGACGCGGTGGTGCGCGCGCTGCGGGCGGACCCGCCCGAGGTTGTCGTGACCTCGGGCGTGGCGACGGCGGCGTGGGTGGACGGGGCCGCGGACCGCGTGGCGCTCGTCGAGGGCTACGCCGCGCGCTGGCGGTCGCTCACGACCGGGGGAACCCCCGTCGTCGTCGTCGGTGACAGCCCGGTCTCTCCCGACGACCTCGACGTCTGTGCTGCGCGGCACCCCCGCGAGCTGAACCGCTGCGCCTTCGACGCGGTCCCGGCCGTCGCTCGCAGCGCACTCCCGCTCCAGCGGGAGGCGGTGGCATCGTCGGGTGGCGGCGTCGCCCTGCTCGACCTCACGACGTGGATCTGCCCGCTGCAGCGCTGCACGGCGGTCATCGGACACGTCGCCGTCCACCGAGCCGGTGACCACATCACCGCGACGTATGCCGCGACACTCGCCACCCAGCTCGCTCAGGCCGTGGACGACGCGCTCGCGGGGTGACGTCGGGCGGGCGACGGCCGGTTTGGGGACAGCAGCCCGGACCGGTAACCTTGACCCTCGGTCTGCGTCCGCGTGACGTGACCGAACCGACTCCGACTCCACCAAGGCCATGACTCGACTCGACCCCCGGTCCCCGATGGTGCTCGACACCAAGCTCGTGGGCCGTCGACCGGGAACGATGCACGAGCTGACCCGTGAGGTAGGAGCGCCGAGCGACTTCGGCACGGACGTCCTGCGCGTCGAGGAGGGGCAGCCCCTGCACCTCGAGGTGCGCCTGGAGTCTGTCGTCGAGGGCGTTCTCGTCACCGGTTCGGTCCGTGGCACGGCGACCGGCGCCTGCGTGCGGTGCCTGGACCCTGTCGCCCAGCCGGTCGACGGGGCCTTCCAGGAGCTGTTCGTCTACGCCGAGCGGCACGCCCACCACGAGGAGGTGGGGGACGGGGACGCGGCCGAGGAGTTCCGGATCGAGGACGGCCTTATCGACCTCGAGCCGGTGCTCCGGGACACGGTGGTGCCAGCGCTGCCGTTCCAGCCGGTGTGCCGGCCCGACTGTCCCGGGCTGTGCTCCGAGTGCGGCATGCCGCTCGCGGAGGACCCCGGGCACCGGCACGACCAGATCGACCCCCGGTGGGCGGCGCTCTCGGCACTCGCCGAGCCGCCCACGCCGACAGAGAAGAGGACCTGACGTGGCCGTTCCGAAGCGGAAGATGTCGCGCTCCAACACCCGCTCGCGCCGCGCCAACTGGAAGGCGACGGCCGTCGCCACGACGACCTGCCCCCAGTGCAAGGCGCCCACCCAGCCCCACGTGGCCTGCCCGTCCTGCGGGACCTACAAGGGCCGCCACTACGGCACGGCCGAGCGCACCGAGCACCAGGGCTGACCCCGCCCGCATGGGGAAGGGGTCGGCCTCGGCCGGTGCTCTCACACCGCTGCGACCTGTCGCCGAGCTGCTGGACCACCTCCGAGAGGTGACCGGCGTCCCGGTCGACGCGGCGGTGCTCACGCGCGCCCTCACCCACCGGTCGTACGCCTACGAGGCCGGCGGGCTGCCCCACAACGAGCGGCTGGAGTTCCTCGGCGACTCCGTCCTGGGTCTCGTCGTCACCGCGACGCTCTACGAGGCCCACCCGGAGACCAGCGAGGGACAGCTGGCCAAGCTGCGCGCGTCCGTCGTCAACATGCGTGCGCTCGCCGACGTCGGTCGGACCCTCGGCCTCGGCGACTACGTCTACCTCGGTCGGGGGGAGGAGTCGACCGGCGGCCGCGACAAGGACTCGATCCTCGCCGACACGGTCGAGGCGGTCATCGGTGCGGTGTACTCGTCCGCGGGCATCGACGCCGCGACCCACCTCGTCCACCATCTCGTCGACCCGCTGCTCGCGCAGTCGGCGACTCTCGGCGCGGGGCTGGACTGGAAGACGAGCCTGCAGGAGATCGCGTCACGCCACGGGTTGGGGGCGCCGGAGTACGCCGTGACGGAGGACGGGCCCGAGCACGCGAAGTCGTTCGAGGCGTCTGTCGTCCTCGGGGGCCACGTCCTCGGTCGGGGGTCGGGGCGCACCAAGAAGGTCGCGGAGCAGCAGGCGGCGGCGCTCGCCTGGGCGAGCCTCCGCGACGCGCACGAGGACGGGGCCACCGGGCACCATGCCTGAGCTGCCCGAGGTGGAGGTCGTGCGCCGAGGCCTCGCCGACAACGTGGTGGGGCGCACGCTGACGGATGTCGAGCTTCGCGGCCACCGGGTCTCGCGGCGTCACGTCCTCGGTCCGCAGCATCTCAGTGAGCGCCTCGCCGGTCGCCGGGTCGCCGCCGCCCGGCGTCGCGGGAAGTACCTCTGGCTCGACCTCGAGGACTCGGTGGGCCTCATCCTCCACCTCGGGATGAGCGGTCAGCTGCTCATCGAACCCGCGGCCGCCCCGGACGAGAAGCACCTTCACGCCCGCTTCCGGTTCGCCGACGGCGGGCCGGAGCTGCGCTTCGTCGACCAGCGCACGTTCGGCGGCCTCGCGCTGGGCGACCTCGACGCGCAGGGGGTGCCCACGACGATCGCCCACATCGCTCCCGACCTGCTCGAGCCGGAGTTCGACCGGGATGCCGTCGTCCGTCGGGTGAAGGCGAAGCACAGCGCGATCAAGCGCGTTCTCCTGGATCAGAGCGTCGTGTCGGGGATCGGCAACATCTACGCCGACGAGGCGCTGTGGCGATCGCGGCTGCACGGGGAGCGGCTGGCCAGCAGGCTGAGCCGGCCGCGGATCGCCGCGATCCTCGACCACGGCGCGGACGTCATGCGCGAGGCCCTCGACCAGGGCGGCACGAGCTTCGACGCCCTCTACGTCAACGTCAACGGCGCCTCCGGCTACTTCGACCGTTCGCTCGCCGCCTACGGCCAGGCCGGACGCCCCTGCGCGAGGTGCGGTGCCCCGATCCGCCGCGAGCGGTTCATGAACCGCTCGTCGTTCTCCTGCCCCCGCTGCCAGCCACGGCCGCGTGCGGTGGCCCGGCCCGGCGTCCTGGCGTCGGGTGCCCAGGGCTGACCGCCCGCGTCGCCCGCCCGGCGCCCCGGCCCGCCCAGTGCAGGTGGGTGCCCTCCGGCGAGGCGGCTCAGACGGTGGGGACGATGTTGTGGTTGCCGCGGAGCAGGTGCCCGGGTCGTAGCGGTTCTTGAGCTCCATGATCCGCCGGTGCGTCGACTCCCCGTACGACTGCCGAGCCTGCTCGCCGGGGTCGCGGACGCCTCCTCGGCCCCGAGGAAGTTCACGTACTCGCCCTGCTCGGCGAACGGCTGCATCGCGGCATGCAGCCGCC
>CALCXF010000153.1 GCA_937907685.1 uncultured Nostocoides sp.
GAGCGTCCCGTGCAGGTCGAACAGGCCGACACCGAAGTCGATGATGATGTGCAGGACGCTGACGAACATCGTCGCCAGGCCGAGCCCGCGCCACCGGCATCCGCCAGTCGCGACCGGACCACGCGAGCTGTTCGCTTGCCACGTGCCCACTGTGGCCCATGGAGGAGTCAGGACGAGCGGCGCGCCCGAAAGGCACCGGCCACCTCGATCAGCCGGTCGTTGGCCTCACGCTCGGCGATGGTCGCCCGGACTCCGTCGTGACCGTAGGGACGCACGGTGAGCCCGGCCTCGTGGCAGGCGGCCGCGAAGGCCGAGGTGTCCGCACCCAGACCGAACCAGACGAAGTTCGCCTGGGCGTCCGGGAGCCGCCATCCCTGCTCCCGCAACGCGGCAACAACCCGCTCCCGTTCGGCGACGAGCTCCTTGACGCGGACCTCGAGCTCGTCGACCGCCTCGAGGGAGGCCACGGCCGCCGCCTGGGCCAACGAGTTGACCCCGAACGGGATCGCCGCCTTGCGGAGTGCCTCCGCCACCGGCTCGTGGGCCACGGCATACCCCACTCGCAGCCCCGCCAGCCCGTAGGCCTTCGAGAACGTGCGGAGGACAGCGACATTCGGCCGGGATCGCAGCACGGCCAGCGCGTCCGGCGAGTCGGGCGCCGTGACGAACTCGAGGTACGCCTCGTCGAGCACGACGAGCACGTCGGACGGCACCCGGTCGAGGAACGCCTCGAGCTCCGCGTCACCCACCGTCGTCCCCGTGGGGTTGTTCGGCGTGCAGACCAGCACGACGCGCGTGCGCGGGGTGATCGCCGCCGCCATCGCCTCCAGGTCGTGCCGGTCCGCATCGGTGAGGGGCACCTGTACCGGCACCGCTCCGGCGAGCGTCACGAGGATGGGGTAGGCCTCGAACGAGCGCCAGGCGAAGACGACCTCGTCCCCGGCTTCACACGTGGCCGCGATCAGCTGGCCGAGCACCCCGACGGACCCCGGACCCAGGGCTAGCCACTGCACCGGGACCGCGAGCCGCGCCGCCAACGCCGTGGTCAACCCGCTCACCGCCATGTCGGGGTACCGGTTCATCGACCCGGCGGCGTCTCGCACGACGTCGAGCACCGACGGCAGCGGCGGGTACGGGTTCTCGTTGCTGCTGATCTTGTATGCCGTGACGTCGGCTCGGTCGCTCGCGGCCCGGCCAGGGGTGTAGGCGGGCAGCGCGTCGAGGCAGGCGCGGAGCTGTACCGGTGTCGCCGGTGCGCTGGGCGCGGGGCGCTCGTCGGTCATGCCGACCACTCTAGGGCGACGCGCTGAGGCCGCGGTTGGCCGACGTTCCCGCACGGTCGAGACGGCGTCTGCCACAATGCGCCGGTGAAGAACTTTCTCATCCGGGTCGTCGTCAACGGCGTCGCCCTGTGGGTGGCGGCCCTTCTCCTCGACGGGATCGACCTCGCCGAGGGCGACGCCGACTGGACGTCCAAGGTCGTCACCATCGTCCTGGTGGCCCTGCTGTTCGGAGTCATCAACGCGTTCATCAAGCCGATCGTCCGGTTGTTCTCCCTTCCGTTCCTCATCCTCACGCTCGGCCTCTTCACGTTCATCATCAACGCCTTCATGCTGCAGATCACCGAGTGGATCAGCGACGCCATCGGTCTCTCGTTCACCATCGACGACTTCTTCTGGGACGCCATCCTCGGTGCGCTGATCATCACGGTCGTGTCGTGGATCCTCAACGTGATCCTGCCTGACGACGACTGACCATCCCCGCACCGCTCCCGTAGATTCGGCACCATGCGCGTCCTCGTCTCCGGCGGTGCCGGCTACATCGGCTCCCACACGGTGGTCCAGCTCGTCGCCGCTGGGCACGACGTCGTCGTCGTCGACTCGTTCGCCAACGCCAAGCCCTCGGTCGTCGGCCGGCTGGAGGCGCTGACCGGCAAGCCGCTGGACGTGCGCTCCTTCGACCTCACCGACCACGACAAGACCGAGCACCTCTTCGCGCACGAGCCGTTCGACGCCGTCATCCACTTCGCCGGGCTCAAGGCCGTCGGCGAGAGCGTCGAGAAGCCCTTGGAGTACTACGAGAACAACCTCGTCTCGACGTTCTCCCTCGTGCGGGCGATGCGACGGCACGGAGTCCCGAAGCTCGTCTTCTCCTCCTCGGCAACGGTCTACGGGGCGAACGCGCCGGTTCCGATGCACGAGGAGCTTCCCACCTCGGCGACGAACCCGTACGGCTGGTCCAAGGTCATGATCGAGCAGGTCCTCCGGGACGTCGCCAAGGCGGACCCGTCGTGGCGGATCGCCCTGCTGCGCTACTTCAACCCGGTCGGCGCGCACCCGTCGGGCACCATCGGCGAGGACCCCTCCGACATCCCCAACAACCTCATGCCGTACATCGCCCAGGTCGCCGTGGGCCGCCGGGACAAGCTGTCGATCTTCGGGGGTGACTACCCCACTCCCGACGGGACGGGGGTGCGCGACTACATCCACGTCGACGACCTCGCCGCCGGGCACGTCGCCGCCCTGAACCGGCTCGGCAGCACCTCCGACCCGGTCTCGACGTGGAACCTCGGCACGGGCCACGGGACGTCGGTGCTCGAGCTGCTCAAGGCGTTCGAGCGGGCCTGTGGTCACGAGCTGCCCTACGAGGTGGTCGACCGCCGGCCGGGCGACGTCGCCGCGTCGTACGCGGACCCCTCACGAGCCGAGGCCGAGCTGGGCTGGCGCGCCACCCGCACCGTCGACGACATGTGTGCCGACACCTGGCGGTGGCAGAGCAAGAACCCCCACGGCTACCCGGACGGGTGACGGCACGAAGGGTGCGTCAGGCCTGCGACAGCTTGGTGTTGAAGCGGAGCATGTTGCCCGCGGGGTCCCGGAACGCGCAGTCCCGCACGCCGTAGAACTGGTCCATCGGCTCCTGGAGCACCTCGGCGCCGGCAGCGCGGACGTGCTCGAACAGCGCGTCCACGTCGTCACACCGGAAGATGAGCGGAGACAGCAGCCCCTTCGCCAGCAACGTGTCCATGGCGGCCCGGTCCTCGTCACTGCACCCCGGGTAGATGCCCACCGACTGGATCGTGATCTCGAGGTCCGGCTGGCGGGGTGGTGAGACGCTCAGCCAGCGGTAGTCCCCGCTGGTGACGTCCTGGGTCACGGTGAAGTCGAGCACGTCGCGGTAGAACGTGAGGGCCTTGTCGTGGTCGTCGACGACGAGGAAGCAGTTGGCGACGGCGAGCGATGCGGTGGCCCGCGCGGTGGTGGTCGTAGTCGTGTCCATGTCCTCGACGTTAGACACCAGCCACCTCCGGGCGCTTCTCCGATCCTGACCGCCTGGTTCGCGGGCGGTCGGCCTGCTTGGCGACACAGGCCGGTATGCCGCGTGCCGCCTCGTGCGACGCCGCTCGGTACTCGCTCGGGGTGACGCCCATGAGCTCGGTGAAGCGGGCGCTGAAGGACCCGAGCGAGGTACAGCCCACCTCCATGCAGACGTCGGTGACGGACAGGTCTCCCCGCCGCAGGAGGGCGGCGGCGCGCTCGACCCGACGGGTCATGAGGTGGGCATAGGGCGTCTCGCCGTACGCCTCGCGGAAGGCGCGGTGGAAGTGCCCCGTCGACATCAGTGCCTCTCGTGCGAGCGCGGGCACGTCGAGGGGCTCGGCGTAGTCCCGATCCATCCGGTCACGTGCCCGGCGGAGGCGGACGAGGTCATCTCGCTGCACCCGACCACCGTGCCACAGGGACGGCCCGTGCGCTGCCTCACAGCCCGAGGGCGTTCGACACCTCTACGACGCGGTGTAGTTTGGGAGAAGCGATCCGGAAGGAGCTGCCGTGCCCCACTCGACCTCGGCCCCTCGACTCGGCGACCTCGAGCGCGTCGTCATGGAGCACCTCTGGGAGGCCGCCACGGCCGCCGGTGCCGGCTTCGGCGGGGCGACGGTGCGCGAGGTGCACGACCGGCTCTCGGGCGAACGCGAGATCGCGTACACGACCGTCATGACCGTCCTCGACCGCCTGGCGAAGAAGGACCTGGTCACCCGCGAGCGGGACGGCCGGGCATGGCGCTACTTCCCGGCCGACACGCGTGAGGCGCTCACCGCCCAGACCATGCGGCGCACCCTCGACGACATGGAGGTCACCGACCGCAGGACCGCCCTCCTGCACTTCCTCGACGGTGCGACGAGCGACGAGCTCGACGACCTCAAGGCGGCCCTGGCGGAGATCGAGTCGCGCGCCGGCCCACAGCCCTCGCCCTGAGGGTGGGGTGGCCCTTCCGCGGCCCACGCCTGCACCATGGAGTTCGTGATCCCGTTCGTCCTCGCGGGGCTCGCGGTGCTTCTCGCGTGGGTCGCCCCGGGTCTCATGGCCCGCCAGAAGCGCTTCCGCCGCGCACCCAGAGCCGCGCTGGTGGCGTGGCAGGCCGTCTCGGTGGGCGGCATCCTCGCGGCGCTGGCGGCCGCCCCTGCCGCGCTTCCCCTGCTTCTCGACGGGGACGACCCGATCATGCAGGCGGAGCTCGTCGTCCTCGCCCTCGTCGTCAGCACGGCGGTGCTCGCCCGACTGCTGTGGGCGGGCCACCGCGTCGGGACGCGTCTGCGACGGATCCGCTCCGAGCACCGCGAGCTGGTGGACATCATCGCCACCCACGACCGGGACCGGGTGCGCATCCTCCAGCACCCCACGCCGACGGCATACTGCATCCCGGGCCGACAGAGCCGGGTCGTGCTGTCCCAGGGGGTCCTGGACGCGTTGCCGGAGGACCAGCTCGACGCCGTCGTCGCGCACGAGGACGCCCATCTCCGCAGCCGTCACGACCTGCTGCTCGAGTTCTTCACGGTGGTCCACGAGGCGGTCCCCCGTCCGCTGCGCTCGGACGCCGCGCTCTTCGAGGTCCGCCTGCTCGTCGAGGCACTCGCAGACCGGGCAGCCGTCCGGCGCAGCGGGGAGCTCGCCACCGCGAGAGCCCTGCTCACGCTGGCGGGGAGCCGGGCACCGGAGGCGGCGCTCGGAGCCGGAACCACCGCTCCGGTCCGCCTGCGGTTGCTTGCGGACGGTCCGCCGCCCCCTGTCCTGTCGGTCACCGCCTACGCGTGGGCGACCCTGACGTTCACCCTGCCGCTCATCCTCCTGGTCCTGGCCTGGACGTGACGCTGACGTCGGCTGGTCCCATCACGGCTCACCTCTCCGACCGGGGGTGACCCTGGGCCCAGGCGCGGTCGGCATGCTCCCGGGAGAAACCCCAGGACGGCGTCAGGCGTTGCGCCTAGCGTGAAAACGACGACATCCGCGTGCCCGCACGCGCCGATCGAAAGGTGCTGAGCCGATGACCATCCACGGGTCGCTGTTCCAGGAGTTCCGCGAGAAGGAGACGCAGGACCCCTTCGCCCTCCAGAACAAGAAGCTGCTGCGCATCGACATGCGCTACGGCGAGGTGTGGGCCCGTACGGGCTCGATGGTCGCCTACCAGGGAGACGTGCGCTTCGTCAACAAGGGCTCCGGCGGCATCGGCAAGATGCTCAAGGCGGCCACCACCGGTGAGGGCGTCAAGATGATGCAGTGCTCGGGCACCGGCGAGCTCTTCGTCGCCGACGAGGCCTCGGAGATCCAGGTGATGTACCTGGAGAACGACGCGATCTCCGTCAACGGGGCCAACGTCCTCGCCTTCTCCAGCTCGATCCAGTGGGACATCCACCGCATCCAGGCACGCGGAGCAACGATGACCGGAGGGCTCTACAACGTCGCCCTTCGCGGCACCGGCTACGTCGCCGTGACGACCAAGGGCGACCCCGTCGCACTCGACGTGGCGGCATCGCCGACCTTCGCCGATGCCCAGGCCGTGGTGCTCTGGACGGCCGGCGTCTCGATGGACATCCGGGTCGACACCGGCGGCCTGGTCTCGATGGTCCGCGGCGGCACGGGTGAGCTCCTGCAGATGGCCTTCGGTGGCCAGGGGTACGTCCTCGTGCAGCCGAGCGAGTCCGTTCCGCAGGGCGGCCACGAGGCCAAGAGCCCGGGCAGCATGCTCGGTGGCTTCCTGGAGTAGCGACCCCGCGCAGGCGGCCGTCCCGCGTACGCAACAATCGGTCGCATGACGGCACAGGCGACCGGAACCGACATCCTCGACGTGGCGCGGGAGCAGGTCCTCGAGCACGGGGTACCCCTCCGCCAGGAGCAGGTGCTGTCCGTGCTGCGCACGGACGACGACCGGCTGCCGGACCTCCTCGCCCTCGCCCACGAGGTGCGGATGAGATACCAGGGCCCGGCGGTCGAAGTGGAGGGCATCGTCTCCCTCAAGACCGGAGGCTGCCCGGAGGACTGTCACTTCTGCTCGCAGTCCGGTCAGTTCACGAGCCCCGTGCGCTCGGTGTGGCTCAACATTCCCGAGCTGGTCCGGGCTGCCCAGCAGACCGCCGCGACAGGAGCCAGCGAGTTCTGCATCGTCGCCGCCGTGCGCGGCCCGGACGACAGGCTCATGCGGCAGATGCGCGAGGGCGTCGCCGCGATCCGCGCAGCCGTCGACATCAACGTCGCCGCGTCGCTCGGGATGCTGACCCATGACCAGGTCGACGCCTTGGTGAGCATGGGCGTGCACCGCTACAACCACAACCTCGAGGCGGGTCGGTCGTACTTCCCGCAGGTGGTCACGACGCACACGTTCGAGGAGCGCTGGGAGACCTGCGTCATGGTCAAGGACTCAGGAATGGAGCTCTGCTGCGGTGGGCTCGTCGGCATGGGTGAGTCGCTCGAACAGCGCGCCGAGCTCGCGGCGCAGCTGGGTGAGCTGGAGCCGCACGAAGTGCCCCTCAACTTCCTCAACCCGCGCCCCGGCACGCCGTTCGGCCACCTCGAGCCCATGGAGACCGCCGACGCGCTGCGCGCCATCGCGGCCTTCAGGCTCGCCCTGCCGCGCACGATCCTCCGGTATGCCGGCGGCCGCGAGCTCACGCTGGGTGACCTCGGCACCCGCGACGGCCTCCTCGGCGGCATCAACGCCGTCATCGTCGGCAACTACCTCACGACTCTGGGGCGGGACCCCCGTGCGGACCTGGCGCTGCTCGACGAGCTCGAGATGCCGATCAAGGCCCTCAACGAGACGTTCTGAGAGCGCATGGCCGTGGAACCGGTCGCCAGTCCTTCCTCCCCGGGCACGTGGTGCGGGCAGTGCGGTGAGGCCGCGGACTCGGGCGCCCACATCCGCTGCGCCCTTCGGGCCGAGCTCGAGCCGCCGCGGTGGTGCGTCCACTGCCGCCGGCGGATGACCGTGCAGGTCACCCCGGGCGCCTGGACGGCGACGTGCGTCCGCCACGGCAGCGTCGAGCAGGCCACCTGGTCCTGATGCCCGCTCAGGCGAACCGGCGGCGGCTCAGGCGAACCGGCGGCGATAGACGAGCATCGCGAACCCGTAGGCCACGAGGAGAAGGCCGAGGCACCACCCCAGGGCGACCCAGATGTCGGTGCCGACCGGCTGCTGCGCGAGCAGGGCGCGGATCGCGTCGACGATGGCGGTCACCGGCTGGTTCTCGGCGAAGGCACGCACCGGGCCGGGCATGGTCTCGGTGGGCACGAAGGCCGAGCTGATGAACGGCAGGAGGATCAGCGGGTAGGAGAAGGCGCTCGCACCGTCGACGGACGTGGCCGTCAGACCCGGGATGACGGCGAGCCAGGTCAGCGCCAGGGTGAACAGGCCCAGGATTCCTGCCACGCCGAGCCAGGCCAGCACGCCCGCCCCCGAGCGGAAGCCCATGACGAGGGCAGCGAGCACGACGACCACGACCGACATCGCGATGGCGGCCAAGGAGGTCAGCACGTGCGCCCACAGCGCCGAGGACCGCGCGATGGGCATGGAGTGGAACCGCTCGAAGATCCCGCTCTGCAGGTCGAGGAAGAGCCGGTACGCCGTGTAGGAGACGCCCGACGCGACGGTGATGACGAGGATTCCGGGCAGCAGGTAGTCGATGTACGAGTCCGACCCCGAGGTGATCGCGCCGCCGAGGACGAACACGAAGAGCAGCAGGAAGGCGATCGGCATGATCGTCGTCGTGATGATGGTGTCGAGGCTGCGGGTGATGTGGCGCAGCGAACGCCCGGTCAACAGGGCGGTGTCACCGACGAAGTGCGTCGTCATGGCTGGTCCTCTCGGGTGGCGTCGCGGCCGACGAGGCGGAGGAAGACGTCCTCCAGGGTCGGCTGCTTCTCGACGTACTCGACCTTGGCCGGAGGGAGCAGCCTCTTGAGCTCGGCCAAGGTGCCGTTCTCGATGATCCGGCCCCCGTGCAGGATGGCGATCCGGTCGGCGAGCTGCTCGGCCTCGTCGAGGTACTGCGTGGTCAGCAGCACCGTGGTGCCGCCTGCGGCGAGGTCGCGAACCGCCTGCCATACCTCGAGGCGCGCCTCCGGATCGAGCCCTGTTGTCGGCTCGTCGAGGAACACGACCGGCGGGTCGCCGATGAGGCTCATCGAGATGTCCAGGCGGCGGCGCATGCCGCCGGAGTAGGTCGACACCTTCCGGTCCGCCGCGTCGGTGAGCTGGAAGCGGGCGAGCAGCTGCTCGGCGATCGCCCTGGCTCCCGTGAGGTGCCGTAGGCGGGCCACGAGCACGAGGTTCTCGCGCCCGGTGAGCACATCGTCGACCGCTGCGAACTGTCCGGTGAGGCTGATCGACTCCCGCACGTCGCCGGCCTGCGTCGCGACGTCGAAGCCGTGCACCTCCGCCGTGCCCGCATCTGCCTTGAGCAGGGTGGCCAGGATCCGCACGACCGTGGTCTTCCCCGCGCCGTTCGAGCCGAGCAGCGCGAAGATGCTCCCCCGGTCGACGTCGATGTCGACGCCGCGCAGCACGTGCAGCTCGTCGAAGGACTTCTCCAGGCCCCGCACCCGGATGGCGGCATCGTTCCTCACGCCGGGCCACCTCCGTCGGCAGCCTGGACAGCCGCGGTCAGACGTGCCCGTTCCTTGTCGATCCACCGTGTGCCGGCGTATGCCGCGGCGAAGGTCTCCGCGAACTCCACCGGGTCCTCGCCCACGATCTCTCGCACGGGCGTTCCGTCCAGGGCGGCCCGCTCCCACAGGTCGGTGAAGTCCCCCAGCATCGTGACGATGGTGTCGCCGTCCGTCACGCCCCCGTAGTACATGAAGTAGCGCTCGAACGCCTTGCCGGTGCTGCCGTAGGGCTCGGGAAGAGCCTCGACGCGGGCCTTGTCCCGCTTGTACTGCTTCTTCTGCTCGAGGGACCCGGTGAGGGCCTCGATCCACTTCGCGACCATGTCAGCTGTCTCCTTCGCGGAGCTGTTCGATGCGTTCCTGGAGGAAGCTCCACGTCCTCCAGAACTCTTCGAGGTGCGCCCGGCCACCGTCGTTGAGGGAGTAGACCTTGCGCGGCGGCCCCTTGTCGGACGGGACCTTGTCCACGTCGACCAGGCCACGCTGCTCCACCCGGATCAGCAACGCGTAGACGGTCCCCTCGGCGATGTCGGGAAAGCCCCGCTCCCGCAGCCACGCCGTGATCTCGTAGCCGTGCGCGGACCGGCCGGACAACAGCGCGAGCACGATGCCCTCCAACGTTCCCTTGAGCATCTCCGTCTCCTGCTTGCCCATGATCCACCACCTCCTCGGCAACTACTCAGTGACAGTGACTACCGGTACATAGTAACGCTGAATAGTCCCCACGCAACCCCCTTTCCGTCCAGGGTGGAATGGCGGTGTGTAGTTGACTGTTCAACCACATGATCAGCGCCGATCGCCGAACCGACCCACCTCCGACCCCTGGAGTCCCTGTGAACGTCCTCGTCCTCGTCGGCAGCCTGCGCGCCGGCTCCACGAACCGCCAGCTCGCCCACGCCGCCGTCGACCACCTCCCGGCCGGGGTGGACGGCACCCTCTTCGAGCGGCTCGGCGAGCTGCCGCACTACTCGGAGGAGCTCGACCACGACGACGTCCTGCCTGAGGTCGCTCGTGACCTGCGGGAAGCCGTCGCCGACGCGGACGCCCTCCTGCTCGTCACCCCCGAGTACAACGGCTCGCTGTCGAGCGCCCTCAAGAACGCGGTCGACTGGCTGTCCCGCCCTCGCGGGGCCGCGGCGATCGTCGGCAAGCCCGCCGCGGTGCTCGGCGCCAGTGGCTCGCCGCGCGGAGCGCAGTGGGCCCGTGAGGACGGCGTGCGCGTGCTCCGGATCGCCGGTGCACACGTGCTGGCCGACACGGTGGGCGTGGGTGCCGCATTCCAGGCGTTCGACGACGGCCGCCTCGTCGACCCCACGCTGGACGCTCGGCTGCGGTCCTTGCTCACGCGCCTCACCCTCGAGGCCGAGACGGTCCGCGACGCCGCCTGACCCCCCCTGGCGCTCGGGGGTCGCCGCGCGTGCCGACACAATGGGCTGCGATGACCCCTTCCGGTGAGCAGGACTCCACCTCCGAGCTGCTCGCGTTCGACCGAGCGCACCTGTGGCACCCGTACTCGTCGGCAGTCACCCCCCACGACCCGTACCTCGTGGAGTCGGCACGCGGCATCCGGCTTCGGCTTCGCGACCGGGGCGGTGCGCCGCGTGAGGTGGTCGACGGGATGTCGTCGTGGTGGTGTGCCATCCACGGGTATGCCGTGCCGGAGCTCGACGCAGCCGTGTACCGGCAGCTCGACTCGATGGCGCACGTCATGTTCGGCGGGCTGACGCACGAGCCGGCCGTGGGGCTCGCCCGACGGCTCCTCGCCCTCACCCCGGTCGCCCTCGAGCACGTGTTCCTCGCCGACTCCGGGTCGGTGTCCGTCGAGGTCGCGATGAAGATGGCCCTCCAGTGGCAGATCGCAGCGGGGCGGCGTCGCACCCGGTTCTTCACCATCCGCGGCGGCTACCACGGCGACACGTTCTCCCCCATGTCGGTCACCGACCCGGTGGGTGGGATGCACTCGCTGTTCCGGGGCCTGCTGCCGGAGCACCTCTTCGCGCGCCGCCCCCCGGGTGGCGTGGACCGCGCCCCCGACGACGACGCCATGGTGGCGTGGGAGCGAGAGACGCGTGCGCTCTTCGCGGCCCACGCCGACGAGGTGGCCGCGGTCATCGTCGAACCCGTGCTCCAGGGCGCCGGGGGGATGCACGTGTGGAGCCCGTACGCGCTCGGCGTGCTCCACCGTCTCGCGGCCGAACACGGTGCGCTCGTCATCCACGACGAGATCGCGACCGGCTTCCACCGCACCGGTCCCCTCTGGGCCGGCTCGGGCCGCGGCGACCTCGACCCCGACATCCTCTGCGTCGGCAAGGCGCTGACCGGTGGCTACCTGTCCCTCGCAGCCGTGCTGTGCAGCCGCGAGGTGGCCGAAGGGGTGAGTGGCGGGGAGGCGGGCGCGCTGATGCACGGGCCGACCTTCATGGGCAACCCCCTCGCCTGCGCCGTCGCCTCGGCCAACCTCGATCTGCTGACCTCCCGCGAGACCGCCGCCGAGGTGGGGCGCATCGAGGGTGGGCTCCGAGCGGGGCTGGAGCGGGCGGCATCCCTCGACTCCGTCGTGGACGTGCGGGCGCTGGGAGCGGTCGGCGTCGTCGAGCTGCGGGAGCCGGTGCGGGTCACCGAGGTGACGGCCGCGGCAGTCGAGCTCGGGGTGTGGCTCCGGCCGTTCCGCAACCTCGTCTACACGATGCCGCCCTTCGTCACCTCGGACGAGGACCTCGCACTCGTCACCCGTGCTCTGGTCGGGGCCGTGGAGGCCGTCCACGGCTGAGGCCGGCCGCCAGGTGGTCGAGCTCCGAGCGCCACCGGGCGAGTCGCTCACGGCCCGGCTCGGTGATGAACACCGCCTGGTCGCCGAAGAGCCGAGAACGTCGTCGTCCGCCGAAGAGCAGCTGCTCGGAACGGAGCCGATCGAGCCAGGCCCCTCCTGCGTCGGGCGTCAGACCGGCGAGCTGGATGAGGCGGCTCGGTGCGATCGAGGCCACTCTCTCGAGAACCGACAGGATGGCGAACGCCTGCGCACCCTGCGGCCAGCTCGTGCCGTCCACCCCCTGCCGGCCCCGAGCATGCAGCCACCGGGCCACCGGAGCGAGGCAGCCGAGCGCGAGGACGGCCACACTCAAGCCGAAGAACCACCGGAGATCGGCGCTGACCAAGAACAGCGCCAGGCCCACGCCGAGGAGGCTGGTCGGCAGGGCCAGAGCGATCGGCCACGGCAACGACGGGTAGGTGACCCCGACCACCCGGTCCACCACGGAGAAGAGCCAAGCGACGAGGATCGCGACCAGGCCGACCAGGGTCAGGGTGCGTTCTCCCGCCCCCTCCTCGAGAACCACGACGAAGAGGACGAAGAACCCGAGGCCCACCACCCGACCGGCCACGCCCAACGCCGTCGATCGACCGTCCATGAGCACCGTCCTCGTCGCCGCGTCGAGCGCGGCCCGCGCCGCCTCCGGGGTGTCCACGGTGAGGAGGGGGTCCGGACCAGCGGTATCGGCGAGCGGCGGCATGGGCGGGTAGCCGTGGCCAGGACCTGACCTCCCTGTCTCCGTCATCGGACCTCGGCCTCGCCCCAGCCGTGCCAGTGGTCGACCCGCACCCAGCAGCTCACCCGCGGACGGTCCCGCACCCGGTACGGCGCCGCTGTGTAGTGCCGGGCGAGCCGGTCGATGTCGGCGAGGCCGCGCGCGGGGTCCTCCTCCCACCGCACGACGGGTCCGCGCACGCTGACGTGGGTGTACCACTGGTCCGCCTTGAGCGCGGTGAGGGCGACGTGGGGTCGCTTGCGCATCCAGTGCAGGCGCGCGCGGCCGGCATCCATGTTGAGCAGCACCGTGCCGTCGTCCTCGACGAGGTACCAGGTCGCGACCGACATGGGTGAGCCGCTCGGCCTCAGCACGGCGACGACGGCGGGGTTCGGCCGGGCGAAGAGCTCGGCCACCTGGGCGGGCATGGGGGGCTTCGGCATTCCTCTGCTCCTCCGGCTGGCGGGCGATGGACTCCCGATCCTGCCGCGGATGCCGTGCCGCATGCGCCCCGAGCTGCACACCGCGCCCCCACCGCGCCCAGAGGCGCCTCTTCGCGACCACCGGGCGGTGCCACGGCCGGCGTGGCAGGATCGATGCCGTGACGAGCCCTCTGGACTGGATCCGCGCGGCAGCCGCGACCCGGAACGACGCCGGGCTCACCCGTCGGCTCACCACCACCAAGGTGGGTGACGGGCTCGACCTCGCGGGCAACGACTACCTCGGCCTGCGGACCCACCCGGCCGTCGTCGCGGGGGCGGTCGCCGCCGCCGAGACCTACGGCGCGGGGGCCGGGGCCTCCCGCCTCGTCACCGGCACACTCGACATCCACAACGAGCTGGAGGCGGCCCTCACCGCCCTCACCGGCGCTCCCGCGGCCCTCGTGCTCAGCAGCGGGTACTCCGCCAACCTGGCGGTCCTCACGACGTTGGCGGACGCCGGCACGCTCATCGTCAGTGACGAGCACGCCCACGCGAGCCTCATCGACGGGTGCCGCCTGTCGCGCGCCGCGGTGTCCGTGTCCCGCCACAACGACCTCGAGCACGTCGCCGAGCTGCTCTCCCGGCGGGACAGTCCCCGGGCCGTGGTCGTCGCGGAGTCGCTGTACTCGGTTCTCGGTGACGCCGCCCCTGTCGCCGACCTCGTCGCCCTCACGGCGGACGTCGGAGCGCTCCTCATCCTCGACGAGGCGCACGCTCTCGGGGTGCTCGGACCGGGCGGTGGCGGGCTCGTTCCGGCGGTCGGCGCGGCCGGTGCCGAGCACGTCGTCGTCACCGCCACGCTGTCCAAGTCGCTCGCGGCCCAGGGCGGCGCGGTCCTCGCGTCACCCGACGTCCGGGAGCACGTCGTCAACACGGCACGACCCTTCATCTACGACACCGGACTGGCACCCGCCTCGGCGGGGGCGGCCCTCGCCGCGCTCCAGGTCCTCGCGGAGGACCCCGGGCTCGCCGAGCGGGTCCGCTCCAACGCCGCCCGCCTCGCTGCCTCCTGCGGCCTGGACACCCCGGACGGGGCCGTCATGTCGGTGCTCATGCCGGGTCCGCACGAGGCGGTGGAGGCCGTCGCGCGGGCGGCGGAGCACGGCATCCGGATCGGCTGCTTCCGGCCACCGTCCACACCGGACGGCACGTCGCGGCTTCGTCTCACCGCGCATGCCGACCACTCCGGGCATGACCTCGACCGGGCCTGCGAGGTGCTCGCCGAGGTCACCGCCCCTCGTGGCTGACCCCCGTTCGCTCACCTCCGTGGTCCTGGTCACGGGGACGGGCACAGGGGTCGGCAAGACCGTGGTGACCGCTGCGCTTGCGGCGGTCGTGCGTGATCGGGGGAGCAGCGTCGCGGTCGTCAAGCCGGCGCAGACCGGGGTCGGCCCCCACGACCCGGGGGACATGGGGGAGGTGCGGCGCCTCGTCGGCGACGACCTCACGACGCACGAGCTGACCCGGCTGCGCGACCCCTTGGCGCCGGAGGCGGCTGCCCGCTCGGAGGGCGTGACCCTGCCGCCCGTGGCGGCCCACGCGCGTCGCGTAGGGGAGATCGCCGCGAGCTCGGAGGTCGTCCTCGTCGAGGGCTCCGGTGGTCTCCTCGTGCGGCTGGACCAGCGTGGAGGGACCCTCGCAGACCTCGGAGCGGGGCTGCGCTACAAGGGGATCGGCTGCGGGGTGGTGCTCGTCGCCGACGCGGGCCTCGGCACGCTCAACGTGGCCGCCCTCACCGCGGAGGCGCTGACGGCTCGGTCCCTCCCCCTGCTTGGCGTGGTCGTCGGGTCGTGGCCGAGCGAGCCGGGGCTGGCGGAGCAGAACAACCTCGTCGACCTGCCGCGGGTGACCGGGGCACCGCTGTGGGGTCGCATCCCCGAGGGCGCCGGCGGGATGCCGCGCGCCGACTTCCTCGCGGCCGTCCCGGGGTGGTTCGCCCTCGGCTGACCCGGTGGGGGGTGCGCACGGGGGCAGGAGAGGATGGACCGCATGAGCGAGCGGCCCTACCGGATCACCGTCGTGTGCTGGGGAAACATCTGCCGTTCCCCCATGGCCGAGTACCTCCTCCGCGAGGCGCTCGAGCGAGCCGGACTCGGGGACCGGGTCGTCGTCGACTCGGCCGGCACCTCCTCCGAGGAGCTCGGCAACGGCATGCACCCGCGCACGGCCGCGGTGATGCGCCGCAACGGACACGTCGACTCGGGCTGGTCCGAGCACATGGCCAGGGCCTTCGACCCGGCCTGGTTCGACGAGGTGGACCTCGTGCTCCCCGTCGACCACGAGCACGCCGACCTCCTCGAG
The DNA here is from genome assembly GCA_937907685.1 of uncultured Nostocoides sp. Classification (GTDB taxonomy): domain Bacteria; phylum Actinomycetota; class Actinomycetes; order Actinomycetales; family Dermatophilaceae; genus Fodinibacter. The sequence continues at coordinate 15,247 of CALCXF010000153.1, forward strand.
CGGCTGGCTGGGGACGACCGACATCACCGCAGGATCCGGCTCTTCCGCTCTTTCGACCCCGACGCCGTGGAGGCCGGCACGCTGGGGATGGACGACCCGTGGTACGGCAGCGACGCGGCATACGACCAGACCTACGCCGAAGTGACCGCGGCGCTCCCGGGCATCGTCGAGCACGTGCGCTCCGAGCTGGAGCGCCGGAGCGAGGCCTGACCTGCTCTGGGAGGATGGGCGCATGGCCAGCCCTGCCGACGCGACCAGCCTCGCCGCCTCCACCTCTCTCGCCGACGCGGTCCCGCCGATCGCCCTGGGCCCGCTCGACGGGCGCTACCGCGGTGTCGTCGCACCCTTGGTGGACCACCTGTCGGAGCCGGCACTCAACCGCGCCCGCCTGCACGTCGAGGTCGAGTGGCTCATCCACCTCACCGACCACGAGGTGGTGCCGGGGGTGCGCCACCTCAGCGCGCGGGAGCAGGAGGCGCTGCGCGAGGTCGTCCGGAGCTTCGGCGTTGCCGAGGTCGAGGAGCTGGCCGGAAAGGAGCGGGTCACCCAGCACGACGTCAAGGCCGTCGAGTACTTCCTCAAGCAGCGCCTCAGCGACATCGCCCCGGCACCCGAGGACGCCGGGCTGGCCGAGCTGGTCCACTTCTGCTGTACGAGCGAGGACGTCAACAACCTCTCGTACGCCCTGACGGTCAAGGGCGCGGTGCACGAGGTGTGGCTCCCGCGAGCGACCGGCCTCGTCGAGCGGCTGGCGACACTGGCGTCGGACCTGCGGGCCGTTCCTCTGCTCGCCCACACCCATGGCCAGCCCGCGACGCCGACGACGATGGGCAAGGAGCTGGCCGTCCTCGCCTGGCGCCTCCAGCGACAGCTGCGACGAATCGAGGACGCCGAGTTCCTCGGGAAGTTCAACGGGGCCACCGGCACCTACGGCGCCCACGTGATCGCCCTCCCGGACGTGGACTGGCAGCAGGTGAGCCGCGACTTCGTCGAGCACCTAGGGCTCTCGTGGAACCCCCTGACGACGCAGATCGAGAGCCACGACTGGCAGTCCGAGCTGTACGCCGACGTCGCACGCTTCAACCGGGTGCTCCACAACATGTGCACCGACGTCTGGACGTACATCTCGATGGGCTACTTCGCCCAGGTGCGTGGGCACGGCAGCGTCGGCTCGTCGACGATGCCACACAAGGTCAACCCCATCCGGTTCGAGAACGCCGAGGCCAACCTGGAGGTCAGCAACGCCCTGCTGGACGTCCTCGCCGCCACGCTGGTCCAGAGCCGCCTCCAGCGGGACCTCACCGACTCCTCGATGCAGCGCAACATCGGGACCGCGTTCGGCCACAGTGTCCTGGCCATCGACAATGCCGCCCAGGGGCTCGAGGGCCTCGACGTCGTTCCCGACCGGATGGCCGCGGACCTCGAGGCCAACTGGGGGGTGCTGGGGGAGCCGATCCAGTCGGCGATGCGGGCGCTGGGTGCCCGCGGCGTCCCCGGGATGGAGGAGCCCTACGAACGGCTCAAGGAGCTCACCCGCGGCCGCCGCATCGACCGCGAGCACCTCGTCGAGTTCGTGCACGGCCTCGGCCTGCCGACTGACGTCGAGGAGCGGCTCGCCTCCCTGACCCCATCGACCTACGTCGGGCTCGCGCCCGACCTCGTCGACCACCTGCGGTGACGATGCCACAGCGACCGCCCCGCCCGCTCACCCGCGACGACGTCGACGCCCTGGCGCTCGCCCTGCCCGAGGTGACGCGGGAGGACAGCCCCGACCACCCGGCGTACGCGGTGCGGGGCAAGAAGTTCCTCATGTGGCGGGGACCACGCAGGGACGCGCTGGAGCCCACGGGCGAGCCGATGGCCGACGTCATCGCCATCGTCGTGCCGGGCCCGGACGACAAGGAGGCGATCCTCCAGAGCGGGCCGCCCTGGTTCACGACCCCGCACTTCGACGGCTACCAGTACGTGCTCGTGCGCGAGCGGGACCTCGGCATGCTGGACGAGGTGGAGCTCGCGGAGGTCATCACCGACGCCTGGGCGAGCCGAGCCCCGAAGCGGCTCGTCCGAGAACATCTCGGCTGAGCTCAGATCGTCAGCTGCGCTCAGATCGTCACGGGGCCGCGGACCGTGTCGAAGGTGACCGCCATGAGGCCCGGGGTTCCGTGCGGCGAGACGAACTGGAAGTCGATGACCGAGGAGGTCGAGTCCACGGGCAGACCGAGCCATTCGCGGACCCGCTCGGGGTCACCGGCGATCTGGAGCGAGTCGATGGTCACCTCGGTGTCCGCGTCGTCCGAGGGGTGCGGCACACCCTGCTCCCACTGGACGAAGAACGGCAGCTGCGGGTCTGCCTGCAGGCCCCGGACCCCGAGCTGCTTCCACCGGAGCTCCACCCCGTCGGGCCGGTGCCGGTTGCCGATGACGGACTCGCGACCGAGGCGCTTCTCCTGCTCGGTGATGTCGTCGACCTGGACCACCCAGCCGAGCCAGCCACCCCCACACTCGGACCGGGCGCGGACGACCTGACCGAAGGGCGCCTTGTCGCTGGCCGGGTGGTCGAGCACCTCGACGACCTCGACGTACCGCTCGTGAGCGAGCGGAAGGATGATGTTGCGTGTCCCGAAGCGCGGGTGCACTCCCCCGTCGACCGGTTGCACACCGATCTGCTCGGCGAGGCGCTGAGCCGTGGCCCGCAGACCGTCATGCTCTGCCGCGTAGACGACATGGTCAACTCGCATGCCGTTCATCGTCGCACACGGCCAGGGGTGCTCCTGACACACCCCGGGGCACCCTCCGGACGCCTCACCCTGACCGCTGACGGACCGCCTCGTAGACGACCACCGCGGCCGCCGTGGCGGCGTTCAGGGAGTTGACCCGCCCGACCATCGGGATGCGCACCAGCCGTTCGGAGGCCTCCAGCACGAGGGGGGTGAGCCCCTCCTTCTCCGTGCCCACGGCGAGTGCGACAGCGCCCCGGTAGTCGACGGCGGTGTGCACCGTCTCGGCAGCAGGTGTGGTGGCGATGAGGGGGATGCCGTTGCGGCGCAGCCAGCCCAGCACCTCCTCCGTCGTCGCCGATGCGACCGGTACGGAGAAGACCGTTCCCTTGCTCGACCGCACGACGTTGGGGTTGCCCCAGTCGGTGGCGGGGTCGGCGGCGACGACGGCGGACACTCCGGCGGCATCAGCGGTGCGCAGCACCGCGCCCAGGTTGCCCGGCTTCTCGACGCCTTCGCACACGAGGACGAGGGGGTCGGCCGGCAGCTCGAGGTCGTCGAGCCCGACACCGGCGACCGGCACCACCGCGAGGAACCCGTCGGGGCCCTCCCGGTACGCGACCCTTTCGAAGGCCGGCCTGCTCAGCCGGATCGTCGTCGCCCCCAGGTCTCGCGCGCGTTCCACGAGCGCGCCCTGGTCGGACGGGGCGAGCATGAGCTCCGGGCAGTGGAGCACCGACTGGGGCACCACCCCGGCGTCGAGCGCCAGCGAGAGCTCCTCGAACCCGTCCACCACGGTGAGGCCCTGCTCCTCGCGGATGCGACGCCGCCGGAGGGCGATCACCCCCTTGAGACGCGGGTTGGACGGTGACGTCACGTGCAGCTCGGCCATGGCGGCCCCAGCATCGCACGGGTGTCGCAGGTCGAAGCCCACTGCCACGCAGAGCCGTCGAGGCGGTTCGCGTGCGGTACAAAGTTCGGATGACCGGCACCCTCGCGCCCGGAACGGCACCGAGCCGAACCCGCCGGCTGGCTCGTGCCGCGCTGTACACCCTCGTCGTCGGCGCGGTCCTGTTCGGGGTGGGGTTCCTCGTCCGTAGCCGCTGGCAGCCGCTGCTGTCCCTCGACGACGCGCTCATCCAGCGCGCGACTGCTGTCACCCGGCCCCGCCCCGGGCTGCGCGAGGCGCTCATCGCCTGGCAGGAGCTGACCCAGCCCATCCGGCTCTACTTCGTCGGCACGTTGGTGTGCCTGTGGGTGTGGCTGGCCAAGGGGCTGCGGACCCGGGCCTGGTGGGCCTTCGGCACGATGATGCTCGCCTGGATGATCGGGCTCGGTGCGAAGTACCTCTTCCAACGCGCCCGGCCGCTCGTCGAGGAGCCTGTCTCCGAGGCTCCCGGCTACTCGTTCCCGTCCGGCCACGCCCTCAACTCCGCGGCCTGGGCGACGATCCTCGTCATCCTCCTCTGGCCGGTGGTGCGGTCCCGCGTCGGCCACGTCATCCTGGTGGGGTCCGCGGTTGTCGTCATCGCCGTGACAGCCCTCGACCGGGTGTACCTCGGCGTCCACTACCCGACTGACGTCACGGTGGGTGTGCTCACCGGGGTCGGTCTGGCGCTCGCCTCGTACGCGGGCTACGCCGGGTGGAACCCGCCGCATCCCACGGAGGCGCACGATCCGGACGATCCGGAGCACCCCGAGTTCATCGACGACGCCGGCCCGACGAGCGGCACCATCCACACACCCCAGGAGAGCTGATGTCGTTCCTCACCCGCTGGGAGACGGACCAGAGCCGTCCCACCTTCGGCGCCGCGCTGCGCGACCTCGCCGTCCGCGCGGTCGTGCCCGCGCTCCTGCTGTTCGGGGCAATCGTGGCGTTCGGTTTCGTCCTCAAGGGGCCGCTCTTCGAGCTCTCCGAGTGGGAGAACAACCCGAGCCGTTGGTTCCAGGACGGCCGGACCGCGACCGGTGAGACCATCACGCTCTTCATGTCGAGCATCGGCAACACCGAGTACATCATCGGCGTCTGCCTGGTCGTCGTGGCGATCGTCTGGTGGCGCACGAAGCAGTGGTGGTATGCCGTCATCCCGGGCATCGCCATCTCGCTCCAGGCGACGATCTTCGTCTCCGCTGCCTACGTCGTCGCACGGGACCGGCCCAACGTCGAACGGCTGGACCCGACGCCACCCACGTCGAGCTACCCGAGCGGCCACGTGGGTGCGGCGACCGCCCTGTACACGACCTTCGCGCTCATGGCCGCGACGCGGATCCGGAACACGCTGGTACGCCGCCTCGTCATCGCCCTGTGCGTGCTCGCCTGGCTGAGCGTTGCCTACGCCCGGCTCTACCGAGGTGCCCACCACACGACGGACATCCTCGTCGGCATCGTCAACGGCCTGGCATGCACTGCGCTCGCGTGGGGCTACCTGCGCCGAGACGGCGACGGCGCCGGGGAACGGGACCCCGGCGCCGAGCTCGCCGGCGAGACGGCTCAGAGTCGCGCGTAACGGGCGCGGGCGAAGGAGTAGATCCCGTAGGCGGCTATCCCCACGGCGACGAGGGTCAGCAGCGCCGGGCCGAAGGCCTGCTCGTTGAGGGTCTTCAGCGCCCCGTCGAGGCCCTGTGCCTCCTCGGGGTTCGCGCGCCACGCGGCCACGAGGAAGAAGAAGCCGACGATCAGCAGGGCCACGCCCTTGGCGATGTAGCCGATCCGCCCGGCGTTGACCGCCCAGCCGCCCGGGTGCTCGCGGAGGTCGCGGAGGAACTTCTTCGTCCAGCCCTTGTGGATGTGGTAGCCCGCGATCCCCAGCACCACGAGACCGACGAGGCCCACGAGGATGCGACCGCCAGGGTTCTCCATGAGGCCGGCCGTGAAGTCCTCGGTCTGCTGCTCGCTGGACCCACCACCGCCGCTCCATATCTGGAACGAGGTCCACGCGAAGAACGCGTAGGCCACACCCTTGCCCGCTGCCTTGGCCCGGTCCATCGCCTCACCGCGGTTGATGACCGCCTCGAGGAACTGCCACAGCGCGAGCATGGCGAACCCGATGACCGCGATCCAGAGGAGGATCGGACCGGTGCCGGAGTTGGCCATCGTCGACAGGGCGCCTGACGCGTCCGCGCTGTCCGAGCCGCCCCCGATGCCCCACGCGATCCTCAGGGCGATCCAGGCGATGAGGATGTGGAGCAGCCCGACGACGACGTAGCCGATCCGGGCTCCCAGCTCGAGGAGGCGGCTGTTGCCGACCTCACGGGCGGCGTTGGTGGTGTCGATAGTGTTCATCCGCTCACCATCCCACCGACGGGGATGCCCGGACGTGTCCGGAGCGGACCGGTTCCTCGTGCGCTCAGAGCAGGGCGCGTAGGACAGGCACGAGCCCGTCGTCGTCGACGTCGCCGGCCACCTCGTCGGCGGCCGCCTTGACCTCGTCGGGCGCGTTGCCCATGGCCACCCCCCGCGCCGCCCAGCGCAGCATCTCGAGGTCGTTGCGCTGGTCACCCACGGCGACCGTGTGCATCGGCTCCACCTGGAGCCTGCGCCGCACTCCCTCCAGGGCCGCGCCCTTGGAGACGCCCTCCGGGTTGATGTCGAGCCACGCGCTCCACCCCACGGCGTACTCGACGCCGTGCAGACCGATCTGCTCCGTGCGCTCGATGAACTCCTCGCTCGTACTCGTGGGGTCGCGCAGGGTGAGGCGGGTGACCGGGGTGGCCATGAGCTCGTCGAAGGACACGACGCGGGGGTTCCCGTCGAGCTCGCCGTCCGGGAACGGCGCCGTGACCTTGAACCCGACCCCGAGCTCCTCGACGGCGATGAGGGCCGAGGGGAAGTGTTCGCGCAGGACCCGCAGGGCGGGTGCGGGGTCGAAGGTGACCGCGTCGATGATCTCGTACCCGGTGTCGAGTGCAGGGTCGAGCCGCAGGGTGACCGCACCGTTGGCGCACACGGCATACCCCGTGGTGATGCCCAGGCGGTCGAGGACCGGCAACGTGCCGACGATGGCGCGGCCGGTCGCGATGGTGACGTGGTGCCCGGCGTCGGCGACGTCCCGGACGACCTCACGCACCGCGGGAGAGAGCTCGCCCTCGTGGTTGACCGTCGTGCCGTCGATGTCGAGCGCGACGAGATGTGGAGTGGTCATCGCCGCCGACGCTACCCGGGCGTCATCGGACGGGCCGGAGCACGTCGAGCCCGACCCGCGAGCGCAGGGCATCCGGAACGACGACCGACCCGTCGGCCTGCTGGTGGTTCTCGAGGAGGGCGACGAGCCAACGGGTCGTCGCGAGGGTGCCGTTGAGCGTGGCGGCGACCTCGTTTCCGGCGTCCCCCTTGACCCGCGTCCCCAGACGCCGTGCCTGGAAGGTCGTGCAGTTGGAGGTCGACGTGAGCTCACGGTAGCGACCCTGGGTGGGCACCCATGCCTCGCAGTCGAACTTGCGAGCAGCCGGGCCCCCGAGGTCACCGGCGGCGGTGTCGATGATGCGGTACGGCACGTCGATCGTCGCCAGCATGTCCCTCTCCATGTCGAGCAGGCGCCGGTGCTCGGCCGCGGCGTCCTCGAGCCGGCAGTAGACGAACATCTCGATCTTGTTGAACTGGTGGACGCGGATGATGCCGCGGGTGTCCTTGCCGTAGGAACCGGCCTCCCGGCGGTAGCAGGTGGACTGCCCGGCATACCGGAGGGGGCCGGCCGACAGGTCGAGGATCTCGTCGGCGTGGTAGCCGGCGAGCGCGACCTCGGAGGTTCCCGTGAGGTAGAGGTCGTCGGAGTCGACGCGGTAGACCTCGTCGGCGTGGTGGTCGAGGAAGCCCGCGCCATCCATCACCTCGCTCTTGACGAGCGTCGGGGTGATGAGCGGCACGAACCCGGCCGCGATGGCCCTGTCCATCGCCAGACCGAGCAGGGCCAGCTCGAGGCGCGCACCCACCCCCTTGAGGAAGTAGAACCGGGACCCCGCCACCTTCGCCCCGCGCTCCATGTCGACGGCGTCGAGCGCCTCGGCCAGGGACAGGTGGTCACGCGGCTCGAAGCCCTCGGCGGTGAAGTCCCGCGGCTGCCCGATGGTCTCGAGCACCGCGTAGTCGTCCTCGCCACCGCTCGGGACGCCCGGCTCGACGACGTTGCCGATGGTGCGCAACAGGGCACCGAGCTCGGCCTGCGCCTCGTCGGCGGCGGCCTGCAGGAGCTTGACCTCGGAGGACATCTCGCGGGTGCGGGCCAGCAGGGCCTGCTTCTCGTCGCCCTGCGCCCTCGCGACGTCCTTGCCCATCGACTTCTGCTCCGCCCTCAGGCGCTCGTATGCCGTGAGCGAGCTGCGGCGGCGCTCCTCGGCGGCGCGGATGGCATCGACGACGCCCTCGTCCTCCCCCCGGGCGCGCTGGCTGGCGCGGACGAGGTCAGGGTCCTCGCGGAGCAGCTTGATGTCGATCACCCGCGGAGTGTAACGACGCGCCAGGGTGAGACATCGCCGGAGCGATGCCCTTCAACCCCGCCCAGACGGGGCACGCTGCTCAGGGTCAGTCGGTGCGGCCGGAGAACAGCAGGCCGGTGCCCAGGCCGACCATCATGAGGCCGCCCGCGCCACCGACCCGCTCCATGCGCCGCGGGGACGAGGCGAACCAGTCCCGCGCCCGGCTCGCCACCAGGGCGACGGAGCCGTCGAGGAGGATCGCCAGCACGGCGAAGATCGCTCCGAGCGCGACGAGCTGGCTCCACACCGGCCCGGCGGGGTCGACGAACTGCGGGAGCAGGGCCGCGAAGAAGACGACGGTCTTGGGGTTGGTCACCCCGACGACGTACCCGGCTCGCACCGCGTGCAGAGAGGGCGTCGTTGCCGACATTCCGGAGTGGAAGGCCTCGGCCACGGCCCGGCTGTGACGGATGGCCTGCACCCCG
>CALCXF010000154.1 GCA_937907685.1 uncultured Nostocoides sp.
CGAGACCGAGCAGTCGGCCTACCTCATCGCCACCAGCGAGGGCCACCTCGGCATCCTCGAGCTGACGCTCGCCTCCGGTGCGGATGTCGACGCCAAGGACAGCTGGGACGGCACGGGACTGATCCGGGCGGCGGAGCGTGGTCACCACCTCGTCGTGGGACGCCTGCTGCGTGCCGGCATAGACAAGGACCACGTGAACCGGATCGGCTACCAGGCGATCCACGAGGCTGTCTGGTTCGGTGCCGACGAGGCAGACGAGCTGTCGACCGTGCAGGTCCTCGTGGCCGGCGGAGTGCAGCTCGACCGGCCGTCCGGTCAGGAGGGGCTCACCCCGCTCCAGATGGCTCGCCAGCGCGGCTATCACCGGCTCGGCCGTGTGCTCGAGGCTGCCTCGGCCCACCGGCCCTTCGCGGACCCGGATGCGGCACTGCTCTCCTCGGCACGCTCGGGGGACGCCGACTCCGTGGCCCTGGCGTTGCGGGACGGTGCGGAAATCGAGACGGTCGATGCGGCCGGTCGCAGCGCCCTCGTGCTCGCCTCAGCGGGGGACCACGTCGAGGCAGCGCGCGTTCTCGTGGCTCTGGGCGCCGACCGGTGGTAGACGTGAGGGATGCGCCTTCCGGAGATCCCTCGCTACCCCTTGACGTTCGGGCCCAGCCCGCTCCAGCACCTGCGCCGCCTGAGCGAGCACCTCGGAGGCGCTCAGGTGTGGGCCAAGCGGGAGGACGTCAACAGCGGACTCGCCTACGGGGGCAACAAGATCCGCAAGCTGGAGTATCTCGTGCCGGACATCCTCGCGAGCGGAGCCGACACCCTGGTCTCCATCGGGGGCTACCAGTCGAACCACACGCGTCAGGTCGCGGCCGTCGCCGCTCACCTGGGGCTGAAATGCCGTCTGGTGCAGGAGAAGTGGGTGCCTTGGGACGACCCCGTGAACGACAAGGTCGGCAACATCCTCCTGTCCCGGATGATGGGCGCCGACTCGCGGCTCGACGACCGTGGCTTCGACATCGGCATCCGTGACTCGTGGAAGCAGGCGCTGCGAGAGGTCGAGGAGGCAGGCGGCGCGCCCTACCCGATCCCCGCCGGCGCGTCGGAGCACCCCCTCGGGGGTGTCGGTTTCGCCAACTGGGCCTTCGAGGTCGCCGAGCAGGAGAAGGCGGTCGGTGTTCACTTCGACACCGTCGTCGTGTGCACGGTGACGTGCTCGACACACGCGGGGATGGTGGCGGGGTTCGCAGCGCTGGAGGACCTCACGGGCGTCCGCCGCCGCATCATCGGGATCGACGCCTCGGCGACCCTGGAGAAGACCCGCGCCCAGCTGGAGCGCATCGCCCGGCACACGGCCGAGGTCATCGAGCTCGGCCGTGACCTGCGCGACGACGAGTTCGAGCTGCTGGGCGACTGGGCCGGGGATCTCTACGGCATCCCCGTCGAGTCGACGATGGACGCCATGCGGCTGGGCGCCGAGCTGGAGGCGATGATCACGGACCCGGTCTACGAAGGGAAGTCCCTCGCGGGTCTCGTCGACCTCGTCCGCGGTGGTGACATCCCCCGGAGCTCGACCGTGCTCTACGCGCATCTGGGCGGCCAGCCGGCGGTCAACGCGTACCACTCGCTGTGGCCCGGGTCGTGAGCCGTCCCGTCGCGCTCGTGCGCCGCCCCGGCCCGCGTCTCGCCGAGGGCCTGCTCACGCACCTGAAGCGCGAGCCGGTCGACCTCGACCTGGCCCGCGAGCAGTGGCAGGGCTACCTGTCGGCCCTCCGCGCGGCGGACTGGGAGGTCCTCGAGGTGGAGCCCGCGGACGACTGCCCCGACGCCGTCTTCGTCGAGGACCCCGTCGTCGTCCACGGTGACGTCGCCGTCCTCGCGCGGTCGGGCGCAGTGGCTCGACGCGCGGAGTCCGAGGGCGTCGAACGGGCGGTGCGCGAGCTGGGTCTGCGCATCGCCCGGATCGAGGAGCCGGGGACGCTCGACGGCGGCGATGTCCTGCGCACCGGTGGCACGGCATACGTCGGCCTCGGAGGGCGGACGAACGGCGCCGGCGTCTCCCAGCTCGCCGGGCACCTGCGGGAGTTCGGTGTGCGCGTGCAGGCGGTGCCCGTGACCCGGGCACTGCACCTGAAGTCCGCGTGCACCGCCCTGCCGGACGGCACGGTCGTCGGCTGGGGACCCGTCGTCGACGACAAGGAGGCGTTTCCGGCATACGAGGACGTGCCTGAGGAAGGGGGCGCCCACGTCGTCGTGCTCGGCGAGCGGCACCTGCTCATGGCGGCGAGCGCACCGCGGACCGCCGAGTCCTACCGTCGGCGCGGCTACCAGGTGACCGAGGTGGACGTGTCCGAGTTCGAGAAGCTCGAGGGCTGCGTCACCTGCCTCTCTGTCCGGCTCCGGGGCTGACGCCGTGGATGCCGTGCTGGACGACATGGCCTGGCACGCCCTGAGTGGTCCGCAGACAGCGCTGGCTGTGACGGCTGGCGGCGGTGCGGCGAGGCGCTACCGGGACGGGATCGCACCGTTCTGCGGCGTGGAGCGGCTCGACCGTGGCGGATGGGACGCCTTGGCCGAGCTCGTCGATCCCGCCGACGCAGCCGTCTTCCTGCGCGCCGAGGTCGGTGCACCGCCGCCCGGGTGGACCGAGCTGTGGCGGGAGGAGGCCACCCAGTACGTCGCGGGACGGCTGGCGGACCCGCCGCCGCTCTCGAACGGTGACATGGTCGAGCTCGGAGTCGACGACGTGCCGGAGATGGTGGACCTGGCCGCGCGGACCGAGCCCGGACCGTTCGGTCCACAGAGTCACCTCACAGGTCGCCACGCCGGCGTACGGCGCGCCGGCCGACTGGTCGCCATGGCGGGGGAGCGGATGCGTGTCGACGGCTGGGGCGAGATCTCGACCGTCTGCGTCGACCATCCGGTTCGGGGTGAGGGCCTCGGAGCCCTGGTCACGCTCGCGGCCGCCCGGCAGATCGAGGCGCGTGGCGACCGAGCGATGCTCCACGTCCGCGCGGGCAACGACCGCGCACACCGGCTCTACCGGCGGCTCGGCTTCGAGGTCCGGCGCCTCGTGACGGTCGCGGTGTTCCGCCACGAGGCCGGGTGATGGTCCGGGAGTCCCGCCTCCTGCTCGTCGTGCGGTCAGGGGTTGGCCGGATCCCGCGTGCGTGGCATGGTGGGGCCGTGCGTTCTGGACGCCTCCTCCTTCGCTGCCGCGGCGGGGCCTGAATCGGCCGCCCCTCGTCGCGGAGTTCGCTGTGCCACGGCTGAGCACCCGAACCGAGACGAAGGCGTGAAGCGCGGATGATCCACCCACAGCAACCCTCAGGGATGCCGACCCAGAAGTACGTGCCCTTCCAGGACCAGCTCGAGGTCCACCTCCCGGACCGCACCTGGCCCGACCAGGTGATGACGAAGGCACCGCGCTGGTGTGCGGTCGACCTGCGGGACGGGAACCAGGCGCTCATCGACCCGATGGACGCCGAGCGGAAGCTGCGGATGTTCAAGCTCCTCGTGCGCATGGGCTACAAGGAGATCGAGGTCGGCTTCCCGAGTGCCAGCCAGACCGACTTCGACTTCTGCCGCGAGCTCATCGACGGCGGGCACGTGCCCGACGACGTGACGATCCAGGTGCTCACGCAGTGTCGTGACCACCTCATCGAGCGGACCTTCGACGCCATCCGGGGCAGCAAGCAGGCGATCGTCCACTTCTACAACTCCACCTCGATCCTCCAGCGTCGCGTGGTCTTCGGGATGAGCGAGGAGGGGATCATCGACATCGCCCTCCAGGGTGCTCGGCTGTGCCGGAAGCTGGAGGAGACGGTTCCCGAGACGGATGTCTACTACGAGTACTCGCCGGAGTCGTACACCGGGACCGAGCTCGAGTTCGCCGTGCGCATCTGCAACGAGGTCATCGGGGTCATCGACCCGACACCGGACCACAAGATGATCGTCAACCTCCCCGCGACGGTCGAGATGGCGACGCCCAACGTGTACGCCGACTCCATCGAGTGGATGGTGCGCCACCTGGACCGCCGCGAGTCGGTGGTCGTCTCTCTCCACCCCCACAACGACCGGGGAGAGGGCGTCGCGGCTGCCGAGCTCGGCTACCTCGCCGGTGCCGACCGCATCGAGGGCTGCCTCTTCGGCAACGGCGAGCGCACTGGCAACGTCTGCCTCGTCACCCTGGGCATGAACCTCTTCTCCCAGGGCATCGACCCCCAGATCGACTTCTCCGACATGGCCGAGGTCCGGCGCACCGTCGAGTACTGCACGCAGCTACCGGTGCACGAGCGCCACCCCTGGGGGGGCGACCTGGTCTACACCGCCTTCTCGGGCTCCCACCAGGACGCCATCAAGAAGGGCCTGGAGGACATGCACCGCCGAACGACGGCTGCGCGCACCGACATCGACCACATCGACTGGGGAGTTCCCTACCTGCCGATCGACCCTCACGACATCGGTCGGTCCTACGAGGCGGTCGTCCGCGTCAACAGCCAGTCCGGCAAGGGAGGCGTCTCCTACCTGCTCAAGTCGGAGCACGGGCTCGACCTCCCGCGCCGGCTCCAGGTCGAGTTCAGCCACGTGGTGCAGCGCCGCACCGACGCAGAAGGGGGCGAGCTGGCGGCGGCCGAGATCTGGCGCATGTTCGCCGACGAGTACCTCCACGCCGACGAGCCCGCCGAGCGGTGGGGCCGTTTCGCTCCGGTCCGCACCACCCTCGTCGGGTCGGACGACGGGATGGACCACATCGAGGCCGTCGTCACCGACCACGGCAAGGAGGTGGAGATCGTCGGGACCGGCAACGGGCCGATCGCGGCCTTCCTCGCCGCCCTCGAGCCGCTGGGGGTGGACGTCCG
>CALCXF010000155.1 GCA_937907685.1 uncultured Nostocoides sp.
CGGTGATGAAGGGGGCGGGCGCCTCCTCGACGAGCTTCTGGTTGCGGCGCTGCAGGGAGCAGTCGCGGGTCGACACGACGACGACGTTGCCGTACTGGTCTGCGAGGCACTGCGTCTCGACGTGCCGCGGGTGGTCGAGGAATCGCTCGACGAAGCACTCGCCCCGACCGAACGCGGTCACGGCCTCACGAACCGCCGACTCGTAGAGCTGCGGAATCTCCTCGAGCGAGCGCGCCACCTTCAGGCCCCGGCCCCCACCGCCGTACGCCGCCTTGATCGCGACGGGCAGCCCGAACTCCCGGGCGAACGCGACCACCTCGTCGGGACCGCCCACCGGGTCGGCCGTGCCGGGCACGAGGGGTGCGTTCGCCGCGAGCGCGATGTGCCGGGCCTTGACCTTGTCGCCCAGGGAGTCGATCGCCGCCGGGCCCGGGCCGATCCACACGAGACCGGCATCGAGGACCTTCTGGGCGAATCCGGCGTTCTCGGCCAGGAAGCCGTAGCCCGGGTGGATCGCGTCGGCGCCGGCCCGCTGCGCGACCTCGATGAGCGTGTCCTGGAGCAGGTAGGAGTCGCCCGGCGTGGACCCGCCGAGGGCGTAGGCCTCGTCCGCCACCCTGACGTGGAGAGCGTCGCGATCCGGCTCGGCGTACACCGCGACCGAGCCGATGCCGTGGTCCGTGCAGGCCCTGGCGATGCGGACGGCGATCTCACCACGGTTCGCGATGAGGACTTTGCGGATGCCCATGTCTCGGACTCTATCGGTATGCCGTGCACCCCCTCCGGGGCCCCCGGCGCCCTCCCGCACGGGTTCCCCGTGACCCCCCCGAGGGGTGCGGTCAGACGCCCAACGAGGCCGCGAGCCGCCCCAGCAGGTCACCGAGAGCGGCGCGTTCGGTGGGGTCGAGCCCGGCCAACAGCCTGGCCTCGTTGACGACGTGGTCGCTCATCGCAGCGTCGATGACCTGTCGACCCACCCGCGTGAGGAGCACGGTTCGGGACCTGCCGTCCGACCCGCTGGGCCGGCGCTCGACCAGCCCTCGGGCCTCCAGACGGTCGACCCGTTTCGAGACCGCCCCGGACGTGACCATGGTGCGGTCCCCCAGCTCGCCGGGGGTCAGCGCGAACGGCGCACCCTGACGACGCAACGTCGCCAGGACGTCGAAGTCGCCCTCGCCGAGGCCGTGCCGGGCGTAGACGGCGACGAGCTCGGGCGTGAGGGCCGCGGCGATCCGGTGGATGCGGCCGATGACGAGCAGGGGGTCGGTGTCGAGGTCGGGGCGCTCTGTGCGCCACTGCTCGACGACGACGGCCACGTGGTCCATACCGCTCGACTTTATCTTCCTCGGAAGGTAAAGTCGCTTCCATGGAAGATAGATCCGCCGCACTCAGCACCGTGGCCCTCACCGCGGTGCCTCCTGTGGTCTGGGGTTCGACGTATGCCGTGACCCAGCTCTGGCTGCCTGCCGACCGCCCATTCTTCGCCGCCGCCGCACGGGTCCTGCCGGCGGGCATGCTCCTGCTGCTGTGGGTGCGACGTCTGCCGTCCGGAACGTGGTGGTGGCGTTCACTCGTCCTCGGGGCCCTCAACCACGGCGTCTTCTTCGGCCTGCTCTACGTCGCGGCCTTCCGCCTGCCCAGTGGTCTCGCGTCGACGCTCACCGCGCTGAGTCCCCTCGTCGTCATGGCGGCGGCCTTCCTCCTCATCGGGGAACGCCAGTCCCGCCTCACCCTCATCGCCGCGGTCGTCGGTGTTGCAGGCGTCGCGGCGCTCGTGTGGCAGAACGACCGGGCGGTCCCGGTGGACCCACTGGGGCTCGCCGCTGCGGTGGGGGCGGTCGTCTCCGCCTCCGTCGGGTTCGTCCTCGTCAAGCGGTGGTCGCCGAGAGACGACGTCCTCGTGACGACGACGTGGCAGCTCGTCGTCGGTGGGTTGCTCCTCGTGCCGGTCGCACTCCTCGTCGAGGGCGCGCCTCCGGCCGTCGATCTCCCCGCCCTGGCCGCCCTCGTCTACCTCGGCCTCGTCGGCTCGGCGCTCGGCTACGCCCTGTGGTTCCGTGGCCTCACGCGCATGGATGCCGGTGCCGTAGCCGTCGTGGGGCTCGTGAACCCCGTCGTGGGCACCCTGCTCGGAGTCGTGCTGCTCGAGGAGGCGTTCGGGACCGTGCACCTCGCTGCCGTGGTCGTCGTGCTCGGCAGCGTCCTCGTCTCGCAGGAGCCGGTGCGCCGCCGACTGCGTCGGTTCCGTCCCGGACCCGGCATACGGTGGGGGCATGTCGCCGCAGAGCACCACGCCCCTGACCACGCCCACCGGCCCGGTGGAGGTCCCGACGATCGGCTTCGGGGTCTGGCAGGTGCCGGAGGACGAGGTGGTGTCCGCCGTCCGAACGGCCCTGGACGCGGGGTACCGGCACGTCGACACGGCGAGCGCCTACGGCAACGAGCGGGGCGTCGGACAGGCGCTCGCCGAGTCGGACGTCGATCGCGACGAGGTGTTCGTGACGACCAAGGTGTGGAACGACGACCACGGCCGTGACGCGACGTTCCGGGCGTTCGACGCGTCGATGGAACGGCTCGGCCTCGACGTGCTCGACCTCTACCTCGTCCACTGGCCGGTGCCCCGGCAGGACCGCTACGTCGAGACGTGGGAGGCCCTGCGCGAGCTCCGGGACGGAGGACGGGTGCGCGCCGTCGGTGTCTGCAACTTCCACGAGGAACACCTGCAGCGCGCCCACGACGAGACGGGGGAGTGGCCGAGCATCAACCAGATCGAGCTCCACCCCTACCTCCAGCAGCTCGCCCTGCGGGCCTTCCACGAGGAGCACGGCATCGTCACCGAGTCGTGGAGCCCCCTGGCATCGGGCCAGCAGGTGCTCGACGACCCGGTGGTCACGCGGGTCGCGCGCCGGCACGGTGCCACGCCCGCCCAGGTGGTCATCGCCTGGCACCTGGCACTGGGGCTGGTCGTCATCCCGAAGTCGGTGACGCCGACCCGGATCGTCGAGAACCTCGCGGCCGTCGACCTCACCCTCACCGGTCAGGACGTCGAGGAGCTCTCGACCCTGGACCGGGGCTTCCGCACGGGGCCGAACCCGGACGACTTCAACGAGGTCTGACCCGGACTGCACGCGTTGCCTGAGTAGCGAGGCTCATGGTGACGACCGCCTCCGGGGAGCATCATGGCCGTGCACCCTCGGGGTGACCGCTCGAGATCGAGGAGCCCGCGATGACCGCGCCCCCCAGCGCCACCCCCGCCGCTCCGGCACACCGCGACCCGGCCCTGCACGCGGCCACCCCCGGCCAGCTCCACTGGCTGGAGGGCGAGCTGCGGCGGTGGGAGGCAGATGGTCTGGTCGACGAGGGCACCGCGAGGACCATCCGCGCGCGCTACGTCGCCACCCGGCGCCTGACGCTGTCCCGCATCGTCCTCACCCTCGGCGCCTGCTTCGTCGGACTCGGCGTCGTCTGGCTCGTCGCCTCGAACCTCGACGAGATGCCACCGGCGCTGCGCTTCGGTCTTCTCGTCCTCGTCTGGCTCGGCCTCGTCGCCGGGGCGGAGGTCCTCGCCACCCGTCGCGATCGCGACGGCGACATCGCCTCACCGGTGCTCGGAGCGGCGCGCCTCCTCGCCGGCGCCGCCTACGGCGCCGTCGTCTTCCAGGCCGCCCAGAGCCTCCAGGTGCCGGCCTACGAGCCACTCCTCGTCGCCGTGTGGGCGCTGGGCGTGCTGCTCTGGGCGTATGCCGTGCGCGGCACCGCCCCGCTCGTGCTCGGTGTGGTGCTCCTGGCCTTCTGGTTCGTCTGGCAGGTGACGAGCGCCTCCGACGACGCCTTCTCTGTGTCCACCTCACTGGCGGCGGCCGGTCTGGCCGGTGCCGCCCTCGGTGTCGCTCACACCGCGGTCGGGTGGCCCGAGCTCGCGGTGCCCTGGCGCGAGCTCGGCGCGGTGCTCGTGCTCGTCGGCTTGTTCGTCGCCGCGCTGCCGTACGCCTGGGGAGAGGCCGACGCCACGCTGGTCCTCTGGGTGGGCATCGCTGCCTCGCTGCTGCTCGCCGCCGTGGCCCTCTGGAGGGGCAACCGTCTGGACCGTCTCGAGGTGGGGCTCGCCGTCCTGGGGCTCGCAGCGACGGCCGGCCTGTCGCTGTGGCAGCTGGACGAGGCGGTGACCGACACCGCAGACCTGCCGCCCGGTGCCTGGCTCCGTGCCGTCGTCGCCGTCGTCTCCTACCTGCTCATCGCCAGCGGGTATGCCGTGCTCGGAGGGATGCGGGACACCGGCCGGCTCACCTGGGTCGCGACCGCGGCGCTGGTCGTCTTCGTCACGGTCCAGGCCTTCGCCGTCTTCGCACCGATCCTCTCCGGCGCAGCCCTCTTCCTCGTCGTCGGGATCATCCTGCTGGGCACCGGCCTCCTCGCCGACCGGGGCCGACGACGGCTCCTTCGCGAGGCGAGGGAGACCCGCTCATGACGACCACACCGGTTGACCGGGATACCACCTCGGGACCCGTCGGAGGGGGCACTCGTGCTCGCCGCCTACGGGTGCTGGGGGCCGTCCTCGCGTCGTTGGTCCTCCTCGTCGTCGCGGTCTGGCAGCCGCTCTCGGCGCGGCTCACCGGCGACGAGATCGCCCTGCGCGTCGAGCCCATCGACCCCTTGGACCCGTTCCGCGGGGCGTACGTCGACCTCGGCTACCCCGACCTGCCGGGCCAGCCGCTCCAGGAGAGCGGACCCATGTCCGAGGAGGAGCTGGAGGCGTCCGACGAGGCACGCGGCACGGCATACGTGCCGCTGAGGCAGCAGGGGGAGGTGTGGGTGGGTGGCTCGGTGCAGCGCACCCGCCCGTCCGACGGGGTGTACCTCACGTGCGACGACTCGGACTGGCGGTTGAGCTGTGGCATCGAGAGCTGGTTCCTCCCGCAGGAGGAGGCGCGCGCCCTCGAGGACGTGGTGCGGGGAGGGACCGCCGTCGCCACGGTCAAGGTCGACGGCCGCGGCAATGCCGCCCTCGTCGCCGTCGAGGCACGCTGACCGTCGGATCGCACCCCTGCTCGACAGCAGGGCCACCGCGGCCTCGGCGCGCGGCGGCCCCACTGGGAGGTGGTGCGGGTGTCAGCAGCTCGACTTGTACGCCGCGTTGCCGCCCTCGCCGGAGAGGTTCTCCTTGGTGATGATCGTGAAGCCGGTCTGGATGGTCGGCGTCACGGAGCCGCCGGTCAGCGCGGCATCGGCCTGCTCGACGCCGTCGGAGCCGATGGTCGACGGCTGCTGGGCGACGAGCGCCTGGACGGTGCCGGCCTCCAGGGCCTTGATCTGGTTGGGACCCGCGTCGAAGCCGACGATCGTGATGTCCTTCCCGCCTGCCTGGCGGACCCCGGTCGCCGAGCCCTCAGCGGCGAAGAGGTTCGTCGCGAAGATGCCGACGATGTCGGGGTCCTTCTGCAGCGCGGCGGACACGAGGTTGGCCGCGGTCGCCGGGTCGTTGTGGCTGTACTGGACACCGAGGTAGCTGAAGCTCGTGTCGGCCTTCACCGCGTCCTCGAAGCCCTTCACGCGGGCGTCGACCGTGGAGACACCCGGGTCGGTCGAGATGACGAGCACCTTGCCGCCCGCGGGCTTGGCGGCCTTGATGGCGTCGAAGGCCGCGGCGCCACCGCCGACGTTGTCAGAGCTGATCTGCGAGACCGCGAACGACGGGTCGTTGACCGTCGTGTCGACGAGCACGACCTTGATGCCGGCCTGCGCCGCCTGCTCGAGAGGCGCCTGCATGGCCTCGACGTCCGTCGGGGCCACGAGGAGGGCCGCCGGCTTGGACGCCGTGACCGAGTCGACGATCGGCTTCTGGAGGGTGGGGTCGAACTTCTGCGGCCCCTGGGTGGTGACGGTGTAGCCGAGCTCGGCCGCCTTCTCCTTGATGCCGCACTCCATGGTGATGTAGAACTCGTCGCCGGCGACGCCCTGGACGAAGGCGATGGACTTGTTGCCGTCGCCTCCGGCCGCTGGCGCGGTCCCGTCGTCCGACGGGGCGCCGGTGCTGCAGGCCGCCAGGGCCAGCGAGGCGCCGGCCGCGAGTGCGGTGAGCGTGATGGTGTTCCTCATGGTGGTGGTGCCTTCCTGGGGGTGGGTGTTGGGCAGGTGCTGATCTCTGATCGGGACGGCCGGGCGGCCGGCCGCTGGAGCGGGGGACGTCAGGCGGTGCTGACGCCCTTGCCGCGGGTGGCGGCGGCGCGACGCTGCTGGTCGACGTAGACGGCGGCGATGAGGATCGTCCCGACTGCGACGGTCTGCCAGTAGGGCGAGACACCGATGATGACGAAGCCGGACTGGAGGACGGCCGGGATGAAGAGACCGACCATCGAGCCGAACATCGAGCCCTGGCCTCCGAAGATCGAGGTGCCGCCGATGACGACCGCCGCGATGACGTTGAGGTTGGTCAGTGACTGTCCGGCGATCGTCGTCGTGCCGTACTGCGCGAGCGAGAGGATGCCCGCGAACCCGGCGAGGAGGCCTGACAGCGCGTAGATCTGGATGAGCTTGCGGTCGACGTTGATGCCGACCCGTCGCGCCGAGACCTCGTTCGAGCCGATGGCGTACGTGTAGCGGCCGAACCGCGTGCGGTGGAGGACGATGCCGCCGACGACGACGACGATCAGGGCGATGATCGTGATGGCCGGGATGCCGGCGAGCCGGCCGTAGCCGATGTTGTCCTGGAGCACGTCCGGAGCTGCCCGGATGTCGAGGCCGCCGGTGATGATCTGCGCGATGCCGAGAGCCACCGACAGCGTGCCCAGGGTGACGATGAGCGGGGGGACCTTGGCCTTGGCCACGAGGAACCCGTTGAGGATTCCCCATCCGAGGCCGACGATGACGGCGAGCACGAGGCCGATGAGGGCGGTGGACCAGCCCTGGCCGCCCATCGCGTCCATCGACTTGGCGGCCACGACGGAGGAGACGACGAGGACCGAGCCCACCGACAGGTCGATGCCCGAGGTGATGATGACGAACGTCATCCCCACGGCGAGCACGGCCCAGATGGACACGTTCTGAGCGATGTTGGTGATGTTGCCGGCCGTGAGGAAGGTGGTCGGCGACAGGGCCCCGAAGACGGCGACGATGACGACGAGCACCCCGAGGATCCAGACCGACTGCATCGACTTGATGCGCTCGAGGAGCCCGTCGTGACTGGCGGTGGTCTCGATGGTCTGCGGCGGGGTCGAGGTGGTGGTCATGCCGCCCCCTCCTTCTTGTCCAGGGCACCGGTCATGGCGCCGACGAGCTCTTCGACGGAGGTGTCCGCCGCTCGGTACGTCGCGACGCGGCGACCGAGTCGCAGCACCTGCACGCGGTCGGCGACCTCGAGCACGTGCGGCATGGAGTGCGAGATGAGGACCACGGCGAGCCCCCGGTCGCGCACCTTCTTGATCGTCTCGAGGACGTTCTTCGTCTGCACGACGCCGAGGGCGGCCGTGGGCTCGTCGAGGAAGAGCACCTTGTTGGCCCAGGCCACCGATCGCGCGATGGCGACCGACTGCTTCTGACCACCGGACATCGCGCCGACCGGCACGACGACGGAGCGGACCGCCGACCCGAGCTCGGAGAACGCCACGGCCGCCTTCTGGCGCATCGCGGAGTTGTCCATGAAGCCGAGCTTCCCGAGGAGCCCAGGCCGCATGAGCTCGCGACCGAGGAACATGTTCTCGGCCGAGTCCAGGTGCGGCGCGAGGGCGAGGTCCTGGTGGACGACCTCGATCCCGACCTCCGAGGCGTCGTGAGGAGTGGTGAAGTGGATGGGGGACCCCTCGAAGAGGATCTCCCCCTCGTCGATCTCGAGGTTGCCGGTGAGGGCCTTGACGAGGGTCGACTTACCGGCTCCGTTGTCACCGATGAGTGCGACGACCTCGCCGGCGTTGACGTCGAAGTCCGCGTGGTCGAGCGCTTGGACCCGCCCGAAGCGGCGGCTCAGGTTCCGGGCCTCGAAGAGCGTGCTCATGCGACGGCCTCCTTGTACGGACGGGCGCGGCCCTCGATGATCCCGGTGTACTCGTCCATGCGGCGGCGGCCCGTCTCGGACAGGAACGCCACCCGCTCGTCGTGGTCCATGGACACGGTCTCCTTCCAGACCGCACGGCCCGCGATGAAGCCGCTCGCGCCTCCCTCGTCGCAGCTGATCCGCAGCACCTGGGTGAACTCCTCGGAGGAGACACCGGCCGACAGCACCGCCCAGGGGACGGTGAGGCGGTCGGCGAGCCGGCGGCAGGCGGCCGGGCTTCCGGGGTACTCGAGCTTGAGGAGGTCGGGCTTGAGGTCGTCGATGAGCACGGCGGCCTCGATGACGGCGTCGGCCCGCGCCTCGGGGGAGAGGGGCGCCTCGTCGCGCAGCGGGTAGATGAGGTTCTCGATGATCGAGGGGACGCCCTGTGCGGCACAGTCCTCGACGAGGGTGCGCATCGCCTCGCGAGCCTCCCCGGTGAGGTCACGGCCGTCCTCGCCGACCGGGCGGTCGGCGCGGACCTGGGCGAGGAACTTCATCCCGTCGGCGCCGCTGTCGCGGACCCAGGCGGCGTCCTGTGCGGGGTCCAGGGCGACCTCGGGCTCGCCGAGGTGGGTTCCGCGGGATGCGGGCTCGGCGGCGAGGAGCAGGCCGAACGGGGGAACGCCCTCCACCTCGCGGGCGGCCGGGAGGCCGAAGGTCGGGTCGATGAGGAAGGCCGAGGCGCTTCCCGCGAGCGAGGCGATCATGTCCCGCTTCATCGCGACGATCTCGGCGTCGCTGGTGTCGGTGCGGTCCACCGCGGCCAGCATCCGTTTCAGTGTTCCGCGCTGGTCCATCGCCAGCACGGCGAACGTACCCGCGGGGGTCGCGATCGCGTCGAGTCCGGTTGACGTCATGAGGTGGCCTCCTTAGCCAGGGGTGGTGCGTGGTCCACGGAGTCGGTCTCCGGGACCGAGGTGAAGTACGCGGCTGGGGGCCGCAGGTCGCTGCTGACGGAACCGCCACGAGTGGCGGCCCATCGCCCGTAGAGCGCCGCGCCGCGGGGGCCCGGCTGCTGGATGGCCGCGACCTCGACGGATGGGGCGAGAGCACGTCGGGCGTCGAGGACCGACGACATCCGGCTCCAGCCCCCCGCGAGGACGAGGCGCTCGATGGGAACCCCGGCCGTGCCGAGGTGGGAGAGAAGCTCGGCAGCGTGTGCCGTGCTGTGGTCGAGCGCCGCGCGCCAGACCCTGCCCGGGGTGGGGGAGTCGCCGTGCAGGCGCACGGTCACCTCTCGGTCCGACATCGAGAAGCCCTCGACGCCGATGTCCCCCCCGCGTCCGCCCCGGAAGGCGAGGGAGTCGTGGTCCACCCGGCTGCGGCCGTCCTCGTCGTCCGCGCCCAGGAGGCGGAGGACGCGTTTGAGGACCAGTCCCGTGCGCATGCCGGCCAGGAGTGCGGTCGTGCCGCGCACCACGTGCGGGTAGACGGAGACGCCATGACCGCAGAGATCACGGACCAGGTCAGGCCCGGGGACGTGGTCGCTGGCCACGACGAATGCCTCGGCGGTGCCCATGCTGTCCATGGCGGATGCCGTCACTGCCGAGCCGGCCGCGGCTGCCGCGACAGCGTGGTCGTGACCGGCCACGGTGAGCACCGCGCCGCGAGCCGCGGCGACAGGGTGGTCGGCGCGCACCCGACCGGCGGGGCTGCCGGCGCCGACGAGCTCGGGGATGAAGTCCTCGGTGACGCCGAGGTGCTCCAGGGATGGGCGGTACAGCGAGCTGGTGTGGATGTCGAGGAAGCCGGTGCGCCCCATGAGGGACAGCTCGGCGACCCGGCGGCCGCCGAGGCGGCCGATGACGAGCTCCGGCAGCGACAGCCACTGGAGGCCGGTCAGGGAGAGACCGTTGTCGCGTAGCCACGCGATCTTGAACAGCGACGCGACGTGGGTCACGGGGAGGCCGGTCCGGGCCGGGAAGTCGTCGGCGAGCTCGGGGGTCACCGCTGCGACCTGCTCCTCGCCGCGTGGGTCGAACCACGCGATGACGGGCGAGCGGGTCTGACCCTCGGGGTCGACGAGGACACCGGCCTCGGCCATGGAGGTGACGCCGATGGAGCGGATGCTCACTGGTGGTGTCCCGCCGCCGTCGAGCGACCTGGCGCCGATGGTGGCCGCCGCCCGGGCGATGAGCTCTTCGACGGCGGACACCACGCCACTCGGGTCGCGCTCGGCACGTCCGTCGCCGTACTCGTCCCAGAGTGTGGCGGCCGACAGGTCGAGGAGCTTGGTGCCGTCCTCGGCCAGGGCGGTCAGCTTCGTGACCGTCGTGCCCAGGTCGAACCCGAGGTCGACGACGAGTGGGCGGGTCACCGTGGCCCCCGGGGTGGCAGCTCGCCGGACCCCCGCTGCACGAGGCGGGTCGGCAGGACGGTCTCGACGACGGCGGCCACGGGGTCCTCGAGCCGACGAGCGAGGTGGGCGAACGCCGCCTCCGCCAGGGCGGTGGGTCGCTGGTCGACCACGGTGGTCGGTGGGGTCATGAGCTCTGCGAGGGGGAAGTCGCCGAAGACGACGAGGGCGACGTCCTGGCGGTCCAGCCGCTTGAGGGCTCGCAGCACGCCGAGGCCGACGAGCGGCGTGGAGGCGAAGACTGCCGTGGGAGCGTCGGCCGGAGCGAGCATGGCGAGAGCGAGCGGATACGCGGCGTCGGCGTCCCAGCAGGTGGTCTCGATGAGCTGTCCGTCGACCTCGAGTCCCGCCTCGAGGAGTGCGTCCGAGTAGCCGGCGAGCCGGTCCTGGACCGTGGAGAACTCCGCCGTCTCGCCGAGGAACGCGATGCGCCGATGTCCGTGGGCGACGAGGTGGCACACCGCCTCGTGGGCGCCCTCGTGGTCCGTGACCCGCACGACGTCCTTGTCCTGGATTCCACACTGACGGTCGATGACGACGACGGGGATCTTGTCCGGGAGCACGGCCCGGGCAGCCTGCCCCTCACCGAAGGGAGCCACGATCAGCCCGGCGACACCACGACGGACCAGGCGCTCGATCTGGGACTGGTTGCGCGCGGCATCCATGCCGGTCGACGCGACGAGGACGTCCATCCCCATCTCGACGGCGCGGCGCTCGACGACGGCGATGACCTCACCGAAGAACGGGTCGTTGAGCGAGTCGACGACGAGGCCGATCGTCGGCAGCTTTCCGCCACCGAGCCGGCGGGCGGCGGGGTTGGGGTGGTAGTCGAGGTGCTCGATGGCGGCCCGGACACGAGCGACCGTCTCGGGGCGGACACCCCCCTCACCGTTGAGAACCCGGGAGACGGTCTTGATGGAGAACCCGGCCTCGCGGGCCACGTCGTAGATCGTGGGCTCGCTCATGCGGTCACCCCGGGGGCAAGCCGCTCCAGGAGCCCGTCGACGAGGGAGGCGTCGAGCGAGCCCCCGCGCTCGTGCTGGACCGCCGCCGCCGCGACGGCCATGCCGAACCGGACGGCGTCGACGTCGGAGGCAGCGTTCGCGAGGGCGTGGGCGGTGCCCGCGAGGAAGGAGTCGCCCGCACCGATGGGGTTGACGACCTGGACCCGCACCGCGTCGACCCACCACGAACCGTGCTCGGTCGTCAGGGCGGCGCCGTGGGACCCGGCGGTGACGACGGCCCGCCGCGCGCCGCGAGAACGGAGCTCGCGGGATGCCTCGACGCAGCGGTCCGCGAGGTCGTCACCCTCCTCCTCGACGTGCTCGTCGGTGCGCCCGTGGAGGAGCGACTCCGCCTCCCCGACATTGGGGCTCACGAGGTCGGGCTCGCTGGACAGGCTCGCTCCGAGCACCCCGGGAGCGGCGTCGACATAGGCCGGGATGCCGCGCTCGTGCGCCATCTCGACCACCCGACCGTAGAGGGTGAGGGGCACGTCGGGTGGCAGCGAACCGGAGCAGAGGACCGCCGTCGGTCCGACGGCGTCGACATGGGCCGTGGTCGCGGAGAGGAAGGCGTCCTGGTCCCACTCGGCTGGTTCGGGACCGCGGCCGTTGACCACGGTGACCCGTCCGGCCTCCTCGAGGAGGATGAGGGCCAGGCGGGCCTGTCCGCTCTGGGGCACGGCCAGGAAGTCACACCCCTCGGCCGCGAGAAGCTCGGCGAGCCGCGGGTCGGAGACCGGCGACAGGCCGACGAGGGTCGGCGTCCTGCCGAGGGCCGTCAGCGTGCGGCAGACGTTGACGCCCTTCCCGCCGGCGGTGACCTCGGTGCGGGTGGCCCGGCTCACCGAGCCGGGGACGAGGGCAGGCAGCCACGTCGTCACGTCGATGCACGTGTTGGGCGTCACGACGAGCACGGGGCCTCCTTGCCCGGACGACAGCGCTGTCAATTCGGCGACCGTCTTGTCCCTCAGCCGCGTGCCCACTAAGGTAAGGGCGCATGACAGCGCTGTCAATACCTCAGGTCCCCACCGCCGCGACGGTCGGTCTCCACCGGCGGATGGCCCGCATCAGCGACACCGCGGGAATGATCCGCACCATCGCCATCGACCACCCCGACAACTATGTCGCGCTCTTCGACGAGGACCCGTCGGCGGTGTCCTTCGAGGAGGTCGTCGAGTCGAAGCTGGAGATGATCGCCGAGCTGTCCCAGCATGCGACATCGGTCCTCGTCGATCCGGTGTGGAGCTTCGGCCAGAGCATCGTGACCGGTGCGTTGCCCGGTGGCGTCGGGGTCATCTCCGGGATCGAGGACCTCTACTACAGCCCCGCCACGAGCCGGGTCGGATTCGACACCGAGCTGCGCCTCAGGGAGGGATGGGACCCGCCGAAGCTCTCCGCTCTCGGCGCCGACGCCGCCAAGCTCGTCGTCTTCCATCGTGAGGACGGCGCCGCGGCGGACATCGCCCGACAGCACGACGTCGTCGCCCAGGTGGCCCGGGAGTGCCATGCCGTCGGTCTGCCGCTGATCGTCGAGCCACTGTGGTTTCCCGTTGCGGGCGAGGACCTGGAGGACCCGACGGTGCGCGAGGCCCGCCGGCGCAGCGTGCTCAGCTCCGCGGGGAGCTTCCACGACGACGGGGCGGACGTCATGAAGGTCGAGTTCCCCGTCCTCGACCTCACCGACCTCGACGCGTGCCACACGGCGTGCTCGGAGCTCGACGCCGCCGTCGACGGACCGTGGGTCCTGCTCAGCGCGGGAGTGACGTTCGAGGGCTTCCGGACCCAGGTCGACGTCGCGGCCGACCACGGCTGCAGCGGTTTCATGGCGGGCCGGGCGATCTGGGGTGATGCAGTCGGACGGTTGAGCCCGCAGGACCGCGCGTCCGGTGCCGCGCTGGCTGCCCGCCGCCTCGACGAGCTCGCCGAGCTCCTGGAGGGGCGCGGCGCCCCCGCGTGGACGCCGGTCCCCATGGCGGAGGCGGCAACGGTGGTCGGCGAGTCCTGGTACCGCTCGTTCGGCGTGACCGGCGACTGACGTGGCCGGCACGGCGAGCCCCCGCACGGCGCCGGGCGCAGGGCGGACCCTGGTCTGTGTCGGTGGTGCTCCCGGAGCCGGCAAGACCACCGTGGGCTCCCTCGTCGCCCACGCCGTCGGCTTCTGCCTCGTTGACCTCGACAGCGTCACGACGCCCCTCGTCGAGGCCTTCGCCGCCTCGCTGGGTGACGTGGCCGACCTCGACGCTCCCCGCTTCGTCGCCCTCCGTGACGCGCGCTACGCCTGCCTCGCCGCCGTCGCCTCGGACAACCTCCGGGCCGGTCGCGACGTCGTGGCCGTCGCGCCCTTCACGGCGGAGTCGGCCGATGCCTCGGCGTGGCGCGCACAAGGAACGCGATGGGGCGCTGACCGCGTCGTGCTCTGCTGGCTCGACGTCGACCCGGCCGAGTCGGCCCGCCGGGCCGCCGCTCGCGGCCTCCCGCGGGACCTGGCCAAACGCGGATCCGTCATGGGCGCCCGTGTCGAGGAGGCAGCGGGTCAAGGGCGGCCGGCATCCCCGGACGTCGACCGACCCGGGGTCGACGTCGTCGTCGACGGGGGAGCGGACCCGTCGGCGTCCTGTGCAGCGATCCTCGCCACGCTGCGAGCGGGCACAATGCCGGGATGAGCGAGGACGCCGTCGACCGGGCCCAGCGAACCCTCGAGGAGGGGATCGCCAAGGACTTCAGCTCGGCGATGTCCTACGGCGACTACCTCGACCTGGCCACGCTCCTGTCGGCGCAGCACCCGCGCAGCGAGCCGCCCCAGCACGACGAGCTGCTCTTCATCGTCCAGCACCAGGTGGCGGAGCTGTGGCTCAAGCTGCTCCTCCACGAGCTGCACTCCGCGCGGGAGCTCCTCGCCGCGGACGAGCTCGGCCCGGCGCTCAAGCGGCTCGCGAGGGTCAAGCACGTGCAGAAGCAGCTCGTCGAGCAGTGGGACGTGCTGGCGACCCTGACCCCCAGCGAGTACGCCCTCATCCGGCCGTTCCTCGCGACGAGCTCCGGCTTCCAGAGCTCGCAGTACCGGTCCGTCGAGTTCCTGCTCGGCAACAAGAACGCCGACATGGTGCGGGTCTTCGAGCACGACGAGGCGGTCCACGAGTCGCTCGGGCAGCTGCTGCGCGAGCCGACGCTGTACGACGAGTTCCTGCGCTACCTCTCCCGACGCGGGTATGCCGTGCCGGATGCCGTGCTGAACCGTGACGTCACGCAGCCCTACCGCCAGGATGAGGGGCTCGTCGGCGTGTTCGCCGCCGTCTACGCCGCGCCCTCGGAGCACTGGGGGGTCTACGAGACGTGCGAGGAGCTCGTGGACATCGAGGATCTGTTCCAGCAGTGGCGTTTCCGTCACCTCCAGGTCGTCTCGCGGACCATC
Source organism: uncultured Nostocoides sp. (assembly GCA_937907685.1). GTDB lineage: Bacteria > Actinomycetota > Actinomycetes > Actinomycetales > Dermatophilaceae > Fodinibacter. Next base: position 14,802 of record CALCXF010000155.1, read on the forward strand.
GGCCACAAGCCGGGTACGGGTGGCTCGAGCGGGGTGGACTTCCTCCGTCGGGCCCTCGACCTGACGTTCTTCCCCGAGCTGTATGCCGTGCGCGTGCACGTCGAGTGACGCGTGCCCGGCATCCGTCGACGGCCAGGGTCGGCCACTGGCCCTTGGTGACCCGCCGAGAGGGCCACTCGCCACCCCTCGCCGATGTGGCGCGGCCCCGTGTCAGAGCAGGAGACGAGCGAGGCGCAGCCTGAGGGCCTCCCGATGGCGCGCCTGTCGAAACGTCGAGTCGGTCATCTCGACGTAGCGGTACCCGGCGTCCTCGAGGGCGGCACGACGTTCCCGGTCCCTCTGCCACGTGCGCCGATCCGTGCGGTGGACGTCACCGTCGTACTCACCGACGACCCGCTGCCCACGCCACAGGAAGTCGCCCGTGGCCAGCCACCCACCGTCGTGACCGAGGACGGGGACGTTGAGCTCCGGCTCGGGAAGCCCCCAGGACCAGAAGACGTATCGCGCGCGGCTCTCGGCCGGGGACGCTGCACCGGCTCGGGCGAGACGTGCGACCGTGCGGAGGTCGTCGACGTGACGTCGACCTCGACGCTGCTCGGCCCGGGCCAAAAGCTCCAGGGGCGTGCTGAGTCGTCGACGGACCAGGACGTCCGCGGCCGCCAACAGGTGGTCGGGCGCCCACAGCCCCGCGAGGTCACCCCAGGTGTCGAGCGCCGAGACCACCCGCAGCCCGTCCACCTCGGTCACCCCGCGGGTCTCCAGACCTCGGTGGGCGACGCATCCGTTGCGGGACACCCTCGGGCGGCCCTTCGCCCGCATGACGTCCAGGGGCTCGTCCCGCCCGGGCCACGGTGTGGGCGTCGGCAGGCCCAGCAGGCGAGCGGCGGTGAGGTGGCTGAAGGCGCTGTCTCGCGGCAGGGCGAGCGCGAAGGCTCGGGCATGGGTCGACAGCTCCACGGTTCCGCCGCAGCCCTGCCGCACTCCTCGGGTCGGTGCCAGCAGGTCGCGTCCCCTCAGTCGCTTCGGCGTGACGCCGCGCCCACGAGCCTGCGCGACCGTGAACGCCCCGGAACGCAGGTCCTCGGGCAGCTGCACCCGGGGCGTGGTCATGCCGGAAGGGTCGTCGGGCTCGATGCCAGCGACCAGGCCTTCGGCGGCGCTGTTGATGGTGACCCATCCCCGGCGACGCTGTGGACGACGACGAAAGGTGGCCAGTGGCCCGTCCCTGGCCTGGCGGAGGACCACTGGCCACCCCTCGCCGGTCCGGCGGTGCCCCGGCATACTTCGGCGCATGCCTCGAGTCATCCACACCGCGCAGGCGCTGGTGGATGCCGTTCTGGAAGTGCCCCATCTTCCTGCCCGAGGCGGCAACGTCATGGCGACGTCCTACCGCCGGTATGCCGGTGGAGCCGTGACGATCCTCCTGGCCGCTGCGCGCTCCGGTGCCACGTGCGTCCACGCCGGGGCCGTGGGAACCGGGCCGAACGGTGACCTCGTCCGTGCAGCACTTCGCGCCGAGGGTGTGGAGGTCGCCTCTCCTCCGGTGCCCGACCGCGACACCGGGGTGTGCGTCGTGCTCGTGGAGCCGACTGCGGAGCGGTCCTTCGTGACGACGCAGGGGGCGGAGCGCCACATCACCGTCCAGTCGCTGTCGGCGGCGGCCCCCACGGCCGGTGACCTCGTCTGCGTCAGCGGGTACTCCCTCGTCGGACGCACCCGCGACCCCCTCGTCGAGTGGCTGGAGACCCTCCCCCAGGGTGTCGTCGTGGTTCTCGACCCGGGCGCCACCTTCGCCGAGGTGGATCCCGCAACGCGGGATGCCGTCCTCGCCCGCACCTCTGTGTGGACCAGCAACGCCGAGGAGGCCTCTGCGCTGGCCGGTGTCTCCGGCATGGAGGAGACCGCCGCGGTGGTCGCCACCAGGATCTCGCCGGATGCCGTGACGATCGTCCGGGACGGACCGCGGGGGTGCGTCGTGCGCGAGGGCGGGCGCACGGCATACCTGCCGGGCCATCCACGGCGACCGGTCGACACCAACGGTGCGGGCGACACGCACACGGGCGTGCTTCTCGCGGAGCGGGCGTCGGGTCTGTCGTGGACCGAAGCCGCCGCGCGGGCGAACGCCGCAGGCGCCATCAAGGTCACCCGACGTGGCCCGGACACGGCGCCCACGCGGGCGGAGATCGACGGCTTCCTCCGGGGGTGAGTGCCTACTGGGACGGCTGTTACCAGTGGGGCGAGGTGACTAGTTCCGAACGGCCTGAAGATGGTCAGCATGGGCTATGGGCCAGCGCGCGGACGTGCGAGACGCTCGGCGAGTGGGTGACCACATCGGCGCCGTCCGTCTTGAGAACCGCCCGGCGCCAGACATGACGCACCTCGGTGCGCCACCCGGACGCGGAGGAAGCGTCCGACGATGAGAGACACAGGACGAGTGGGCCCTCCACTCCGCAGGACGTATCACCGCGTAACTTGTGGCGGCCCACCGGGAGGGAAGTCAGGTAACACACATGCGACGAATCACCCTTGCGACGCTGATCGCGTTGCTCTTCGCGGCATTCACCGCGACATCGGCGCAGGCCGCCACGATCGTTGACTTCAGCAACGCGCCATCGGGCGCGCACTTCGCGCAGGGAGCCAGCGCCCCGGTCTGTACCTACACCGGCGCGACCACGGTCAGCTGCACGGGGACCGCCATCCAAGGAGTCGGGAACACCAACGCAGTGGTCCGCCTCGACGTGACGGCCACGTTCACAGGCGTGTGTCAGAACCCCGGCTCCAAGAGCAAAGTCGTCGACCCGTTCACCGAGGCCGAGACGACGACCTCGACGGCGACCCTCACCCCGTCCCGGAACGGGAGGCTTGATGTCGGGCCTCGGTCTGCGACGGCGACCACCTCCGGGGAGTTCCTGGCCGACTTCACGTGTCCGAACCCGCGCTGGGAGGCTGACGTCACCGGTACCTCGATCAGCTTCCGGTACACACTGACGTTCCCCGGTGAGGACGGCCCGGCCATCCTCATCACCGGCTGATCCGTAACGCCTCGCCGCATTGCTGAGGAAGGGCGAAACCTCACACGTAAGAAGGGGTTCCGCCCTTCCGTCGGCAGTCTGACTGGCATCGCGGCACGACGGCGCCGGGGTTCCTCGGCGCGTGCGTTGGCCATTTCGTGGCCGGACCGAAGGTCAAGGAATGGTCTCCTAACGGTAAAGAAATAGTCACATCGGGCTATGGGCA
>CALCXF010000156.1 GCA_937907685.1 uncultured Nostocoides sp.
GGCCCCGCCCCCGCGGGACCGGCATCCGCCATGCTGGGCCAGTGCAGCACGGGCCGACGAGCGCCATCACCGACGTGCCAGGCATCCGGGTCGGTCACGCAACCCGGGAGGAGCCCGGATGGCTGACCGGCGTCACCGTCGTGCTGCCTCCGTCCGGAACCGTCGGGGGGGTCGAGATCCGTGGAGGATCTCCCGGCACCCGGGAGACGGACCTGCTGGACCCGCGGAACCTCGTGGACACGGTCGACGGCGTCGTCCTCGCGGGTGGCAGCGCCTTCGGCCTCGCCGCCGCTGACGGGGTGGTTGACGAGCTGTACGCCGCAGGCCGCGGCTGGCCGGTGGGGCCCGAGCACCACGAGCGGGTGCCGATCGTCCCGGCCGCGATCCTGTTCGACCTCGGTCGCGGCGGCTCGTGGCTGCACCACCCGTCAGCCGGGGACGGCGCCGCCGCCTACCGCGCTGCCACCGAGGGGGACGGGCGGGTGGTCGAAGGGTCCGTCGGCGCGGCGACCGGGGCTCGGTGCGGTGGTCTCCGCGGCGGCGTCGGGACGGCTTCGGCCGTCCTCCCGTCCGGGATCACGGTCGGGGCCCTCGTGGTCGTCAACGCGGCCGGATCAGCCCTCGCCAGCGACGGCACCTTCCTCGGCGCACCGGTCCTCGCGGAGGAGGAGCGCCTGGGGCTGCCCACTCCCGACCCGGCGCTCACCGCCGCCCACCAGGCCTCCCGCGCGGCAGAGGTCGAGGAGTTGCGGGCCGGGTCCGGGCGCAGCCTGCGACCCGGCATCGCCACGACACTCGCCGTCGTCGCCACGGACGCGACGCGGACGCCGTCGGAGTGCGCGAGCCTCGCAGGGGCGGCGCACGACGGCTTCGCGCGGGCCCTCTCACCGGTGCACACGGCGTACGACGGGGACGCCGTCTTCGCGCTCGCGACTGGAGCCGGGGCGGCAGTGACCGGCATCGATGACGTGGAGCTCCAGACAGCGGCAGCCGACTGCGTCACGCGGGCGATCGTGCGCGCAGTGCTTCTGGCGACCTCCGTCGACCGCACCCGGGACGGCGGGGTGGCGCTGCCGTCGTACCGGGACGCGCTGGTCGCTCAGCCCCGGGTGGAGTAGTTCGGCGCCTCGACGATGCCGGTGACGTCGTGCGGGTGCGACTCGCGCAGTCCTGCGGTGGTGATCCGGATGAAGCGGCCCTTGGCCTTGAGCTCCGGCACGGTGTGAGCCCCGACGTAGAACATCGACTGGTGGAGGCCGCCGATGAGCTGGTGGGCGACCGCACCGACCGGCCCCCGGTAGGCGACCTGGCCCTCGATCCCCTCCGGGACGATCTTGTCGTCGGAGGTGACCTCGGCCTGGAAGTACCGGTCCCGGGAGTAGGACTTCTTGCCCCGCGACGACATGGCGCCGAGAGAGCCCATGCCTCGGTACGCCTTGAACTGCTTGCCGTTGATGAACACGAGCTCGCCGGGCGACTCCTCACAGCCGGCGAGCAGCGAGCCCACCATGACGGTGTCCGCTCCAGCGACGAGCGCCTTGGCGATGTCCCCGGAGTACTGGAGGCCGCCGTCGCCGATGAGCGGCACCCCCGCCGGGCCGCAGGCCAGTGATGCCTGGTGGATGGCGGTGACCTGTGGGACCCCCACGCCCGCCACCACCCGGGTGGTGCAGATGGAGCCGGGCCCCACGCCCACCTTGACGGCATCGACACCTGCATCGACGAGAGCCTGGGCACCGGCTCGGGTGGCGACGTTGCCGCCGATGACCTGGACGTGACGCGTCGCCGGGTCCTTCTTGACCCGCTCCACCATCTCGAGGAGGAGACGGGCGTGGCCGTGCGCGGTGTCGACGACGAGCACGTCGACACCCGCCTCGACCAGCGTCGTCGCGCGCTCCCAGGCCTCGCCGAAGTAGCCCACCGCGGCGCCGACGAGCAGGCGGCCGTCGCCGTCCTTGCTGGCCTGGGGGAACTGCTCCGACTTCACGAAGTCCTTCACCGTGATGAGGCCTCGCAGCCGGCCCTCCTCGTCGATGATCGGGAGGCGCTCGCGCTTGTGCTGGCGCAGGAGCAGTGTCGCCTCGTCGTGGCTGATGCCGACCTGGCCGGTGATGAGCGGCATGGGCGTCATGACCTCGCGCACGAGGGTGTGCGCCCAGTCCGCGACAGGGGTGAAGCGCAGGTCGCGGTTCGTGACGATGCCGAGGAGGTGGTCGCCCTCGTCGACGACGGGAAGTCCGGAGACGCGGTAGCGGCCACACCGCTCGTCGAGGTCCTCCAGGGTCGCGTCCGGGCCGATGGTCACCGGGTTGGAGATCATCCCGGTCTGGGTCCGCTTGACGAGGTCGACCTGGTACGCCTGGTCGTGGATCGAGAGGTTGCGGTGGAGGATCCCGATGCCACCGTGGCGCGCCATGGCGATGGCCATCCGGGCCTCGGTCACCGTGTCCATCGCCGCCGAGATCAGCGGAACCCGGATCGAGATTCCCCGGGTGAGCCGGGTCGTGGTGTCGACGTCGCTCGGGATGACGTCGGTCTCCCCCGGTTGCAGCAGCACGTCGTCGTAGGTGAGACCGAGCTCGGCGAAGGGCGATGGCGCAGCGGGCTCTGCCGACGCCGCGGACACGACGGGTGATGGAGCGCTCGACGGGGCGAGCGGGTCACCCGTGCCGAGGGGGCGCTCCGCCGAGGTGCTGGTCTCGTCGAGTCCGAGGCTCATTGCCCGATTCTACGGGGTGCGGTTCGACGAGCCGGACACGACGCCGAACACCGTGTCGGCGAACCATTCGGGACGCAGTGGGGACGCGATGGCACGGATTCCGCAGGCGCCCAAAATCGGAGGTCAGATGGCCGAAGTCCCGTCGACACAGGCCTTGACCAAGTCCTTACCAAACGCTTGCCCACCGTGTACCAATGCCCTCCTAGCGTGATGACCGAGCCACTCACTGAGGGGCACCCAGCACGCGGAGGTACGCATGGCCGAGATCACCCGACTGCCGGGTCCCGTGGCCGATCTGTGGGACTGGCAGCTCGACGGCGCCTGCCGGAGGGTGGGCCCGGAGGTGTTCTTCCACCCGGAGGGCGAGCGCGGAAGCAAGCGACGCACCCGAGCGAGCGCGGCCAAGGAGGTGTGCGTGAGCTGCCCGGTGCTCCAGCAGTGCCGGACCCACGCGCTCACGGTCCGCGAGCCTTACGGGGTCTGGGGGGGCCTCACCGAGGACGAGCGGGAGTCCTACTACACACGCGAGCGCCACATCGCGTCATGATCGTGCGGCGGCCCGTCCGGACGGGTCGCCGCCACCAACTCCGGTGGGGAGCGAGGGCCGGCAGGGCGGCCCGTCCGTCGGTGACAACGAGGTCACCACGGACGGGACGCGCTGCGCGCGCGGGGCGCAGCGCCCGCACTAGCCTGACCCGGGTGAGCACCCCCTTGGAGGTCGCCATCCGTGACCAGTCGATCCGGCTGGGCCAGCTGCTCAAGCTCGCGGGCCTCGTCGACGACGGTGGGGCGGCGCGCGAGGTCATCGAACGAGGGCTGGTCACCGTGAACGGCGAGGTCGAGACGCGCCGGGGCGCCCAGGTTCGCCCCGGCGACAGGGTGATGTTCGAGGGCCAGACCTTGGATGTCGTCACACGAGGCTGAGCGCGGTGTCGACCGGACCCGCTTCTGCGTGTCCCATGCAGGCGCCTCCGCTGCGCAGGGGCGGGAGGGCCACCTCATGACGGCGGTTGCGCCTCGTCGAGGAAGGACCGGATGACCTGCTCTGCGGCCGGCGACAGGGACAGCCACCTGGCATCCCCACTGACATCCGGGGGCTCACAGCGCAGCTGCTGTTGGAAGGCCTGGGCGTTCGGCCCCTCGGCTTGGAGCACCACCACGGCGCCCAACCAGGGGCATTCCTCGAGCGGACCGCTCGTGACCCGTCCCGATCTCCATCCCTGGACGATCGTCGACCCGTCTCCGGGGGCGGTGAACCCGATGACCGGTGTGAACCGAGGGACGGCGTCCACGATCACCTCGCGCGACGGCGGGTGCACGCAGACGACGACGGAGCGGATCGGCTCGGTCGTCTCGGCGCCGCCAGGACCAGGAGGCGGGTATCGCGGGTAGACCGGTGCGCATGCGGCACCCCCCACCGTCCGGCCCCCGCTTGCGGCCAAGTCGCTCTCGGCGCGCGCGGCATAGAAGGACTGCACGCTGTAGCGGCCGTCACAACGGAGTTCGTCGCCCTGGAGGCCGACAACCTGACCCGTGACGGACTGCAGGACGAAGCGCAGGTCCGGGAAGTCCAGGTCGTGGCCGCACTGCTCCGACGGTGGGCCGCCGTGGCCGAGCACAACGACATCCATGGCCCGGCCCGTGACGAGGCTGGGCATGGCCAAGGAGCCCCACGGTGACGCCGAAGGATCGGCCGGGCAGAGCGCCAGCGCCGAGTAGCCCTCGCTGAGAGGCGCCGGCACCAAGGCCTCCGCCGTGATGTCCTGGGCGGCGCGGGAGCACAGCTCTCCCGCTGTCACCGTGCTCTGCACCGGTGTTGACGTCGCCGGGACCAGCGTCTGCTCACGCCCGAGGTCGATGGCGCCCACGACAGCCACGGTGACGGCCACGGCCACCGCAGAGGCGCTCCCCAGCACGACCCGGCGCCGGGTCCGCGCGGCGGATCGCCGGGCTCCCCGGGCGAGGGCTGAAGGGTTCACTGGTCCCGTCTCGACCTCCGCGAGGACCTCGCGCAGCCTGCTCTCGAGGTTCGTCACGACGGGTCACCGGCTTCCCCGAGAAGGGGACTGCGACGCAGGGCCGCGAGTGCCCGGGAGCACTGGCTCTTGACCGTGCCGACAGAGCAGCCGAGCACCTCGGCGGTCTGCGCCTCCGAGAGGTCCTCGACGTATCTCAGCACGACGACGGCGCGCTGGCCGCGCGGGAGGGCGGACAGTGCACGCAAGAGGTCGAGCCGCTCGGCGCTTGCCCTCCCCGAGTCACCAGCCTGTGCGACCTCCGGTAGCACGTCCGTCGGCGCCTCGCCGTTCCAGCGTCGCCGCCACCACGCGATGTACGTCGTCAGCATGACCTTGCGGACGTACGCATGAGGACCAGGCTCCGCCCGCTCGACGACGTGGTCCCAACGCGACCAGACCTTCCCGAGCGCCGTCTGCACGAGGTCCTCGGCACGTTGGTGGTCACCGGTGAGGAGGAACGCGGTGCGCAGGAGGTCTGCCCCCCGGGCTTCAACGTAGGCGTCGAAGCCGTCCGCCGCGGCCGCCGGGGGCCCGACGACCGGGGTCCGCGTCCGACCCACGCTCATACCCTCCTCCAGCGGTTGGGGAGCAGCCAAGGTTGTCGCTCACGGAGAAGACGGACGCGGGCTCGTCCCGGGTACCCGAGTGGCGTTCCGGCGTCCCGGCGACACCATCGAGCCGGGACGCGCGGATGCCGCCCGCTCCCGGTCCACGTTCTGCGTGGGCGCGAGCGGACGGCATCCTGACATGCGCCGACAACGGGCGCGGGAGGGGAGGCGTCAGTGGCCGTGGCCGTGGCCCTGGCCACCGGCGCCGACCGGCTCCTCCTCCTTCTTCTCGACGACGAGGGTGTCGGTCGTCAGGACCATCGAGGCGATGGACGCCGCGTTGCGCAGCGCGCTGCGGGTCACCTTGACGGGGTCGATGACCCCCACCTTGATGAGGTCCTCGTACTCGCCCGTCGCGGCGTTGAGGCCCATGCCCGCGTCGAGGTCCTGCACCCGGGCGACGGCGACGTAGCCCTGCAGCCCGGCGTTCTCGGCGATCCAGCGCAGCGGCTCGGCCGCGGCCTTGCGCACGATGGAGGCGCCCACCTTCTCGTCGTCCTGCAGCCCGAGCCCCTCGATGACCTTCACGGCCTGGATGAGGGCGGAGCCGCCGCCGGCGACGATGCCCTCCTCGATGGCCGCCCGGGTCGCCGAGATGGCGTCCTCGATGCGGTGCTTCTTCTCCTTGAGCTCGACCTCGGTGTGTGCGCCGACCTTGATGACGCAGACGCCACCCGCGAGCTTGGCGAGGCGCTCCTGGAGCTTCTCGCGGTCCCAGTCGGAGTCGGTGCGCTCGATCTCCTGCTTGATCTGGTTCACCCGCCCCTCGACGTCCGAGTGCGCACCGGCTCCGTCGATGATCGTCGTGTTGTCCTTGGTGACGACGACGCGGCGGGCCTGGCCCAGCACCTCAAGGCCGATCTGGTCGAGCTTCAGGCCGACCTCCTCCGCGACGACCTGGCCGCCGGTGAGCACGGCCATGTCCTGCAGCATCGCCTTGCGGCGGTCGCCGAACCCGGGGGCCTTGACCGCGACGACCGTGAAGGTGCCACGGATCTTGTTGACGACGAGCGTCGACAGCGCCTCGCCGTCGACGTCCTCGGCGATGACGAGAAGCGGCTTGCCCGACTTGACGACCTTCTCGAGCACCGGGAGGACGTCGGCGATCGCCGAGATCTTGCCCTGGTTGATGAGCACGTAGGCGTCCTCGAGGACGGCCTCCATCCGCTCGGGATCCGAGACGAAGTAGGGGCTGATGTAGCCCTTGTCGAACTGCATGCCCTCGGTGAACTCGAGCTCGGTCGACGCCGTCGAGGACTCCTCGACCGTGATGACGCCGTCCTTGCCCACCTTGTCGAACGCCTCGGCGATGATGTCGCCGATCTCGAGGTCCTGCGCCGAGAGCGCGGCGACCTGGGCGATCTCCTCCTTGGACTCGATCTCCCGAGCGACGCTCAGCAGCTCCTCGGAGACAGCCTCGACGGCCGCATCCATGCCTCGCTTGAGGGCCGACGGCGCAGCGCCGGCCGCGACGTTGCGCAGGCCCTCGTGGACCATGGCCTGGGCGAGGACCGTCGCGGTCGTCGTCCCGTCGCCGGCGATGTCGTTGGTCTTGGTCGCGACCTCCTTGGCGAGCTGCGCGCCGAGGTTCTCGTAGGCGTCCTCGAGCTCGATCTCCCGAGCGATGGTCACGCCGTCGTTGGTGATCGTCGGTGCGCCCCACTTCTTGTCGATGACGACGTTGCGCCCCTTCGGGCCGAGCGTCACCTTGACGGCGTTCGCGAGGGCGTCCACGCCCCGCTCGAGCGACTTGCGGGCGGAGTCGTTGAACTCCAGTTCCTTGGCCATTGCTGTCCTTCGTGATCGGGATGCCGGATCGGGGCTCGCGCCGCGCACCGGCGGGTGGTCTGTGGTTCTCCGTCACCCGACGCGCCCCGGCGGCACCCTCGCTGGGGTGCGCACCGGGGCGCGGTCACGGCATACGGACGGGTGCGTCAGCCGACGACGGCGAGCACGTCGCGAGCGGAGAGGATGAGGTACTCCTCGCCGCTGTGCTTGATCTCGGTGCCGCCGTACTTGCTGTAGATGACGCGGTCGCCGACGGCGATGTCGAGCGGGATGCGCTCGTCGCCGTCGTCGTTCCAGCGCCCGGGGCCGACCGCGATGACCTCGCCCTCCTGGGGCTTCTCCTTCGCGGTGTCCGGGATGACGAGACCGGACGCGGTCGTCTGCTCGGCCTCGAGGCTCTTGATGACGATGCGGTCCTCGAGCGGCTTGATGGAAACCGACACGGTGTGCTCCTCCCCTGTGGGGTGAGTCGAAGTGGACGGGACTGCGCTCCGGGCCGCTCTCGCCGTCGCGGGGGTCGATGACGACCCGGGTGCGCTGGCACTCACCATGGGTGAGTGCCAATGAGCCAAATCTAGGTCGCCCCTTAGCACTCGGTCAACTCGAGTGCCAGAACACGGCGCCTGAGTGGTCGGGACGCCCGGGATGCGGGGCGCCGCGGAACTGGCAGGATGGCGCGCCGTGGACGTTGGGACCGTACGAGCGCTGGGGTCGCCCGACGGTCGGGCGATCCTGCGCTCCCTGCCCGCCTACGACGAGCGCGAGGTCATGCGCCTGCAGGACCGGCTCCGTCGGGAGGGCCACTCGCCCGACTTCGTCGCTGCACTGCTCACCCAGCAGCGACTGCGTGCCCGGGCGGTGACCAAGTTCGGCGAGTTCGCCCACGACATGCTCTACACCGCCGACGGCCTCGAGCAGGCGTCGCGCCTGGAGGTGGCGGCGACCCACGCGGGGCGCTTCTACAACGCGAGCCTGGCCACCGTCCACGACCTCGGCTGCGGGATCGGGTCGGATGCCGTCGCGATGTCCGCCTTGGGCGTCACCGTCCACGGCGTCGAGGTCGATCCGGTGACCGCCGCAGTGGCCGACATCAACCTGCGGCCGTGGCCGGACTCCCGCGCCCGGGTGGGGCTCGCCGAGGAGTTCGAGCCGCCGCGCGACCCGCTGCGCGCGCGTGTCGGGGTCTGGCTCGACCCTGCCCGACGCGTGCCGGGGCACACCGGCCGGCACGGGCGGATCAAACGGGTCTTCCGGCTCGACGAGATCAGGCCGACGTGGGAGTTCGTCCTCCAGGTGGCCACCGCGGTGCCCGCCACCGGAGCCAAGCTCTCGCCCTCGATGCCGCACGACGCCATCCCCCTCGGCACCGAGGCGCAGTGGACGTCGTTCGCCGGGGAGGTGCTCGAGTGCGCGGTGTGGTGGGGCCCTCTGGCTCAGCAGCCCGGGCGCAGTGCCCGCATCCTCGGGCCGGACCGCTCCCCCATCGAGGTCGACCAGACGATGGCCGAACCGGACCCGCCGACGACCGCGTCCCTCGCCACGGTCGGGCCGTGGCTCTACGAGCCGGACCGGGCCGTCACCCAGGCGGGGCTGCTCGGCGCCGTCACCGCGGCCACCCTCGGCAGCGAGGTCGACCGCGGCCTGGGGTACGTCGTGTCCGAGGCAGAGGTCGACGTCCCTTTCGCCCGTCGGTATGCCGTGCGCGAGGTCATGCCGTTCAGCGAGCGGTCCCTGCGGGCTTGGCTGCGGCAGCACGGCATCACCGGGCTGACGATCAAGAAGCGCGGCGTGCGCCTGGACGACGACGAGCTGCGCCGGCAGCTGCGCATCGGGCGCAAGGCCGGCGGCGGGGCGCAGGCCACCGTCATCCTCACCCGGGTGGCCGGCGAGCAGGCGGTCCTCGTGGTCGACCCGGCCTGATCGCGGCGGACCCCGGTCAGAGGGTGGGGTCGGGCTGCGCCCCCTCGTGGAGCACGGCCGCGGCGCCGGCGGCGAGGGCGGCGTCGAGGGCCTCGTCCCGCCGAGCGCCCCGTGCGAGGGCCGCGGCCAGCGCGCCGCAGAACGCGTCCCCCGCTCCCGTGGTGTCCGCAACCTCGGCCGCGGGCACGAGATGAGCCGGAACGGTCACGCCGTCCCACGAGGCGCCGTTCGCGCCGAACGTCACGAGGACCGATCGTGGCTCCGCGCCGGCCTCCGCGAGGGCCGCCATCTCGTGCTCGTTGGCGACCACCGGGTCGGCGAGCGCCACGACGTCGGGCGGAAGGGCGGCATACGGCGCGATGTTGAGGACGACCCGGGCGCCACGGCCCGTCGCTCGGCGCACCGCCGTGCAGACCACCGCGCGGGGCACCTCGAGCTGGACGAGGAGGACGTCACCCGGGCGCAGGCCGTCGAGCGCCGCCACCTCGCGCTCGTCGAGGAGCTCGTTGGCGCCGGGCACGACGACGATCGAGTTCTCCCCGTCCTCCGCCACGGTGACCACCGCGTGCCCGCTCGGTACGCCGGGAACGACCCGGACCGCGTGGACGTCGACTCCACGGGCGGTGAGCCGCGCCCGGTATGCCGTGCCGCCGGCGTCGTCGCCGACACACCCGACCATGGCGACGCTCGCGCCGGCCGCGGCAGCCGCGACCGCCTGGTTGGCCCCCTTGCCACCGGCCAACCGGACGAGGCCGGTGCCGAGCACCGTCTCGCCGGGGCGCGGATGCCGTTCGACCCGGGTGACGAGGTCCACGTTGAGCGACCCGAGCACGACGACGCGCCCGCTCACGACGGCACGCCGCCGTGCATCGTGCGCAACCAGAGGTCGGCGATCCGTGGCCCGTCGGCGTCGAGGGCGACGTCGACCATCGCCGGGGCGAGGCCGTGCGGGTCGTGGGCCAGCCCACCGCTCCAGTCGCGGCGGTCGACGACCGTGCGGCCACGGGTCCACGTTCCGGTCAGCTCCACCCGCACCGGCAGGCGTTGGGTGTGGACGGCATCTTGGTCGAGGAGCATCGCCACCGCGCCGGCGTCGCCGATGGTCGCGCCGTCGTTGGCGAACCGGCGGTGGTGGAACGAGACGAGGTCGGCGGCCAGCGAGGCGGCGGGCGAGCCGCCCGCGCGGAGTGCGCCGACCTGCGCGTCCGTGACCATCGGTGCGTAGAAGACGTCGAGCCCGTACATCGTGACCGGGACGTCGCTCACGGCACAGGCGTCGAGGACGATGGCCGCGGCCTCGGGGTCGTGGAACACGTTGAACTCCGCTGCTGCGGTGGCGTTGCTGACGTGTGCGCCCCCACCCATGAAGGCCACCCGGCCGATCCGTCCGAACGCCTCCGGGTGCACCCGGGCCAGGAGGGCCAGGTTGGTCATCGGCGCCAACGGCACGACCGTCACCGGCTCACCCGATGCCGCGCCCTCGTCGATGGTGTCCCGCAGGAGGTCCAGGGCACTCCGGGGATCGGGCGACAGGGTCGGCGGGGAGAGGCCGAGGTCCGCCATCCCGTCGGATCCGTGGACGTGGCGCGCGTCGACGGGATCCTCGAGGAGCGGCCGGGCGGCGCCCACACCGACCGGGACGTCGGCCCGCTCCACCCGCCCGAGGACGGTCAGGGTGTTGCGGACGACGTCCGACAATGGCGCGTTGCCGGCCACGCAGGTCACGGCACGGAGGTCGAGGCCAGGATGCAGGCCGGCGAGCAGCAGCGCGCACGCGTCGTCCACACCGGTGTCGACGTCGAGGATCACGGGGATGCTCGCCATGGCCACGATCATCGCCGATGCCGGGGGTCCTCGTGCACGCCGTTCGTCGGGCACCGGGTCGGTCACGTACCGTCGTCGGGTGAATCTGCCGACGACGCGACCCCGCCCTGCCCGCCGGCTCCTCGTCGGGACCTGCGGCGTGCTCCCGCTCGTCGTCGCCGGGTGCGCCGGCGGCACGGGGCAGGCGTCCACGAGCGGCCCGGCCGCCTCGGCCTCGCCGGCCGCCAGCGCCCCGGTGACCGCCGCCCCGAGCCCCACGGCGTCGGCCGACCCCGCGGCCGCCTGCGTGGCGGAGACCATCGAGAGCCTCACCCCCGAGCAGCGGCGGGGCCAGCTCCTCATGGTGGGCTTCGACGCCAACGCCCCGCTCCGGTCCCTGGACGAGGTCATCGTCGAGTCCCACGTCGGGAACGTCATCTACCTCGGGGGCTGGAACGGGGCCGACAAGGTGACCCGAACGTCGGACCACGTCCAGGGGCTCGCGTCCGCCACGAGCACGGGCGACGTGGGGCTCCTCGTCGCCGCCGACCAGGAGGGGGGGATCGTCCACCAGCTGCGGGGGCAGGGCTTCACCCGACCACCGGCCGCCCGGAAGCAGGCCGCGATGGACCCCGCCGAGCTGACCGAGGCCGCCGCCTCGTGGGCCGAGGAGCTCAAGGCCGCCGGGGTCAACGTCAACCTCGCCCCGGTCACCGACACGGTGCCCGAGGACATCGGCCGGGCCAACGAGCCCATCGGGAAGTGGGGCCGGCAGTACGGCTCGACGCCCGAGGAGGTGTCCCGTTCAGCCACGGCGTTCCTCGAGGGGATGCTCGAGGGAGGCGTGGAGGGAACCGTCAAGCACTTCCCCGGCCTGGGCCGCATCCGGAACAACACCGACTTCTCCTCCACCGGGATCACGGACGAGGTGGCCACCGAGGACGACCCGTTCCTCCAGCCGTTCGCGGACGGTATCGAGGCAGGCGCCGGGCTGGTCATGATGGCCTCGGCGCGCTATCCCAAGCTCGACGCGGAGAATCCCGCCATGTTCTCCGAGAAGATCGTCACCGGCCTGCTGCGCGAGCAGCTGGGCTACGACGGCGTCGTCATCACCGATGACGTCAACGCCGAGGCCCTCGAGGACGTCGACCCCGGCGACCGGGCCGTCCGGGTCGTCGCCGCCGGTGGTGACATCGTGCTCACGGGCGCCGCCTCCGACGCGGACGAGATGCTCGAGGCGCTCGAGAAGGCGGCCGCGAAGGACCCGGAGATGGCTGAGAAGGTCGACGCCGCGGTCGAGCGCGTCCTCACCCTCAAGGAGCGGATGGGCCTGCTGCCCTGCTCCACCTCCTCCGGCTGACCCCGACCTGTCAGGACTGGACGACGGTGACCGGGAGGGAGGAGTCGGCCGGCAGGGACAGCTCCGACGCGGTCCGGCCCCTGAGCACCATCTGGGCACCCAGCGCGGCCACCATGGCGCCGTTGTCCGTGCACAGCCCCGGCCGCGGCACCCTCAGCTCGATACCCGCCGCCTCGCAGCGCTCGGCGGCCATGGCCCGCAACCGGGAGTTGGCCGCCACCCCGCCTCCGATCTGCAGGTGCCCCACACCGTGCTCCCGGCACGCGAGCACGGCCTTGCGGGTGAGCACGTCGACGACCGCCTCCTGGAAGCTCGCGGCCACGTCCGCGACCGGCACCGGCTCACCCGACGCCTCGCGCGCCGCCACCCACCGGGACACCGCCGTCTTCAGGCCCGAGAACGAGAAGTCGAAGCGGTACCGCTGCATGTCGCGGCCGGTGGTCAGCCCGCGGGGGAAGTCGAGCACGACCTCGCCGCTGCGGGCGGCACGGTCGATGTGCGGGCCGCCCGGGAACGGCATCCCCAGCACGCGGGCGACCTTGTCGAACGCCTCTCCGGCGGCGTCGTCGATGGTCGAGCCCAGGCTGCGCACGTCGTGCGTGACGTCCGGGACGAGCAGCAGCGAGGAGTGACCACCGGACACGAGCAACGCCAGCGTGGGTTCCGGCAACGGCCCGTGCTCGACGATGTCGACGGCGACGTGGCTCGCGAGGTGGTTGACGCCGTAGAGCGGCACACCGAGGGAGAGGGCGAGCGCCTTCGCCGAGGCGACCCCCACCATGAGCGCGCCAGCAAGGCCGGGTCCGGAGGTCACGGCCACGGCGTCGAGGTCGCGCAACGCCACCCCGGCCGTGCGGCAGGCTCGTTCGATCGTCGGCACCATCGCTTCGAGGTGCGCCCGGCTCGCCACCTCGGGCACCACGCCCCCGAAGCGCGCGTGCTCGTCCACGCTGCTCGCGATCTCGTCGGCGAGGAGCGCCTCGCCGCGCACGATGCCGACCCCGGTCTCGTCGCACGAGGTCTCGATGCCGAGCACCAGTGGTGCGTCAGGGCACACGACGCCTCCGTGGCAACAGCTTGCGCATCACGAGCGCATCGACGTCCCCGGGTTGGTAGTACCGGTGACGGGTCGAGAGCACCTCGTAGCCGCTGTCCTCGTAGAGTGCGCGGGCTGCGGTGTTGTCGGCGCGTACCTCCAGGAGCAGGGATGCCGTGTCGCGAGCGCCGGCACGGCGCTCGAGCTCGTCGAGGAGCCGCTGCCCGAGCCGGAGGCCTCGACCCCGGGGCGCGACGCCGACCGTCATGAGGTCGGCGACGTCACCGCCGTGGTCGAGCCCGGCATACGCCACCACGCCCTCCGCGTCGTCGATGACCACGTAGTCCCGCCGCGGACGCCCGGCGAGCTCGGCCCACCAGGTCTCCTCGGACCACGCGGCATCCGGGAAGAGCTCGGGCTCGAGTGCCGCGAGCGCCGGGACGTCGGTCCACCGCGCCTCGCGCACGACGCCGGTCCTCACCCCGGTGGAGGCGCTCATCGCCCCGCTCCCCGTTCGGCGGTGGTCAGCGCGTCGGGTCGACGCAGATAGAGCGGCTCGACGGGCATCTCCCGACCGTCGCGCAGCCCCAGGGCGCCGAGCCGGGCCAGCACGCCACCATCGACGTCCAGCAGTCCTCCAGGGTGCGGGAAGAGGTCGGGGTAGAGCACCGGCCCCCGGCCCGCCGTGGGGAGCTCCCGCAGGTCCGCCGGTAGATCCGCCGGTCGGTCGACGGCCGGCTGGGTCAGTGGTAAGAGCGCCTGCCGCCCGTCCGGAGCGCCACCGACCCGGTAGTGCGCCCAGTAGACCTCCTTGCGGCGGGCATCCGTGGCGACCAGCACGTCGCCGTGGGTGCGGAGGCGGTGGCCCGGGCGACCGCTCTCGCACTCGTCGCAGAGTGCCTGGTGCGCGAGCACGTCGAGCGAGCAGATGCCGTGGACCGGCACGCCCAGCGCATGCCCCATGGTGAGGCCGGTGACCATACCGACCCGGAGGCCGGTGAAGGGGCCGGGACCCGTCCCCACGACGATCGCCGTGAGGTCACCGGGAGATACGCCCTCACCCGCGAGAAGGTCCCCGACGAGGGGCGCGAGGTGTTCCGCATGGCCCTTGGGGTCGATCCTGCGGTCGGATGCCGTGCGCTCACCGTCGCTCAGCCCCACGGCGATGGCCGAGGTCGCGGTGTCGATGCCGAGGATCAGCACGGCTGCCCACCCAGCTCCTCGAACGGCCCGGCAGCCCGCGAAGCGCCGGAGGGTTCCCGCGTCGTGCCGGCGGCGGCCCGTGCGCCGTCGGTGGTGGGTTGCGACCACCGTCCACCCACACCGCAGACGGTGGCCGTGCGCGCCTCCGTGGCCGGGTCGACGTCGAGCACCACCTCGAGGCGGTCCTCGCTGAGGTCCTCGGCCAGCCCGTGCCCCCACTCCACGACGGTGACGCTGTCGTCCACGGACGTGTCGAGGTCGAGGTCGTCGAGCTCGAGCCCACCGCCGAGGCGGTAGGCGTCGACGTGCACCAGCGCGGGCCCCCCGACGGTCGACGGGTGGATGCGCGCGATGACGAAGGTCGGCGACGTGACCGGCCCGCGGACGCCCATCCCCTCCGCGATGCCCTGGGTCAGGGTCGTCTTGCCCGCTCCCAGGCTGCCAGTGAGCACGACGAGATCGCCGGCGTGGAGCATCCCGCCCAGCAGGCGTCCGAGCGCCCGGGTGTCCTCCACCCGGGGCAGGTCGAAGCGGCAGCGCCCGGTCACCGGGTCACGTCCAGCTCGCTCACGAGGCCGCGTCCCGTCCGGACCTGGCGGCCCTGGCCCGGGCGACGCGCCGCTTCTTCGAGATGTCCTGGATGGTGCGGCGCACCCTCGGCTTGCTGCTCACGGGCACTCCCTCGGTGACCGCCCGCTGGGCCCGGGAGATGAGCATGAGGAGCTGCTGGGTCACGAGCTGGGGGTGCTCCAACATGAGGATGTGGCCTGCGTCCTGGACGACGACGTGTTCGGCCCCCGGGATCCGCCGCACGATCTCCTCACTGTGCGAGGGAGGGGTGAGGAGGTCGCCGGCGCCGTTCATCACGAGGGTCTCCACGCCGGTCAGCGGGGCGAGGTCGTTGTTGACGTCGAGCGCGTGGATGTCCGGGAGGAAAGCCGCCATGACGTCGAACGGCGTCTGGAAGATCATCGTCGCGACGACGTCGACGAGGTCGTCGCTCACCGGTGAGTCGAACGCCCACCTCTCGACGACCGCGTTCTGCACCCCGCGGCCCACCTTCCGCAGCATGCCGATGGGACCCGAGTGCCGGGACAGCCGGGTGAGCACGCCGGGCCCGACCGAGCCGACGAGCTTGCCGGCCGCCGGACCCAGGCCCATCTCGGTCATCGCCGCACCACCAGAGCTCGTCGAGACGAGAGCCACGGCGAGGACGCGATCGCGGACCAGGTCGGGATGCTGGCCGGCATACGACATGATGCTCATCCCCCCCATCGAGTGGCCCACGAGCACGACCGGACCACTGGGACACGTCGCATCGAGGACGGCCGACAGGTCGCGGCCGAGCTGGGCGACGTTGCACCGGTCGAGGTCCGGCTGCCCGGAACGTCCGTGACCGCGCTGGTCGTAGGTGACGACCCGGAAGCCGTGGTGGATGAGGGCGCGGCGCTGCAGCACCCACGACTGCATCGAGAGGGCGAAGCCGTGGACGAGGACGACGGTCGGAGGCCTGCCGCCGAGGTGTGGCCGTGCCCGGCTCGCCGGCTCGGGAGCGTCGATCTCGACGTGGAGCGCCACGCCGTCCTCGGTGGACACCACGAGCGACTCGGTCGGGACGTGCGTCCAGCCGTCCGGCGCGTCGACCGAACGGAACCCACCACGCGCGACTCGCAAGCGCTCCCCCACGGCACTCGCCGCCGCGCCCAGCGGCCGGGACGGACGCCGCGGCATCAGCCGTGCCCTCCCACGAGCACCCGTGGCAGCCGCGGGGCCATCCGGGTCACGATCTCGTAGTTGATCGTCCCGGCGGCGTCGGCCCACTCCTGGGCGGTCGGTTCACCGTCGGCGCCGCGACCCAGGATGACGACCTCATCGCCGGCGGCACCGGCGTACCCCCGCCCCAGGTCGACGACGAACTGGTCCATGCACACGCGACCGGCTATGGTGCTCCGCTCCCCGCCGACGAGCACCGGCCCGCGCCCACCCGCCGAGCGGGGGATGCCGTCGGCGTACCCCATCGGGACGAGGCCGAGCACGGTGTCGCGGTCGGTGACGTGTTCGTGTCCGTAGCTCACGCCCTGACCGGCCCGGGCGCGCTTGACGAGCGAGAGCCGGGCGGTGACCCGCATGGCCTCCCGCAGCCCGAAGTCGGCGGGCGCGCCGAGATCCGGCACCGGGGACAGTCCGTAGACGGCCAGTCCTGGCCGGACGAGGTCGAAGTGCGCGGTCGGGTTGGTGAGAGTCGCGGCGGAGTTCGCGAGGTGTCGCATCGGCGGACGCACTCCGGCCCGCTCGAGCTCGTCGCAGGCCTCGACGAAGCGCTCCTGCTGGGCCCGCACCGTCGGGTGCTGGGGCGCGTCCGCCCACGCGAGGTGTGACCAGACGCCGGTCACCTGGACGGCACCCTCGGCCTCGGCTCGGGCGATCTCATGGACCATCTCGGACCAGTCGGTGAGGATGCCGCCCCGGCCCAGTCCGGTGTCGACCTTCACCTGCACCCGCGCCGCCCGCCCTCGCTCGCGGGCCGCCGCGACGACGGCGTCGAGGGTCCACGGGCTCCCGACGGTCACCTCGATGTCGGCGTCGATGGCGCCCGCGACGTCGGCCCCGGGGGGGAAGAGCCAGGTGAGCACCGGAGCGGTGATGCCGGTCGCGCGCAGCTGGAGCGCCTCGGCCAGCTGTGCCACGCCGAGCCAGGTGGCGCCGCCGGCGAGGGCCGCCCGAGCGGACGGCTCGAGGCCGTGGCCGTAGCCGTCGGCCTTGACGACGGCCATGACGTCGGCCGGCCCCGCCCTGCGCACGAGCTCGGCGACGTTGTCGCGGATCGCGTCCAGGTCGATGCTCACCCACGCAGAGGCACCCGCGCGCGCGGGGTCGGGAACATGGGCGGACGTCGTCATGGGGGGACCGAGTCTAGGACGCGGCAGTGCCGGCCCGGCCCAGCAGGTGGGCGACCGCGTGGGGGATGCCGTGCGCCACCCGGAGCGCCCGGACCGGTCCCCCGGGGTTCACGCGGTCCGCCGCCACGCCGTGCACGAGCGCTGCAAGAGCCCCCGCCTCGTCCGCTGGGAGCCCGGCGGCCAGCAGTGCGCCGGCCAGGCCGGCCAACACATCACCGGCGCCCGCCGTGGCGAGCCAGGCTGGCGCGTCGGCTTGGGAGAACGCGGTGGCACGCTCCCCCGGGGCGACGACCAGTGTCGTCGAACCTTTGAGGAGCACGGTGGCGCCCGTCAGCCGAGCGAGCTCGCGGGCATGCTCCAGAGGCGCTGCCTCCACGGTCTCCCGTGGAACCTCCTCCACCCCCAGGCGGGTGAGAAGACGACCGCACTCGCCCGCATGGGGTGTGAGGAGGGTGCCCCGATCGCGCCGTCCCCGGAGCACCGCGTCGTCCAGGAGGTCGAGACCACCCGCGTCGACGACGACCGGCTCGGTGCCTCGCAGGGCCGTGCGGGCCGCGTCGAGCTGTGCACTGGCCCCCTCGCCGCTGGACGAGGCGTCCAGCCCCGGCCCGACGACCCATGCCTGCACCCGCCCGACGCCGTGAACGGCCTCCGGCACCGCCGCGGCGACGAGGCCGGCGGGTGTGGGGGTCCCGACGTACCTCACCATGCCGGCTCCGGCCTCCGCCGCTGCGGTGACGGTG